>PLEH01000175.1 GCA_003136395.1 Phenylobacterium sp.
GAGATCAGCACCATCTGGCCGGCGCCGCAGGCCTTAGAGGCCTCCGCCACGTTCCAGGTGCCGATGACGTTGGTCAGCACGCCCTCGCAGGGGTGCTGTTCCACCATGGAGACGTGCTTCAGGGCCGCGGCGTGGAAGACGAGGTCCGGCTTCTGGGCGCCGAAGGCCTGGGTGACGCGGGCGGCGTTGCGGACGTCGCACAGGACCGCGTGGCGGCTCATGTGCGGGAAGGTCTCGGCCATCTCGCGCTCGATCTCGAAGAGCGAGGTCTCGGAGAAGTCGAGCAGGGTCAGGTGGGCGCAGTGGAAGGCCGCGACCTGGCGGCAGAGCTCGGCGCCGATGGAGCCGCCGGCCCCGGTGACCAGCACGCGGCGACCGCGGATCAGGTTGCCGATGGCGCCGCGGTCGAGCTCGATGGGTTCGCGGGCCAGAAGCTCCTCGATGTTGATGTCGCGCATCGGCAGCAGGGTGACGCCGTCGTGCTGCGCCAGCTCCACGATCGAGGGCAGGCGCAGAAGGCGGATGCCGTCGTTCTTCAGGCGGCCCAGCTGGTCGGCGGTGAGGCCCTTCAGGCGGCCCGGCTCCTCGAGGAACAGGATGGCGCGCGGATAACGGTTCCAGCGGCGCAGGTCGGCCAGGGCCTCATCGAGGTTTTCAAGGCTCTCGATGACGCAGACGCCGCGCACCTGCTGGCCCACGTCGCGGCGGTCGGCGCTGACGATGCCGACCGGCGTGTAGGTGCGGTCATGGCTGCGGGCGATGTCGCGCAGATAGCTGTCGGCCAGGGCCGGCGGGCCGATCAGCAGCAGGGACGGCGACTGGGTGACCCGGTCGGAGGCGGTCTTCAGCGGCGAGAAGCTGTCGAGCGCATGTTCGTGCAGGGCGCGCCTGAGGATCCGCACGCCCATGGAGCCCACCATCTGGAACATCGGCGCCAGGAAGAGCGTCGAGCGCGGCAGGCCGCGGGCGCGGTCGATGATGAAGACCCACAAGAGGAAGACGCCGACGGTCAGGACGGCGATGCGGGCCAGGACCAGGGCGTCGGGAATGGAGGCGTACCGCCACGGCGAACGCTCGCGGCGGAACAGCATGCTGAAGCCGCCGGCGAGCGCCGCGTAGAGCACGATGAGCTGCGCCAGGCTGAGCGCGGGGACGCCGGTGACGTCCTGGACGGGCGCGCCGGAGGACGCCACGAGATAGGCCAGGGCGAAGGCCACGGAGGCCAGGGCCACGTCGGCGACGATGGTCTGGGCTCGAAAGGCCATCCGCTCCATGCGTCGCGCTCCGTTAGCTCTGCGAATCGTCAACATAGACCTGGGGGTACGACCGTCTACCGAAACCGACGGGATCGGATACTCCCGCAAAGGGTGTTGCTCGCCGCGCACAATTTATGCGCATCCGCGAGGAGGGGGGACCTTAGATCAAGGGGCGAGGTTTGACGCAAGGAAAAGCCGCCGCCGGAGCCCGGCGGCGGCGATTCGCGGGGCCGTTGGGGTGGGCCCGCGGGCCCACCCTTTCGAGGCCTAGAACAGGACGCCGGTCTCGATCATCGCGCGGGCCTGATCGGTCTTGTTTCCGAACTTGCCGAAGCCGGCTCCGGCGCCCATCGAGTCGAGCTTGGTGTAGGAGAGCTCGCCGCGGATGAAGAGGGTCTTCACCTGCCAGGTAGGCGTCAGCGTCAGCGACCAGGCCGAACTCTTCGGGCCATAGAGCAGCGCAACCTGCGAGCCGGAGGAGCCGATGTATTCCACCCGGCCGGCGATGTTGACCGTCGGGCTGACGGTATATTTGGCCAGCACGGCGCCGCCGAATGTAGAGGCGGAACTCGGGAGGCCGAACGACGTGATCTTTGGGGTCGTGGTGTATTGCAGGTAGGGGTTGATCACCCACGCGCCCGCGGTGTGGGTCCAGATCACGTTCCAGATCGTTCCGTTATTCTGGGCGACAGGAGTCACGAAACGCGACGTCGAAACTTTTGAGAAGGCGCCGGACGCGACGAAAGCCACGGTGTCTGCCGGGCTGATGACATAGGAGACCAGGGCCGAGCCGGTATTGTAGTGGTTGGAGTAGAAGCCGTCGTTCCAGGAGACCGAGACGGTCAGCGGACCCTTGGCGTAGTTGGCCTGCACGCCGCGGCTGACCGCTGTCTCCTGATTCCAGAGCAGGCCGCGCTCGATGTTCAGGTTCTCGAAGGTGAAAGTGTATTCCGCCCCGATCAGGGTCGGCAGCTTGCCGATCTCGATGTTGAACTCAGCGGTCGGCGCGATCTTCAGATAGGCCACAGGCACGATCTTGTAGGTTTCGTCCGTCAAGCGCCCAGAAGATACGTACGCCGCGCCCAGGGACGGAAAGGTGTAAGTTCCGGCCTGGATGTAGAATTGGACTAGGCCGTCCGTTTTCTGAATCTCGATCTGGGCGTTGCTGAGGTCGGCCTTGGTCTTGTCGTTGTTCCCGGGGACGGCGTTGTTCTGCCAGGTCCCAAGCCCGGTCAACTGGCCGCTGAAGTAGATCTTCCCAAGGAATCCGACATCGGCGCTGATCGGATCGGCGTTCGAAGAGAGAGACGCCGACATCGCGGGTGTGGATAGCGCCATCGGTCCGGCAGGCGCGGCGGCCGGCGCATCGTCGGCGCGGGCGGCGCCGACGATGGTCAGCGTTGCGGCGGCGGCCAGGAGCAAGAAATTCTGAGCCTTCATTCGTATATCCCCTTGTCTCCGGCCCTCTTTGTCCGGGTTGACCGGATCCGACCGTGCCCGGACATCCTCGCGGGGCGCCCCGCGAGTTCAAATTGGCAAGCTGGATACGGCCAGGCTTGCGCGCGCCCTGATCAATGTTTGGGCTTTCGCCGGGTCAGGCGCCATTCTCGTAGGCGCCTTGCGACATCGGTAAGTCGCAAGGATCGGCTCGGGGACTCAGCGGGCGACGAGGGCGGCGAAGCCCAGATGGGACCCGCCGTCGACCAGCAGGGTCTCGCCGGTGACATGGCGCGAGGCCCTGGACGCGAGGAAGACGGTGGCCGCGGCGATGTCGTCGGGCGTCGAGGCGACCTTGAGCGGCGTTGAGGCCGCGGCGTTGGCGCGGATGCGGTCCACGGCGGCCTCCGGCAGGCCCTTGCCGAACCAGGGCGTGTCGATGAAACCCGGGCAGACGGCGTTGACGCGGATCTTCGGGGCGAGCGCGCGGGCCAGCGACAGGGTCATGGTGGTGAGCGCGCCCTTGGAGGCGGCGTAGGGCACCGAGGAGCCGATGCCGACGACGCCGGCGATGGAGGCGGTGTTGACCACCGCGCCCGGCTGCGGAGCGGCTTCCAGGAGAGCGCGGCAGGCGCGGACCATCTGGTAGGCGCCCACGACATTGACGGCGTAGAGGTCGAGGAAATCCTGGCCGGAGACGGCGTCGAGGTCGGCGTGGTTGGCGAACTTCGTGGTCCCGGCGTTGTTGAAGAGCGCGTCGATGCGGCCGAAGGGCTCGGCGGCGGCGGCGATCCTGCGGCAATCGTCATCGGAGGCGACGTCGCCCTGGACCAGCACGGTCTTGGCGCCCTCGGCTTCCACGAGGCGGGCGGTCTCTTCGGCCTCGGCCTGACTGCGGGCGTAGTTGATGACGACGGCCTTGGCGCCCTGGCGGGCCGTCTCCAGCGCGATCGCCCGGCCCAGACCCGTCGAAGCGCCGGTCACCACCACCACGAAGTCTTCGAATCCGCCGCCAGCCATGGTCGCCTCCTCCTATTTTGCGCCCCTGATAGCGGGAAGGGACGCGGCTGTCTCGGTTGCGGGGCGGGTTGGCGAGCGGTAAAGCCGCCCCCATGGACGAGACCCAACTGACCCAGCTTGGCCGCCATGTTGCGGCCCCGGCGAGCCCCGACGAGGCGGTGCTGGAGCGCGTGGCCAATCCGCAGGCCGATACGCTCTACCTGGCGCGGTTCACCGTGCCCGAGTTCACCTCGCTCTGCCCGGTCACCGGCCAGCCCGATTTCGCCCACCTGGTGATCGACTACGCGCCGGGGCCGTGGCTGATCGAATCCAAGTCGCTGAAGCTCTACCTGGGCGCGTTCCGCAATCACGGGGCCTTCCACGAGGACTGCACGGTGGCGATCGGGCGGCGGATCGTGGCGACCGCCGAGCCCAAATGGCTGCGCATCGGGGGCTACTGGTTCCCGCGCGGCGGCATCCCGATAGATGTCTTCTGGCAAAGCGGCCCCCCGCCTGAAGGCCTGTGGTTGCCCGATCAAGGCGTGGTGGCCTATCGCGGGCGCGGCTGACGCGGGCGTTCAGCAAATCGGATGGACCAATATCTGGCGCCCACCCCGCGATTATTGGGCCTGCCGTCAGGATTGCTTTGGTCGGATCGTGAATTTGGGTCGGCGCCCAGATCTCCGAGATCGAGGACTAAGGCCGAACAATTCTCCTCTGAGGGGAAAAGTCACGGCTGCTCTGGAATGGGGCGGAATCGGCTTTTCAAATTCCTTAACGGGGCCTATAGATGACGGGCCCATCTCTCCTCGGGCGTGTCACACCTCAGGCCGGACGACGTCCCGCGTCGTCCGGCCGTTGTGTTTTTGGGATCCTCCCTGGGGAAGGATCTGGTTGTCAGCCTTGCCAGCGGCTCACGAGGGCCGAGGCCTCGGGGCGTTCGCGCTCCAGCGCGGGCTCCCGCGGGGTGCCGATGAGCACGAATCCCGCGACCTTTTCCGTCTCCGCCAGGCCCAGGATGGCGTTCGCCTGGGGATCATAGGCGTACCAGTCGGTGATCCAATTGGCGCCATAGCCCATGGCGAGCGTCGCGTAGAGCAGGGTGGCGCCCACCGCGCCGGCGGAGAGGATCTGCTCCCACTCCGGCATGGTGTCGGGCTTGGGCGACGAGATCACCGCCACGGCCAGCGGCGGGATTTTCAGCTTGCCGAGCTTGGCCGCGGCCTTCGGATCGCCGCGCGACAGGGCCAGCGCCTCGAGTTTCCCTGCGAAACGGGCCTTGTCCTCGCCCTCCAGGACGATGAAGCGCCAGGGGGTTAGCTTGCCGTGGTCAGGGACCCGGGTCGCAAGCCGAAAGAGGATGTCGAGTTCGTCCGCGCTGGGGCCCGGCTCCGCCAGAGTGACCGCCGAGGTCGAGCGCCGGGTGGCCAGGAAGGCCAGCACATCAGGCGCCGGCCGAAGAGCTATGGGCGCGCCGAATTGCGGGGCGGGCGGCAGGGTGATGGTCACAGGCGCCTCGTGAGCGTTTAGGAAGCGATAGGGCGGCTCCTTTATGGGTGAGCCCGCACGCACCGCAAGGCGAGCCGGAATCATGACCGACAAACCAGCCTGGCTGCGGCCGCACGGCGAGCCCTGGAAGCCAGGGACCGAGCGGGTCGCCTTCGAGAGCGGCTGGATCGCCGTGACCGAGCAGATCGCGACAGCGCCGACCGGAAGGCCCGCGCCCTACGGCCTGGTGCGTTTCAAGAACCTGGCGGTGGCGGTCCTGCCGATCCACGAGGACGGGACGATCGTCCTGGTGGGGCAACACCGTTTTCCGCTCGGCGACTACACCTGGGAGCTTCCCGAGGGCGGATCCCCGCTGGGGGAGGATCCCCTGGAGGGCGCCCGGCGCGAACTGGCTGAGGAGACCGGCCTGGCGGCGGCGGAGTGGCGCGAAGTCATGCGCGTGCAGCTTTCCAACTCGGTGACCGACGAGCGGATGATCGGCTATGTGGCGCTGGGTCTGTCGCAGGCGCAGGCCGGGCATGAGGCCGACGACACCGAGGCGATCGCCCTGGTCCGGGTCCCGTTCCGGGAGGCGCTGAACGCCGCGGTGGCCGGATATCTTCCCGACATGCTGACAGTGGCGATGCTGCTGCGCGGCTACCATATGGCCATCGAAGGGTCTTTGCCGGGCGCGCTCGCACGCGTCATGCTAGGATAGGGAGTACGCCTCATGGGCGCGAGCAGGATTGGGGGGCGTGAGGACCTGATGAGCCAGCAACGCCTGGAAGTCGTCGATCTGGATACCGCGCCGCCCGTATGGGCGTCGCTGCGCAATGAGGCCGAGGCCGCGGCGCAGAAGGAGTCGGCGCTGGCGAGCCTGCTGGCCGCCGTGATCCTGAACCACAAGAGCCTGGGCGGGGCGCTCAGCTATCAGTTGGCCCGCAAGCTCGGGGACCAGGAACTGCGCGAGATGAGCATCCGCGAGGTCGCCGAGGAGGCCTATGCGGCCAACCCGACGCTGGTGGAGATCGCCGAGGCCGACCTGAAGGCGGTGTTCGAGCGCGATCCGGCCTGCAAGGGCTATGTCCAGCCGTTCCTGTTCTTCAAGGGCTTCCTGGCGCTGCAGACCCAACGGGTCGCCAACTGGCTGTGGACCGAGGGCCGCGAGACGCTCGCGCTCTACCTGCAGAGCCGGATGAGCGAGCTCTTCCAGGTGGACATCCACCCGGCCACGCGGATCGGACGGGGAGTCTTCATCGACCACGGCACCGGGATCGTCATCGGCGAGACCGCGGTGATCGGCGACGACGTCTCCATGCTGCAGGGCGTGACGCTCGGCGGCACCGGCGCCGAGCGCGGCGACCGCCACCCGAAGATCGGCAAGGGCGTGCTGCTGGGCGCGGGCGCCAAGGTGCTGGGCAACATCTCGATCGGCGACTACGCCAAGATCGCCTCGGGCTCGGTGGTGCTGAAGGAGGTGCCGGCCGGCTGCACCGCGGCGGGCGTGCCCGCCAGGCTGGTGAACTGCCCGACCTGCGAGGAGCCGGCGCGCAGCATGGACCACACGCTGGCCGACATCGTCTACGACTACGTGATCTGAGGTTTTCACGTCTTTGCCGTTTTCGGGGGCGTCGCGACCGGCTAGGTTCCCGCCGCCTTTAGACTGCAGGAGCGTTGGCGTGGACGAACGAATGATCCGGAAGCTCGAAGGGCACCTGCGGGGCACCTTCGCCAACGCCCGCATCGTGCTGACGCCGAGGCCAAAGCAGAAGGATTCCGCGGAGGTCTATGTCGGCGAGGAGTTCGTGGGCGTGGTCTTCGAGGACGAGGACGGCGACGGCTCGTTCATGTTCGAGATGGCGATCCTGGCCGAAGACCTGCCCTAGACCCTTAAGGGGCGGACCCCATGGGCGAGGTGAAGTCGGTGCGACGGGCGCGCAAGGTCCGCGTTCACTGTCCCCTGGCGCAGAGCACCTTCGCCGCGCTCATGGGCGGCGACGCCCAGGCGATCGAGGACGATCCGACGGCCGCGAAGATGCTGGCGATCATCCGCGCCGACAATCCGCTGGGTGACTTCGGCGCCTACAAGGGTGTCGTCGAGATCTCGCTCGGCCTGGAGAGCTTTGTGCCGACGGCAGCCGCAGCGCCGACGCTGGGCGTGGCCGGGACGCCGGCGATGTCGCCCACGGCGATTCTCACGACCTATGTCGACGAAGGGGCCGATCCGGAGCTGGTCAGGATGGCCTTGCGCCAGCTTGCCATGGCCCATCCCTGGGAAACGCCGGTCATTGAATTCGACGAGACGCCGGTGCAGCTGATCGCGCGGTCCTAGCCGTCAGCGCCCGTCAGCTAGTCCGCCCGGAGGCGCCGCGTCCATGGCCGAGCGCGCGGCGGCCGCGGCGCGCTCGAGGTCGCCGAGCGCCAGGCCGCAGCGGGCGTCATTCGCGCCGAGCCCCCTGGCCACGCAGGCCCTGATCCGTTCGACCGCCCGCTCGGCCTC
>PLEH01000295.1 GCA_003136395.1 Phenylobacterium sp.
CCGTGCCGGAGCTGATGGCCGCCCTGACCTGACTATTCGCGCCAACTCTCGCGAGTGAAACTCTATTTTTTACAGTACGTTACGTGAATAACATCTATAGTGGGGTTGAGATATGTTCATCGACAACCAAGATGACCAAATGATCATCGATAGTCTGCACGATTTTGTCGACAAGGAGATCATGCCTATCCAGGCCCGGATTCAGGCCGAATTGAACGATCAGCGTCTCTACTACGATGGCGATGGCAAGGAGGTCCCCGCCATTACCGAGGCGCGCCGGGAGGCGCGGATGAAGTCCGCCGAGGCCGGCTACTACACCATGTTCTGTCCCAAGGAGTTTGGGGGTTCGGAGCTGGGCATACGCCTATGGTTCCTGTGCAACGAATCGCTGTGGCACCGCTACGGGCCACCTGCGACGCAGTTGCCGCATTACATCCTATCCCACTTCACGAGCGGTCCGCACGAGGTCTGGGCGCACGCTTCGCCGGCCCTGAAGGCCGAGGTGATTCCCGACCTCGCCAATGGCCGGCTGCGCGGCGCCTTCGGCTTGACCGAACCCGACGCCGGCTCCGATTCCTGGATGATGCGCACAACCGCCGTTCGAGACGGGGATCACTGGATCATAAACGGCTCCAAGCAGTGGACGTCGAACTCCCCGACCGCCGACTTCATCATGGTCTACGCCGTCACCGACCGGGAGTTGGCCTCGCAGCGGCGCGGCGGCATCACCTGCTTCTATGTGCCGACGTCGACGCCGGGCTATCGACTGGAATCGGTGATCAAGATCTTCGGCCACCTGGGCGGCAACGAGGGTATCCTGTCGTTCACAGATGTGCGGGTGCCGGACACCTACCGCGTCGGCGAGGTCAATCGCGGCTTCGACCTGGCGATGTTGGGCGTTCGCCATGGGCGAATGGCCAACGCGGGCCGGACGCTGGGGCAAGCTCGCTGGGCCCTGGAGAAGGCGATCGACTACGCAAAGGTGAGACGGACGTTTGGAAAGACGCTGTCCGAACACCAGACGATCCAAAACTACTTGGCTGAGTGCGGAACAAAACTCTACGCAGCGCGCGCAATGGCCCTGGATTGCGGCCGCAAGGCCGATGAGGGCCGCGATGTCAGGACCGAGGTTTCGATGCTCAAACTTTTCGCTACCCGCGCCGCCTTCGAGGTCATCGACACGAGCATGCAGATCCACGGCGCCATGGGCTTTGCCAATGAAACGCACCTCTTCGAAGCTTGGTGCCAGGCGCGCATGACCCATGTGACCGAAGGGACCAACGAAATCCAGCTGCGCCACATCGCCAAGAACATCCTGAAGGGACGTGTGGATTTAAGCTTCGCCTAGCGGCCGCTCCAGCCGAGTGCGGATGGTCTCCTCTCCCTTCGCTCATAATCCGATCGATCGGCGCCTTCGCGAGGGGCGCGTCGCGGATCAGACTGGCCACCGCGCCGCACGACAAGGGGCCAGAGTCGACGTCGCCGCGCCGCGTCACACGGGCATAGACGCCGGTGACCAAGGCGGCGATGTCGTCGAATGGTCGAGTCGGTCAGTGTAACCGTGTCCCAGAGCCGGGCGGCAAGCTCCTGCATTAGATCGAACATGCTGCGGCAGACCAGCAGCATGTACTCGACCTCGGTTGCCGCCATCCGGCTCGCGCCGTGCTCCACCGACTCGGACCGAGCGATCAGCCGAAGCTTCGCTAGAGAGGCCGACAGATTGAAGACATCGTCTTCGAGCGCTGCGAACTGCCGCAGGTTGCCGGCAAAATTGGCGTGCTGCGCCAGGAACGTCAGAAAGGCGAAGCTAAGGTCGGTCGCGAACTCCGGCATGACGCCGAAGTAGGCGGCCTCCGCTGGCGTGGCTTTGCCCTCGACAAACTTTCCGTCGCCCAGTGAATGCCAGAACCGCCAGTCTCCATCGTAAAAGGCCAAGCTAGCCAAGAACCGGTGCGGGGTCCCACCTCGGCGAAGGCGCCCAGCTTGAAGGCGTAGGAGTGAATGTCGGCCACCAGGGGCAGGCTGAAGTAGAGCGATAGCTCCGCTGGCTGCACCTGGGTGTGGGCCAGAAGGCCGTGCAGCATGTTTGTGAATTGGTAGAGACCGACGCCCTGACGGTCTGGGAACCCTTACAATTGGAAGTCGGTCACCGCCTCCAGATAGGGGTTCGCATAGGTCGCGAAGGCTGGACTGCCGTGCAGGAAATGGCCCCTGTTGAGAATGCAGATGACATTGGCCCACTGGCGGTTGACCTCTTCGACCACAACGTGCGGCTGACGGCCGAACTCGTCCAACTGTTCGGCGCGCCGACCTTGGAGTGCGAACGGGTGGCTGGGCGATGCCGCCGATAGCGCCGCGCCGCGTCTTGCTCGCCACGCGCTGTTTGTCCGTCGGCAGGTAGCCAGCCAATTCATAGGCCAGCATCGTGTCTCCAAAGACGCGCTGGTAGCAACTCTATGAAGGCAGACCCGGCTCATCGTCGATCAGCCGGGCGGTCAGGCGCTGAGCGTTGCCAGAGCCACGACGGCCAGGGCGATGATTAAGCTTCCGAGGCGGCGGGATGGACGTTGCATTTGTCGGCCAATCCGGAGTTGGACTTCGCGCAGGTTTCTTCGACGGGACGTCTAGCCTGGCGATCGATCAAGGAATCGCCGTTGTCGCTCGCCGCACTAGTTGCAATTCGTCACGCCGATCGACGTCGTGCACGTCACGATCCGGCCGGGCGCGAAGATCGACGTCCGACAATCCAGACTCGGCGAGAATGACGGACGTCAGGGATATCTGCTCATGACCCATAGCGATGGGGCGTCCACCACGGACATCGGCGCCTTAGCGGCTTAGTGCCGCAGCGAAGCCGCTCGTGAGATCAATTTCCTACAAGCGCCGCCGTTTCCCATTCGACGTGATCCGCCATGCGGTTTGGCTGCACCTTCGGTTCACGCTGAGCTTCCGGGACGTCGAAGAACTGATGGCGTAGCGGGGCCTCGCGTGCCGCCCGATTTAAGTTACCAGCACCCTCTCGGCGACGGCGCCCATTTGGAGGTTCATCACTTTGAAATGGCAAAGGGCCTTAGATCGCGGCGATGTCCCGAGCCTCGGGGCGCGCCGGACTCGATCAGAGATGACGGAACAACGAGAACTTCGTCGAAGCCGCCGCTCAATGGCGACGAGTAGGCCATGCTGACCCGGACGATGACCTTGATCGCCGGCGGCGCGTCGCTGCGGGTGGTCCTCGACGCCATCGTGCGCGGCGTCGAAGCCGAGCATCCGGGGATGCTATGCAGCATCCTGCTGCTGGATGCGTCCAGTCAGCACCTGTTGCACGGCGCCGCACCCAGCTTGCCGGACTTCTACACCCAGGCCATCGATGGGATAGCGATCGGCCCGTCGCCGGGATCCTGTGGCACGGCCGCCTTTACCGGCGAACGCGCCATCGTCACCGACATCCAGACCGATCCCCTATGGGTGGCGTTCAAGGACTTGGCCCAGGAAGCCGGGCTGGCGTCGTGCTGGTCCGAGCCGATCCACGGCGCCGGGGAACGTCTGCTCGGCACATTCGCCATGTACCACCGCGAGGTGCGGGCCCCGACCGACGACGACGTAGGCACGATCCTGGCCGCCGCCCACCTCGCCGCCATCGCCATCGAACGCAAGGAAGCCCTGGAGGCGCTGGTGGCCAGCGAAGCCCGCGCCGAGCGCGCGGTGGCCAGCGAGCAGGCCTCGGCCAAGGACCTCGATACCTTCTTCAACGTCTCCCAGGATCTTCTCTGTATCTCCGACACTGACGGCTTCCTGATCAATCTGAACCAGTCCTGGCAGACCGTGCTCGGCTATCCGACCGGTCAGCTTATCGGTACGTCCTTCCTCGGCCTGCTTCATCCGGACGATGTCGAGTTGATCGCCGCCGCCACGCGTCGGCTGCAGGTCGGCGGCGAGGCCGACAGCTCCGTGACCCGCTGTCGATGCGCAGACGGGACTTACAAACACATAGAATGGCGTGCGCGGTCATCCGACGGCCGCATCTACTGTGTCGGCCGCGACGTCACCGAGCGCACTCAGATGGAGGCGGAACTGCGGACGGCAAAGACCGAGGCCGAGGCCGCAAACCACGCCAAGAGCGACTTTTTGGCCAATATGAGCCACGAGGTGCGCACGCCCCTGAACGGGGTGATCGGGATCGTTGACGCCTTGGCCCATACCGAGCTCTCGGCGCTCCAGCGCGAGATGGTCGAGCTGGTTCAAGGTTCGGGGGCTACGCTCGAGCGGCTGGTCTCGGATTTCCTCGACATCTCCAAGATCGAGGCCGGTCGCCTCGAGCTCGAGGTGCGGCCGTTCGATCTGCAGAAGGTCCTGGGCGGCGTGCTCGACGTGGCTCGCATCCGCGCTGACGAGAAGGGCCTGGCCTTCCGCGTCGACTACGGCCAGACCGCCCGGGGTCTGTTCGAGGGCGACAGCGTCCGGATCAAGCAGGTCCTTGGCAACCTGCTATCCAACGCGGTGAAATTCACCAGCGAGGGCGAGGTGAGCGTCCATCTCGAAGTTCTCGAATCCGACCAGGCTGCCGAGCCTGCGCGCTTGTCGATCGAGGTGCGCGACACCGGAATCGGCTTCGATTCGATCACGGCCAAGGCTCTATTCGAACGTTTCAGTCAGGCCGACAGCACCATCACCCGGCGCTTCGGCGGCACTGGGCTGGGCCTGGCCATCATCAAGGCCCTAGTCGACGTTATGGGCGGGGAGGTCCACGCGACCTCGCAGCCTGGCGCGGGCGCCGCCTTCTCGGTCGTCATCCCGCTGCCGCGCAGCCTGCCTCTGGCCGGCTACGACAAGCGCCTCTCCGAGGCGCCTGCCCCAGCGCCGGTTCGCGACGTCGCCGCCGGTCCTGATCATGATCGGCCGTTGCGGATCCTGCTGGCCGAGGACAATCCGACCAATCAGAAGGTCGTCGCCCTTATCCTCGCGCCGTGCGGCGTCGATCTGACCGTTGTCGAAAACGGCGCCCTGGCCGTCGAAGCGTTCAAGGCTAGGTCATTCGATCTGGTGTTGATGGACATGCAGATGCCGGT
>PLEH01000019.1 GCA_003136395.1 Phenylobacterium sp.
AGAGAAGCACGAGCCCCGTGCGGCGACCTCAACCCGGCGAGCTCACCAACAAAGGGAGCTGGCAATGCGATGATCCAATCGTGATTGACTGGAGCCGCGATAGAGAAGCGGTCTTAGCCGACCTTCCCGAAAGCGGACTCCGCTAGGGTCGGGATCGGGGGGAAACCGGACGTTGGCGGCTAGGCCTGGGCGGCAGCCATTGGCCTTACTTGAGCGCCTCGTTACGGAGGCCCATAACGTCCATGTCACCACCTCCGAAGGAGCGTATCGGCGCTGCCAAGGTTGCTGAGTTCTCGTCCCCGCCAGGTGTGAAGTCCCTCGGAATGGGCTTGCAAAGCGGTCCGGACATCACCATTCGCCCGATCGCCTGAATGCCATCGGTCCGAGCCGCCTCAAGCTGGGCCCGCGGAAGCAGCTCTGTCTGCAGCGCGAACGTCTCGATGCGCTCTGCACTTACCCGCAGGCCGTTGGCTTGCTCTCGGGCGTCATAGACCGCCCGGCGGAGCGCAGCGACCTCCTCACGGCTGATTTGCCGTGCCGGACCCCCCATCGCCCGGAGCGTTTCCCACTGCTCCGACAGTTGGACGGCGGACTTGTTGGCGCCTTCGACGGCCAAGGCGAGGCCCGAGAGGCTGATCTGCTCACGATTGGACATGTGTCCGAGTACCTGGCCGTACGTCAGCGCCGACCAGCTGCGCAACACCCAGGAGGCGCGTCCCAAGCGAGGTATGTGACCAACGTCTGGCAGCCGACCGGTGGTCTGCGCCTGTTCGAGGAGCTTTTCGATCTCATCGAGCCGCGCGCCGACACAGGGAGTTACGGCCTGCTGCGCCCCGTCCCATGCCAAGGTGCGCGTCATGTCGAAAGTGAGAGACTGACGGGCCACCTCAACCTGATGCTGCCAATGCAACCATTCAGCGCCCTGCTCGGCGCCCAGCGCGGTCAGCACGCCGACTACGATGATGACGTACTCCTTCAGGAATTCCCGAAGGCCATGCCAGGGCTTGGGTTTGTGGAGGTCCATGGCGGGTTCCTCAGCCCGCCCAGTCGGCGGGCACGTCCTTGACGCAGGCCGCGCCGTAGCGGTCGCGCGCGCGGCCCAGGAACAGCTTCATGCGCGTCGCATCCAGCGGCCCCAGCTTGCGGATCTCCGGCAGGACCCATGCGGCTGCGCGCCACATGCTGTACTCCTGCACGCGCAGGGCCTCGACGGCGTCCAGCACGTGGGCCTGCTCCGCCTCGCTCAGAGCGCCGCCGCTGTGGCGCAGCGCGTGCAACCGCCCGACCGCCTGGGCCTCCTCGGCGTTCGTCCGCTCCATGTAGGGCATCATCGAATAGGCCTTGGTCCAGATGGCCGCCGCACCCTGGGACATGTGGTCGGCCACCCCGGCATGGGTGGCGTCGTCGTGCGCCAGGGTGTCGTAGGACAGGCGCCCACTCCAGGCGCTCCACCGCCTGCTCGCCGCCGAGCGCGGTCAGCACGCCGACGACGATGATCACGTACTCCTTCAGGAACTCGCGGACGCCGTGCCACGGCTTGGGTTTGTGGATGTCCATCGCCGTCAGACCTTCTGCGCCGCGAGTTCGGCACGTTCGGCCAAGGTAAGGTCTAGGGCAGCGGCGGTGGCAAACTGCGCTCTCGCCTCGGCGGCCTTGCCCTGCTTCGCCAGCGCCTCGCCCCACTTCAGGTGGAGGCGACCCCAGCGGGGGGCAAAGTGCTGAGCTTCGGCGAACTTCGCCGCTGCGGCCTTGGCGTCGCCCTTGGCCAGCAGGGCCTCGCCCCAGGCCTCCAGCGGGTCGGCCCACCGCGGCGCCGAAGCGCTGGCCGCTTCGAAGTCGGCGCGGGCGGGCTCGACCTCGCCGCGCGCCAACCGCACACGCCCTCGCCTGACGAGAACATCGGGCTGCTTCGGATCGAGCCTGAGGGCGGCGGCGAACTCGCGTTCGGACCGCGCCGGGTCGCCTTCCAGCGCGGCGACCACGCCGCGGACGCCGAAGCAAGGTACGCAATCGGCGGGCAGGGTCCGGCCTATGGCGTCGGCCTCGGCGAAACGGTCCAGGCGGGCGAGCGCTTCCATCCGGCCGGCCTGCGGCGCCGGCTGGGCGAGGACCAGGGCCGAGTCGGGCCTGGCGTTCCAGTCGCGAATGACGGCTGGCCAATCCTCCAACGCCGCGTCCAACCGCGTGTTGGGGATGTCCATGATCGCCCGCGACGACGGGTCGTGAATGAAGGCGAGTTGAAGTGCGTAGTCGCGATGAGAGTCGCCACCTCTGCCGGCGAGGTGGCGGCGCATGATGGGACGAATGAGGTCGGCCGAGCCCCGGTAGTCACTAAGCAGATACAGGCCCTTCGATTGCCATGCGTCCAGGTCGGCGGCGTTCGCCCGGGTCCGCGGAACCTGCGAAATCAGCTCCATGCTGCGGCGGGCCGCGGCCCGAGCCGCCGCCGTGTGCCCGAGCAGCAGTTCGGCGTTGGACAGATTGCCCGCGCCAACGGCCGCCAGCCGCCGGTCCGGCGACGCCGTCGTCGCCTGGAAATGAGGGATCGCCTTCGCGAGATGGCCCTCCTCCTCGTCGATGAGGCCCAGCAGGTCTTCCGCAAGGCTGATCTGCGCCGCGTCGTCGCTGGCAGCGAGCAACGTGTCGAGAAGGCGCCGCGCGTCGTCCAGCCGGCCCTGGCGGGCCGCCCCTTCCGCCACCCGGGCCTGACGGATGTAGAGTTCGGCGACGATGTTCGGGCGCGCTTTGGCGAAGATCTGCTCAGCGACCTTGCCGGTGAGCGCGGCGAGTTGGTCGGGCGGGCCTTCGGCGGTCGCGGTCTCACCCAACTCCGTGCGGGCGATGACCTTCAGACCCGTGGGCGTCTTCAGCACCTCGCCGGAGAGGTGGGTCTCATGGCCCAGCCAATCGCGAAGGGCCTTCTGCACCTCGCCTAGCGACAGACCCGTCTCGGGCAACTCGATCTTCGTGCCTTGAGTAAACGCGTCGGACGTCTTTACCTCGAACAGCGAGTTGGCGCCGCGGTCGAGTTCGCGGAGGTAATCCAGCACCTCGCGCGCTACGACCGGGCCGGTGGCGCCTTGTGCGGCGAGGTCCGGCGGGACGGAGAAGGCCTCAACGACCAGGCCGTCGGCGTGGGCGGCGTCCCAGGCCATCCAGGCCAAGCCGCCAGCCACCGCCAGCCCGAGTGCGATGGTCATGGCCTGCAGCGCCAGCCGCAGGCGCTTGGACCAGCGGTCCAAGCCCATGTGGCGCATCTGTTCGTGCAGGTGGCGGCGCTGTTCGGCGATCAGGCCGCGCTGGTCTTCGAGGAAGCGGTCGGCGGCGTCATCTGTGCGTTTGCCGCCGCGCCGGGCCCGCACGCGCTCCAGGGCGACGCCGACGCCGGCGTTTTCGGTCTGGACGGCGGCTTCCGACGCAGCTTCGCCTTCAGCCTCCAGGAACTCCCCCATCACGCCACTCCCCCAATGCGGTCATGGGATGCCAATGCACGGCTACCGTCAACGCGACACTCAGCGCGCGGGTCATAGCCCTGAACGTCCGCTAAGGGTCGAAAGCGGTCTTAGGCTTCTTGCCCGAAAGCGGACCCGCTGAATGTCAGCTCCGGGGGGAAAGCGGACATTGCCAGGGCTTGAGTATGTGGATGCGCCCGCGAGTAGGTGACTGCCGGCGAGATCGCCAGCTGCCGCATTGCCCTAGATGAAATGGCGATGGACAAGCGTCGTTCCAGGCTTGCCCCACCTCGTCAGGCTCGCCGTCGCCTACACCTTACGGGAATCTGCCCCGGCTACCACCCAGGGCATGGGCCAACTGGGCCACCGAGGCGCCCAGAAAGCTGCCCCACGCATAGAGCGCGGGCCGCCGCCTCGACGATCGCCGCGCCTCGTAGTCGGCCGCCTGCGTGCGCGCCATCACGCCTTCGCCTCAAACGCAGCTCTCGTGTGTATTTCTGAGGAACATCGCCGCCATCCCACCCACGGCGATGTCAAGGTCGGCATCCAGCATCTCGTCCGCGGGCGCGGGCAGGACCAGATGCACCTTCGTCGCGGTGTCCTCGACGACCTCTATCGTGACGCCTTTGGGAACTTCCACGCCCGCGCCTTTCAGGGTGCCGGCCGGATCGGCCAGCAGCCGCTTGCGGAAGGCCGGATCGCTCATGGCCTGCCCGATCACTCGGGACTGGGGGTCTGGTGCGGGAGACATATCCGTTCTCCAGAATGGATGGGATTTGCTGCTGGATTCTCAGGAACGCGCGCGCTCATCTCTATCGAAACGTCAAAGCAACGCCTTACAGGCGGATCAGTCAAGGTTGCACGCGACAACTGGAGGATCACCGGGGTAGCGTTGCGGCCTGTTCTACTCGGCCGGCGCGGTGACGAAGCTTCCATCATGAGCCCATCGACTTTGTCCGACGACGACGTTCGCGATATCGCCGGGCGAGCCAGCACGATCGACGAGCGCCTGGCGGGCTTGGCCGTCGTCGCGCCGCCGGCCGATGACGCCGGGCGCGAGCGGGATCAGCGGCTTTTTTCCGACTGGCGCGACGCCGCCACGGCCGGCGACGATGCGATGTTCGCCAAGAGGCTGCGACGCGACGGGCTGGACGAGCAAGCCGCGCGCGATCTGCTCGGCCCCGCGCAGCTGCCCGCCGGCTCGCCGCTGCCGGGATGGGCCGTCACCTTCCAACGGCTCGTCGCCGAAGCCGGCGAGCCGGCCTCGCCGCCCCCGCCGGGCGAGGACGCCGAGCCGGCGCCGTTCGAGGAGCTGCTGTGGCCGATGGTCGTTTCGGCGCGGCGGCTGTTGGCCGAGCGGGCGGGGGATGAAGCGGCGCGGCTTTTCGCGCCCTCCGCCATCGCCACCCTGGAGCGCAGCCTGCTGCTGCGGCTGGCCGCCCTGTGCGGTCCCGGACTGTTCGGCGACTTCAGTCTCTATCGCCACCTGGCGCGTCACCGGGGCGACCGGTTCTTCCTGCCCTTCTCCGCGCCCGGATCGCGGCTGATCTACGAGGCCTATGTGGAGACCTGGCGCAGCGGCGGCAAGCGCGACTTCTTCCTGGCCCACCCGGTCGCCGCCCGGCTGATCGGCGTGGCGGTTTCCCATTGGGTCGACAGCACGGCCGATCTGATCGCGCGGCTAGCGCGCGACCGCGCGGCGATCGGCGAGAGGTTTTCATCGGGCGACGAACCGGGCCTGGTGGAGGCTGTCGCGACCGATCTCTCCGACCCGCACCGCGGCGGCCGGACGGTGTCGATCCTGACCTTCGCCGGCGGACTGAAGGTGGTCTACAAGCCCAAGGACCTGCACATCGACGCCGCCTGGGCGAGCCTGGTGGACTGGATGGGCGACCACGCCGCGCCGGTGGCGCTGACGCCGGTGCGGGTGCTGGTGCGCGACGGCTATGGCTGGTGCGAGTTCATCGCCGCCGACCAGAACAGGGCCGACAGGGACCAGGCGCTGTTCTACCGGCGGGCCGGCGGCCTGCTGGCGATGCTGCACCTGTTGCGGGCCTGCGATTTTCACCATGAGAACGTGATCTCCGCGGGGGGCTTCCCCGTCCCGGTCGATCTCGAAACCCTGGTGACGCCGGATCTGGCCAAGCCCGAGGGCGGCGAGCGCGCCGGCGCCGCGGCCGGCCTGGCCCAGTCGCTGTTGAACGACTCGGTGCTGACGACGCTCTATCTGCCGACCTGGGTGCTCGGTCCAGGCGGCTTGCTGAACATGATCGGCGGCATGGAGGAACGGGACGATCCGGGACTGACCTGGACGAGTTTTCGGGAGACCAACACCGACGCGATGGCCGTCGGGGGCGCCGTTTTCTCCGACGAGGGTGACTCGCCGCTCGGCTGGACGGCCCAGGTCGCCACACACTTCCGGGATTTCATGGGGGGCTTCGACGACCTCTACGCGTTTCTGGTCGCAAACCGCGCGGCGCTCCTCGAACCCGGCGGCCCGCTGGCGCCGTTTCGCAACGTCGTGATCCGCGTCCTCCTCAGGGACACCCGCACCTACGGGCTGGTCCAGCGGCGCGCGCGCGCCTATGGCGCCCTCACCGACGGCGCGGCCTGGAGCCTGAATTTCGACTATCTGCTGCGCGGGGACACGATCGTCGAGATGGCGCCTGCAACCTGGGCGATGCGCGCGGCCGAGCGCGAGGCCGCGGCCGCCTGCGACATCCCGATGTTCACCGCGCGCACCGACGCCACTTGGCTGGAGGCCGCGCCGGGCCGGCGGATCGAATCCAGCCTCGCGGCGGCGCCGTTCGAGCGGGTCCTGGCGCGGGTCCGGCGGCTCGGCGACGAGGACCGTGCGTTCCAGGCGCGGATCATCAGCAGCACGATCGCCCCGCCCCGCGACGAACAGGCCGAACCCCCGGCCGCCCGCGACGACGGGCCGGATCCGACGGCTTCGGATCTGACGGCCCCCGATCTGACAAAGATGGCGATCCGGCTCGGCGATATCGTGGACGCCGCCGCGATCCGCGCCGGCGACGGCGCCGCCTGGTACGGCCTCGTCCCGCTCGATCACGACCACCTGCAGGTCTCGGTGCTGGGCCTCGACCTGATGAGCGGCACGACCGGCATGGCGCTGTTCTGCGCCGCCCTGGCGCGGGTCACCGGAGAAGCGCGGTTCCGCGATCTGGCGCTCGCCGCGACGGCGCCGGCGCGCGCGGCCCTGACGTCCGACGTGCGCCGGCTCAACGCCAAGGCGCTGGGGCTCGGCGGCGGCCTGGGTCTCGGATCGATCATCTATGGCCTGGTGCGCGTGGGCGGATTGCTGGACGAGCCCAGCCTGCTGGAGGAGGCCCGCGCGATCGCCGGCCTGATCGACGCCCCGCTGATCGAGGCCGACCGTTCGGCCGACGTGATCCTGGGCGCCGCGGGCGCCATCCTGGGCCTGCTCGTCCTCCATCGCGCCACCGGCGACGCCGCGGCGCTGGCCGCCGCCGCCGCCTGTGGCCGGCATCTGCTGGCCATCCGCGTCCCCGACCCGAATGGCGATCTCGGCTGGGGGTCGCCGCGGACCTACCAGGGCCGCCACCTGACCGGGTTTTCCCACGGCGCCGCCGGCTTCGCCCTGGCCCTGCTGCGGCTCTACCGGGCCACCGGCGACACCGCGTTTCGCGCCGCCGCCGAGGACGCCTTGGCCTATGAGCGCAAGCTGTTCATGCCCGACGTCAACAACTGGTCCGATTTCCGCTACCGCCCTCCGCCCGACGGCGCCCAAAGGGCGTGCCAGTGGTGCCACGGCGCCACCGGCATAGGCCTGGCGCGGGTCGGTTGCCTGGACCTGATCGACGACAGCCATATTTGCGAGGAGATCGAGGCCGCGCTGTCGTGCACTCTGGCGACGGCGACCAATAACCTCGACCACATGTGCTGCGGCAATTTCGGCCGGTTCGACTTTTTGTTCACGGCCGGGCTGCGGCTCGATCGGCCCGATCTGGTGGCCTCCGCGCGGGACGGCGCGAGCGCTCGCGTCGCGCAGGCCACGGCGCGCGGAGAGTTCTTCTGGGGCAGCGGCGACGACCGGATGAATCCCGGCTTCTTCCAGGGCGTCTCCGGCATCGGCTATGAACTGCTGCGGCTCACCGCGCCCGAGATCCTACCGTCGGTGCTGCTCTGGGACTAAGGCGTCGCTGGGAGATAGTCCGCGTCGGACTCTATGGCCCTCCCCGTGGGCCACTCTCAGCCTCTGCTCACTGGCAGTCGGCGCACCGGGTCGCAAGATCGCGCGATCTTGCCCATTCCTGGTGTCGGCCTCTGGAACGAATCCAACAATTCTTGCCACTTTTCGACCAAAACGCGGTCTTCCAACCGCGGATGGTTTCCCCGAAACGGACTCTCCGAAGGTCCGCTTTGGGTCGAAAGCGGTCTTAGGCTTCTTGCCCGAAAGCGGACCCGCTGAATGTCAGCTCCGGGGGGAAAGCGGACGTTGGCGCCCCGACCCTCTTTGCGTTGCGAGGTTACAATCCCCGCTTAAGAAGCCGGTAGAGAGTTGGGTCGCGCAGGATGTCCATCTCCTCCTGTGGCGGAACGCGACGCCGGGGAGCATCCCCATCGGGGGCATGCGGCGCATTGATGCGGATCAGGCGTCGCCGGGACTTTCCCAACTCGCCGCGACGGCCAGGCGGATCAGTTCGGACAGCGACTTCGCGCCAGTCTTCGTCATGATCGCCGCGCGGTGGCCCTCGACGGTGCGCTGGCTGATCCCGAGGTCGCTGGCGATGATCTTGCTCGGTTGGCCCGCGAGGACCATGTCGAGGATTCGGCGCTGGCGCACGGTGAGGCCGGCCAGCCGCGCCGCGCTTTCCGCGCTTTGCGCACGCGAGGGGGCGACCTGGCGGGACCGCGCCAGTGTGCGCTCGATGCTGGCAAGCAGTTCCTTCTCCCCGACCGGCTTCTCGATGAAGTCGAGGGCGCCTGCGCGCAGAGCGTCGACCGCCATGCTGACATCGCCGTTGCCCGTGATCACGATGGCCGGCAGCTGGTAGCCGGCGGCCTGGAGGCGTTCCAGTAGCGCGACGCCGCCCATGCCGGGCATCATGGCGTCGACCAGCAAGACGCCCCTGGCGTCGGCGCGGTGGGCGGCAAGGAACGCTTCGGCGCTGGCGAAGTCCTCGACCGCTCGGCCCCCGGCTCTCAGGAGGTCGCGCAGCGTTTCGCGCAAGGCGTTGTCGTCGTCGACCAGGAAGATGACCTCGTCATGCGCAGCGACGGCGACCGGGGACGGCGGCGAGGCGTGATCCGGCGCCGTCGACAGGCTGGTCGCCAGCAGGCGTCGCACGAGATGGCTCAAATCGTCGGTGGCCACGGGCTTGGTGCGATGGTCGTACCCTTGGGCTGCGATTTCGCGCAGGGTGCCCGTCGATATGTCCCCGGTCAGGATCAGCGCCGGCACGGCGCGTCCGAGCGTCGGGCGAAGGCGCGCCAGAACCTGCAGGCCGGTCAAGTCCCTCGGCAGGTTGTAGTCGACAATTAGCAGGTCCGGACGAAGACCCTCTCGCTCCACGAGCCGGATCGCATCTTCGCCGTCGATGGCGGAATTGATCCGATAGCCTTCAGCCTTCAGGAAAAGTTCGAGCGACTCCCGCAGGCTTGGATCGTCCTCCACGATAAGGATCGAGCCATCCTGTTGGGCAATTTCGGTCAGCTCCACGGCCGCGCCCTTGGGCGCCAGGCGCGCCCCGGCCGGTGTCAGCGGGACATCTATGGAGAACGTCGACCCGCGGCCCTCTCGTGAGCGGGCATCGACCTCAAGCCCCAGCAGATCGGCCAGCCGTTGGACTATGGCCAGTCCAAGACCCAGGCCGCGGCTCAGCTCGCGCGCCGGATTATCGACCTGGTGGAACTCTTCGAATATCGCGCGCAGCTGGCCGGCTGGAATGCCGAGGCCGGTGTCGTGAACCTCGATCCGCAGCATTCCACCGCGGCGGCGGCAGCCGAGCAGGATCTTGCCTTTGTGCGTGTACTTCACCGCATTGGAGAGCAGATTCCGCACCATCTGGTCTAAGAGGCGAGGATCTGTGCGGATCACGTGCGAGCACGGACTCACCCGCCAATCGAGCCCCTTGGCCTTGGTGTGGTAGCCGAACTCCGTCTTCAGGCTTTCGAGCAGGTCGTTGACCGGGAAATCGGTGATTTCCGGGCGGATCACGCCGGCTTCCAGCTGATTGATGTCGAGCAGCGTGTTGAGCATGCCTGACATCGCCATCAGCGCCTCATCACAGCGGGCGATCAGTTGCAGCGCCTCGCTGTCCTTGATCTTCTTCGCCAGCACGCCCTGCAGCAGGCTAAGCGTCTGCAACGGCTGGCGCAGATCGTGGCTGGCGGCGGCGAGGAACCGTGACTTGCCCAGGTTCGCGCTCTGGGCGTGGGCCTTGGCCGCGTTCGCCAAGTCTTCGGCGCGCTTTCGCGCGCTGATGTCGGCGAAGGTGATCACCACCCCTTCGATGCGGTTGTCCTTGGTCCGATAAGGCAGGGTCCTGCAGTTGAACCAGGCTCCGCTCTCGGCTTGAATCTCGCGGGTGACCGGCGCCAGGGTCGAGAGTACGGCGCGTGCGTCGCGCAACAGGGTCGGGTTGGCGAAGTGGTGCACGAGATCGGTGAGCGGGCGGCCGACGTCCGAAGCGATCACGCTGAACAGCGCCTTGGCCGCCGGCGTGAAGAAGCGGATGTTGAGATCCGCATCGAGGAAGATCGTCGCCAGGTCGGAGCTGATGAGGATGTTCTGCAGGTCGTCCGCGGTGGCCCGTTGCTGGGTCAGGGTCTCCTGGAGCTGTCCGTTGAGCGCGGTGAGCTCCTCGTTCAGCGACTGGAGCTCCGCATGTGACGTCTCAAGTTCCTCGTTGGTGGTCTGGAACTCCTCGTTGACCGACATCGCTTCTTCGTTGATCGCGCGAATTTCTTCCTCGGCGATTTCGCGATCCCGGATAGCGTCCTCGAGCTCCTTGCGGGTCGCTTCCAGTTCTTCCTCAACGCGGGCGGAATGTGACGTCTCGGCGGGCGCCTCGGGCGGCGTTTCGGCTTCGACCTTCGCCTGCGGCTGATCCACGAAACTGAGGAGAACCATCTCCTGGCCGGCATTGGTCACCGCTCGCGCGGAGACGTTCACGGCGACAAAGCCGCCGTTACGCCTTACCCGTCTTGCGAGGACGGTCCGGTCCTCATCTCCGGTCGCGGTTTCGAGCAAGGTCCGGATCGTCGGGCGCAATCCCTCCCGCGCCGCGGCGAGCACATCGAGATTGGGTTCTCCGGTGGGCATCTTCAGATAGAGGTCGGTCGGGCCAAAGTAGTAGAGCCCCTGGCGCCTTCGATTGACCAGGACCGACGCCGGCGCAAAACTCTTGAGCAATAGCCGCTGTGCGAAGTCCCCGAGGCTCCCGTGCGATTCAGTTGTCGGACGCGGAGGTCGCGACCATAGGGTCCGCGCCGCCTCGCCACGTCCAAGAGGTAAGTCGATATCGCCAGGCCGGCTTCGGCCAATATGGCGAAAGACGCGGTGCGCCTTGGAAATCGGATCGAAACGGTCGCCGGCCGCGCCAACCGTTTCAGATCCGCCAAGGAACAGAACACCGCCCTCGCCGAGCGCGAAATGGAACAGCGAAATGACCTTCTGCTGAACCTCTGGCCGCAGATAGATCAAGAGATTGCGGCAACTTACGAGGTCCAGCCGCGAGAATGGCGCGTCGGCCACGACGTCGTGCACCGAGAAGACAATCGAGTCGCGCAGCTCTCGCGAGACCCGAAAGCCACGGTCTTCGCGCACGAAGAAGCGGCTGAGGCGCTCGGCGGGCACATCTGCCTCGATCGCCTGCGCATAGAGCCCTTCGCGCGCAAAGGCGACCGCCTCGGCATCGACGTCGGTTGCGAAGATCTGCAGCCTGATGCTCCGGCGGGTTTTCGCGATCTCGTCGAGGAGGAGCATGGCGATCGAATAGGCTTCTTCCCCAGAACTGCAGCCAGCCACCCAAACCCGGATGGGCTGGTTCGGAGGTTGGGTGCGCACCATCTCCGGAATGACCTTTTCCTCGAGCAGTTCGAAGGCCTTGGCGTCACGGAAGAACCGCGTGACGTTGATCAGCAGGTCGTCGGCAAGGCGCTGGAGTTCCGTCGCGTCCTGGGTCAGCTTTTCCAGATACCGGTGACCGTCTTCGATGCCGTGCAGGGCCATCCGCCGCTCGATCCGGCGCTTCTGGGTGCCTTCCTTGTAGAGGGCGAAGTCGTGGGGCGTCTTCTTGCGCAGCAGATCGATGATCTGCGCGAAGGTGTCTTCCGCCGGAGAGGCGGCGCCCTGCGGAGACTGCAGGTATCGATGACCGCCGTATCGGGCCAGGGCCTTGGGGATTTCCGCCAGCGGAAGCACCAGGTCCACGGCGCCAGCGGCGATGGCGCTTCGCGGCATCCCGTCATACTCGGCCTCCTCCGGATCCTGGGCGACGACCAAGCCCCCCGCCGCCTTGACCGCGGCGGCGCCGAGCGTGCCGTCGTTCGCGGTTCCCGACAGGATGACGCCGACAGCGCGCTCACCGAATTCATCGGCCAGGGATTGCAGCAGGAAATCGAATGGCATTCGCAGGGCCGGTCTGCGGGGCGGGCTGGAGAGCCGGATTGCGCCATCACGGATCGCCAAAAACTTGCCTGGCGGGATGACGTAGACATGGTCCGGTTCGAGCCGGGCGGCGTCCGTCGCCTCGACGATCGGCATGGCGAGATGCGGTGACAGCAGTTCGACCATCATGCTGACATGCGTTGGGTCGAGATGTTGCACGATCAGAAAGCCCATGCCGCTCCTGGCGGGCAACGCGCCGAAGAGCGTGCGGATAGCTTCCAGGCCACCGGCCGAGGCGCCGACGCCAACCACGGGAAAGTTGACCTGGGGCTTGGTGGTCCGCGTTGCGCGACGCGCGCGCTTGGACCCGTCCCGATGACCAGCGTTACCCGTTGGCGAAATACGCTTCACCATGGTGCGGCCCCCGAGAAAACCCGCAGAACGCCTCCGCCTCTCGGCCAAGGTCCACACCGCCAAGTAGTATATGTCGGCGCGGGCTATTCAATAGGGTAGGGCTTCATCGGCCTGTGGGGGCGGGTCCCGCACGAGGCAGGAATGCGGCGGCCATCGCCTTTTCCAGCCGCTGCGCGTCGAAGGGTTTGCTCAGGCAGGGCGCCCGCGCCAGCAGGGCGGGAAGACAGCCCGGGCTTCTACCGCCGGTCGTCAGGATGAAGGGGATTTCGCGCGACGCCAGTTCGGCCGCCGCCGGAAGAATGTTCGCATCACCGAGATGAATGTCGAGCAGCGCGGCGTCGAAGCCGCCAGCCTCAATCGCACTCATCACCTCGTCGAGCTCGGCGACCGGACCCATGGCAACGCACCCTAGACCCACCAGGATCTCGCGCAGCGACTCGCCGATGATCCAGTTGTCCTCGGCGATGAGGACCCGCAGGCCTTGAAGGGTGTCGGTGACGTTCATGGGCCCCTGGAGAGAAATCAGCAGACCTCCCGGTCGCGGGAGGAACCGGCGACCCAATCCGGGCCCCCTCCGGTCGCGGTCAGCCTATCCGATCCGTCAAGGCCGTCTGAATGATCCATATCAAGCGACGCCACCGAATTCGCCGGCTCGGGATGCCTTTGCTCGCAGGCCCGTGGAACGACCGGGATACGGGGGTAAGGCGTCGTTGCGCCGCGAAACACGTAGATTCCGAGGCTGTCGGGCCCGGCGACAGAGCGTCATTGTGAAACAGTCGGCGAAGGATGTGCGGCCGAGAAGGCGGTGATCGCGTCGGACGAGGGAGGCCTTGGCAGATGCAGAAATTCATAGCACGGGCGAACGTCGCGCGTTTTGAAGCCCTCATCGCTGGCGAGCCCGATGAAGCGAAGCGGCAGCTTTTAGAGCAGATGCTCGGTCGCGAGAGGGAGACGTTGAATGGCCTCGGGGATGCTGGTGTTGCGGCGGTGGCGAAGGGTGACCATCATGCCCCGGCCCCAGTGCCCCAGTTGCGGCGCGGCGGCCTCGAACGGCCTGCTGACTGAAGGCGCGGCGAGCGACGCTTGAGCTAGACCCTGCATCAGATCCCACTCAAGCATGCTCCGCCAACTTCCTCTCTTTGCCCGATGCTGAACTGGAAATTCGATCTCTTCAATGTCCGCAATGGGTCCTAGGCGGACATCTGGCGTCATCCCGAAGCGGACTCACCGAAGGTCCGCTTTGGGTCGAAAGCGGACATAGGCTCCTTTCCCGAAAGCAGACCCCGCGAAAGGCAGGATCGGGGCAAAGCGGACCTAGTCTTGATGTGGTCGCACTGATCGATCTGGCGAGGTGGGGATAAGTCCAGCAAGCTTCAGACTTGGCGGCTGAGGCCCAAAGCGATTTTCGCCGTCCTGCCCCTTTTGCAACCCAAGCCAAAGCGTAAAACTGTGCTGAATGAGGAGGCTAGCCAACACCGCCGCCATGTACCAAATTGTCCCTGAGGCAGTGTGGCCAGCGTCCTTGTTGAGCAGTTCGGCGGAATATCCGTCGCCGCCGAGTATGAAGCCCAACACTAGCGGTAGGCTGCTTAGAACAAGCACTGTGACTGCTAGCCACCCGCTTCTGCCGGTGTCGTGAAGGCGCCGCCAATACGCCATCAGCCACAAGATCAGGCTCACATCTCCCAGGGTGTCCGTATGAAGGACATAGGGGGAGCCATAGATAGCGACCAGGGTGAAGGCGACCCACAGCCAGTACTCGGCTTGGCCACTCCGCGTGCGCCAATATTTCACGAGGAACCTCAGACGCCCCGAGGCCCTCGGAAAAAGGGTCTCCTTTGCCCAGGCTAGAGGCAGCTCGCGCAATATCAACTCCTCGCTTTGGGCTGACGATAGGTTTGCGCTGTAGTCGCCCCCGCCGAGGTCCGCTATGGGTCGAAAGCGGACATTGGCTCCAGGCCCAACAGCGGACTCTTGCAATCCCTCCGGAGTGACTGGAAGGAGCTGCTGTCAGCGCTCGGCTATCGGGCGTTTTTGGGGACAATGCACCGTCTTCGCCAGCGCCTGTCGGCAGGGAAGGGGCCAGCGCAGCTGCAAAAGGATCAGCGGGCCGGACCGTGTTGGTACATTTGTTGGTACTTAGTCCAACTCGAGGCGAAATTCCCTCGTCCGTTCGAGTCCTGCCGTGCCCACGAGTGGAAGCGGACCCGTTCCTACTCATGCTCGGGCAGCACGCCGGTTTTCTTAGGCGTCGCCAGCGAGGCGGCGGTCAGACACTGCGCATCGAACTGGCGCATCGTGGCCTCGTCGACAAGCCCTATCCGGTGCAGTCCAGCCACGGTGAGATGGACCGAGCGAAGAATGCTGCTCTCATATTTTCGCGCCGACTTCGCCATGAAACCTGGCCTCAAAATGCTATTCGGTGGCGCCTGCTATGTACCCACCCGTCCACGTGTGGACATCCCCACAAGTCTACATTTGCACGCGACTTCGCGTAAGTCTTTGAAAATGCTATTGAGTCCGTCCAGTCCGACATTGGACGGATTCCTAAGAAATTAGATCAACAAAATCAATTAGTTATGACCATATTTTCCGTGGCCCCTCTGATGGACTGGACGGACCGGCATTGTCGGGTCCTGCACCGGACCCTGACGGCCCGCGCCATGCTCTATACCGAGATGCTGACGACGGGGGCGATCCTGCACGGGGACCGCCGGCGCCTGCTGGGCTTCGATCCGGCAGAGCATCCGGTGGCGCTGCAGCTTGGCGGGTCGGAGCCCGCGGACCTGGCCGAGGCCGCGCGGATCGGCGAGGCGGAGGGCTATGACGAGATCAATCTCAACGTCGGCTGTCCGTCGGACCGGGTGCAGTCGGGACGCTTCGGCGCCTGCCTGATGCGCGAGCCGGAACTGGTGGCGCAGTGCATGGCGGGCATGGGCGCGGCGGTGACGATCCCGGTGACCGTCAAGTGCCGCATCGGCGTGGACGACCAGACGCCGGAGGAAAGCCTGTTCCGGCTCGTCGACCTTTGCGCGGCCGCCGGCGTCCGCCACTTCGTGGTCCATGCCCGCAAGGCGCTGCTGAAGGGCCTGTCGCCCAAGGAAAACCGCGACGTCCCGCCACTCGACTATCCGCTGGTCTGGCGCCTGAAGGCCGAGCGGCCGGATCTGACCATCGTCATCAACGGCGGCATCGGCTCGCTGGACGAGGCTGAGAAGCACCTCGCCCATGTGGACGGGGTGATGCTGGGCCGCGCGGCCTACCATACGCCGGGCCTCCTGGGCGAAGTGGACGCGCGGATCTTCGGGTCGGGCGAGACCGTCACCCCGGGCGAGGCGGTGGCGCGCTATCGGCCCTATGTCGCCCGCGAACTGGCGGCGGGGACCCATCTGGCGGCCATGACTCGGCACATGCTGGGCCTCTTCCATGGGAGCCCCGGCGCCAGGACCTGGCGGCGGCTCCTGACGGTGGAGAGTGTGAAGGCCGGCGCGGGTCTCGAGGTCGTGGACGCCGCCCTGGCCGCCGTCACATCCCGGTTAAGCGGCGAGCCTTCAGAGGAGAGGGCTCTAGGGCTGCAGGATCAGCGCCTGGCGCGTCGCCTGGAAGCTGGCGAGGCGGCCTAGGTAGGTCATGCCGAGCAGCGAGGTGTCGAGGCCCTTTTCGATCACCAGGGCGTCGACGTTCTCGAGTCGGGCTCCGGACACGGTCAGGCTGGCGAGCCTCACGGACGCTGCGCGCGCCTGGCCGGCGGCGGTCGTCACCCGGTTGGAATAGCTGAGCGCGGCGGTGTCGAAGCCCAGCCTGCGCGCGTCGTCGGGGGTGAGCGACACCGCGCTCGCGCCGGTGTCGACCAGGAATCGGACGCTGGCGCCGTTCGCCCGGCCATTGGCCCAGTAGTGGCCGTCGCTGGACTTCGGGATGCTGGCGCGGACGCCGCCCCGGGCGGCCTCGGCGTTCGCCGCGGAGATCTCCGCCTGGGCGCTGGCGGCGCGGTAGACCGGGGTCCGATCGGCAAGCGTCACGACGGCCTCGGCGCAGGTCAGGCCTGACATGCCGGTCACGAACACGACGAACAGGAACTTCCAGAAACTCGTCACGGAGATCTCGGCCGCGGCGGCCCGTTGGGGCCTGTCACTCGCCGGCAAGGTTAAGAGCTGGGGTTTTAGAAGCGGTGAACAGGCTAGTGTCCCGATTCCGAAGTTCGCAAACGCTCGCGGCGGGCGCCGGACGAACTTCGGAATCGACGAGGACACTAGCAAGTCTATGTTTCTAGTGTGCTTCTTTGGATTTGAAGTTCGCTCAGCGCTTGATCCCGGATGGGGCGAGCTTCAAATCCAGCACACTAGCTTAACCAAACATGGCGAGTTTTTCCGGACGGATCCGGCTGCGGCGGGCTGGGAGCTCGGTCATGATCCGCGCGCGGTCCTCGTCGGTCAGACGTTGCCAGCCGGCCACTTCGGAGAGCTGGCGGTAGCAGCCAAGGCACAACCCGCTCTCTCCATCGACGACGCAGACCTTGATGCAGGGCGTGGCGATCGGGCGGGGTGGGCCATCAGGGGGAGTGCCGGTTTCTTCGCTCATTGCGGGATAGCGTAGGTGACGACGGCCTGCGCCGCCAGCCGCTCGGGCCCCTCGGTCCACAGGCGCACGTCGCAGACGGCGTTGCGTCGGCCGAGCCGCAGCATCTGCGCCTCCGCATGGAGGTCGCCGGGCCGGGCGCCGCGCAGGAAGTTCATGTGCAGCGAAGACGTCACCGCCATCAACTGGTCGCCGATGTGCGCCAGGACAAGGGCGTAGGCCGCCGTGTCCGCCAGCGACATCAGCACAGGTCCCGAGATCACCCCGCCGGGCCTGAGCAATCCTTCGCGGTAGGCCGCGACCACCTTCACCCGGCCGGGCGAGACCTCGGTCACGGTCGGGAAGCCGACCGGCGCGGCGTCCGGAAAGGCCTTGCGCAGGAGCGCGTTGACGCCGGCGGCGTCCAGCACAGGGGTCGGCATGGCCATGGCCCTTCATGCCAGTCCGCGCAGCTGGCGGACAAGTAATTTGCAGTCATACGCGAGAGTAAAGTAACGTATCAGCAGACGTAACATTAAATACTGTTCATTGCTTCTAATTCATTTGAGTCATTTCGATTCTGGCGTCAATTTCAACTCGGGGACTGTTTTGAGGGAGAAATAGACATGAAGACCACCGCCGTCCTTCTCGCCGTCATCGGCCTGGCCGTCGCCGGCGCCGCCGCAGCCTCTGACCATCTCACCGACCTGGACTATCTGAAGGCCAACCGCTGCCGGGGTCTCGCCGAGGGCCTGGGCTCCGGCGACGTCGCGGGCCTCGACGCCCTGATCAAGACCGAGGGCCGCAGCCGGGTCGAAGCCATCTATTCCAGGGGCCAGGAAGAGCTCAATCGTGGGAAGAAAGAGGCCAGCCACACCGACTCCCGCGACCGGCTCAGCGCCGAACTGAACGGGTCCTGCACGGCCTATCTCGGCGGCGCCCAGGCCAGCGTCTCGGCCGGCAAGAACGCCTCATCCTCGCACTAGTGTGCTGGACTTGAAGTTCGCTTAGTCCTGGATCAAGCGCGGAGCGAACTTCAAGTCCAAGAAGCACACTAGAAAACAGGGACTTGCTGGTGTGGCTGGAGATTCCGAAATTCGCTCGGTCCATCCCCAGGCTCAGGCGAATTTCGGAATCGCCACACCAGGGCAATTGCCCCAACTCGGCTGATTTTCTGCCAGCGCGCTGTTCCCCAGATGGCGCGCTTCTTCTTGTGGCCCACTTGCCGCCTTGCGATTGGCGCGGCGGGAACCCAACCTTAGCCGCGCGCCTTTCGTGGATCGGGCGTCGCAGGCCAGGGAAGGGCGCTGACTATCGTGAGCTCTGTTCTGAAGCCCGGAGACACCTGCTGGCGCACGGCGCGGGCGGACCGGGCGGCCTTCCTCGTCGACACCGAGGCCTATTTCGCCGCGGTCTTCGACGCCCTGCAGAAGGCCCGCCGCTCGGTGCTTCTGCTCGGCTGGGGGTTCGATCCGCGCACGCGGCTGTTCCCGGACGGCTACGACGGCCCCGACGACCCGGACGAGGTGGGCCGCATCCTGGTGGAGCTGGCCTGCGCCAAGCCCGAGCTCGACATCCGTCTCTTGATCTGGCGATCGGCCTTCCCCATCGCCGCCCAGCAGGAGTTCTTCCCGCACAAGGCGCGGACGTGGTTCCGGAACACGCCGGTGAAGTTCCGGCTCGACGACCAGGTGCCGTTCGGCGCCTGCCACCACCAGAAGGTGCTGGTGATCGACGACCGCGTGGCCTTCTGCGGCGGCGGCGACATCGGCGTCGACCGCTGGGACACCGCCGGGCACCAGGACGACGACCTGCGCCGGATCATGCCGGACCAGGAGTGCCATGCCCCACGTCACGAGGTGGTGATGCTGGTGGACGGGCCGGCGGCCAAGGCACTGGCCGACCTCGCCCGCGAACGCTGGACGAAGGCCACGGGCGAGACCCTCCAGCCCCCCGAAGACGCCGGCGGCGACCCCTGGCCCGAGCATGTCCCGCCGGCCATGACCGGCGTCGAGGTGGGCGTCGCGCGCACCGTGCCCGTCTGGAAACGCCAGCCGGAAGTCGATGAGATCCGCCGGCTCACCCTGGCCTCGATCGCCCAGGCCCGGGACACGATCTACCTGGAGAACCAGTACTTCACCTCTCCCCTGATCACCGAGGCGCTCGCCGCGCGGCTGGCGGAGCCCGACGGGCCGCAGGTGGTGCTGATCTCCACCGGCCATGCGCCCAGCTGGTTCGACCACCTGACCATGGATCGGGCGCGCGGCGCGATGATCTGGCGGCTGCGTTCGGCCGACATCTTCGGGCGCTTCCGCGCCTTCTGGCCGGCGACCTCGGGCGGGGACACGATCATCGTCCACTCCAAGACCAGCATCTTCGACGACCGGCTCGTGCGGGTGGGCTCGGCCAACCTCAACAACCGCTCCTTCGGCTTCGACACCGAGTGCGAGCTGGCGGTGGAGGGCGAGGATGAAGACACGCGCCGCGCCATCGCGGCCTTCCGCGACCGGCTGGTGGGGCACTTCCTCGGCCATACCGGCGACGCGGTCGCCAAGGCCCGCGCCGACCACGGCGGCCTGGTCGGCGCCATCGAGGCGCTGAACCGCGACGGCCGCCTGCAGCCCATCGAGCCGCCCAAGGTCACCGCCTTCGGGGAGTTCGTGGCGAAGTACCATCTGGGCGATCCGCAGGACCCCCGGGACTCCTGGAACCCCGGCCGCCGCCGCGAGCGGCTCTACGAGGCCGTCCGCAGGATGCAGGTTCTGGAGGGGCCCGAAGCGGATCCCGCGAAACCCTAGTTCCGCTCATCCCGGCGAAGGCCGGGACCCAGATCGTCAAGCGCCGATGCGGGCTGGTCTTCCGCTGAGCCCTTCGAACCCGCATTCCAGCCATCCCATCTGGGTCCCGGCCTTCGCCGGGATGAGCGGGTTTTGGCTAGCCCACCACCTCGAAATCCATCACCAGCGGCAGGTGGTCCGAGGCCACGCGGGTGAGCGGCGCGAAGGGGGCGAAGACGTCGGTGACCCGGATCTCCGGGCTGACGAACAGGTGGTCGATGCGCAGCACCGGAAGGGGCGAGGGGAAGGTGGCCGTGGGCGTCTGGACCCTGGCGAGCGCCCGGGCCGGCGACAGGCTCTTCAGGAAGGTCCGGTAGACCACGGAGGTCGCGGTCGCGTTGAAGTCGCCCAGCAGGATCCTGGGCCCCCGGCAGTGCGGATGGCCGAGCCAGTCGGGCCCGGCCAGATGGTTCGCCTGGGTCTGCTGCTCCTTGGGCACCAGCCCAAGATGGGTGTTGATGATATGCACGGGCACGCCCTCGACCTCGACCTCGACCCACAGGGCGCCGCGCGGCTCGAGCGCCCGGAAGCCCGGATGGCCGGGGAGGGTACCCACCTTCACCAGCCGCTCGGGGTAGGTCGTCATGATCGCGTCGCCGTAGAGCTCCTCCTCGACCTTCAGCGCGGCGTGGAAGTGGCAGGCCATGTCGAGGCGGCGGCCGATCTCGTGGGCCTGGTCGACGTGGTTCGTGCGCCGGCGTCCGACGTCCAGTTCCTGCAGCGCCACGATGTCCGGCTTCAGCCCCGCCAGCACCTCGACGATCCGCCCCACGTCCAGCCGCCGGTCGTTCCCGACGCAGCGGTGCACGTTGTAGGTGACGATCCTTGGCATCGGCGGCAGGCGTGCACGGCTTCCGCGGCGGGAGCAAGGCCGTGGGAACACCGGGACGGCGCGAAGGTTCGCGGCTAGGTTGTCGCGGGGATTCTGCGGAGCGCCAAATGCCGATCGTCCTTGCCTATGCCGAGCCGCCTGCCGCCGTTGCGCCGGCCGCCGCGCCCATGGGCCCGATCACCGATCCGCAATGGGAGAACGTCAGGGCCTATCCCGGCGAGATGGAAAAGTACTACCCGCCCGGAGCTTTGGCCGAGGCGGCAAGCGGGGTGGCGGTGATAGAATGCACGGTCTCGCGCAAAGGCGCGCTCGAGGCCTGCAAGGCGTTGCGGGAGTCGCCGGAAGGCATGCAATTCGGCGATGCCGCCGTGAAGCTCGCCGCCCGGTTCAGGATGAAGACGACAACACGGTCAGGCGCCTCGGCGGTCGGGCGGGTCGTGCGCATGCCCATCGAATTCAACTTCGCCTGGGCCATGTTCGAGCCCATTAATCCGCGGCCCAGCTTCGACATCCTGGTCTCGCCGAAGTGGTCGAAGCGGCCGTCGGGCGACGACTTGGCGCGTTTCTATCCGCAAGAGGCCTCTCGCACGGGCATCCAAGGCCTTGTGATCCTGGAATGCCAGGTTCAGCCGGATGGCAACCTGACGCCCTGTTCGGTCGCCAAAGAAGACCCCGAGAAATACGACTTCGGGGGTGCCGCGCTGAAGCTCGTGACCAAACTCCAGATCGATGTCACGCGCGGTCCGGGGCTGAAGGCGCCTGGCAAGCTGATCAATATCCCGGTGCGGTTTCTTCTCCCGCACTGAGTTTCCGCGGCGAGGGAACGGCCGGGACGGCGGTGAGGTTCGCGGCTAGGTTGCCGTGGGGATTCTGGAGAGCGTCAAATGCCGATCGTCCTTGCCTATGCCGAGCCGCCTGCTGCTGTTGCGCCTGCGCCGCTGCGGCCGAGTGTGATCACGATGCCCGACTGGCTCCGCAAGCCGACCGGCGCGGACATGGCCAATTTCTATCCCAAGGCAGCCGCGGCGGCGCGGGTCGAGGGCCGCGCCACGATCCACTGCAAAGTGGCGGTGACGGGAGACCTCACCGATTGCGCCACGTCGAATGAAGACCCGCTGGGCCAGGGTTTCGGCGCGGCTGCGCTGAGCCTTGCTCCCTTCTTCAAGATGCGGCCGCAGACCAAGGACGGCGTCCCGGTTGCCGGCGGCCAGATCAACATCCCGATCCGCTTCATGCTGCCGAAGCAAGAGGCGCCGCAGTCTGCCGAAGTCGTCCTGAGTTGCTACGGGTACGCCGCGGCGGAGGCCGAGCGGAATCCCAGCTCGCAGGACGCCCAGACGGCGGTGTTCGCCTTTGGCCTGCTCCTTCAGATCAGACTTCTTGGTGAGCACCCCCGACCCTCGGAGGTTGCTCAGGTTCTGGCGTCTCAGCGGAATATCGCCGCCGGAAAGCTCGACGACCCGAAATTTGAGGGTGAACGCGATGACTGCGCTGTGATCTTGTCATCCAGAGCCGGGGCAGGCGTGGAAAGGATGATTGCCGCCCTTGAGCAATAGCTTCCGCTTACGTTAACGTCATCTTCCCTTAAGCGCCCCTTCCAGCTTATGGTCGGGGCCGGGCGGATACGCCGTAAAGTAGGCGTCCCAGGGAGACGGCCATGAACCTCGACTTCTCACCCGAAGAGAACGCCTTCCGCCAGGAAGTCCGGGCGTTCATCAAGGACAACTACCCGGCCGACCTGCGCGCCGCCCAGAATAGCGGCCAGCCGCTCACCCGGGACCTCTACCTCGCCTGGCACAAGGTGCTGGCCAGGAAGGGCTGGGTGGCGCCGTCGTGGCCGAAGGAGTTCGGGGGAACCGACTGGACGCCCACTCAGAAGTACATCTGGTCCGAGGAATCCGCCGCCGCCGAGACCCTGCCGCCGCTGCCGTTCGGCGTCTCGATGCTGGCCCCAGTCATCTACACCTTTGGCGCCGAGGAGCAGAAGAAGCGCTTCCTGCCCGGCATCTACAACGGCGAGGTCTGGTGGTGCCAGGGCTACTCCGAGCCGGGCGCGGGCTCCGACCTGGCAAGCCTCAAGACCAAGGCCGAGAAGATCACCGCCGACGACGGCAAGGAGTACTACATCGTCAACGGCCAGAAGACGTGGACGACGCTGGGCCAGTTCGCCGACTGGGGCTTTTTCCTGGTCCGCACCGACCCCGACGCCAAGCCGCAGGCCGGCATCTCCTTCCTGCTGATCGACATGAAGAGCCCGGGCATCAGCGTCCGTCCGATCGTCACGCTGGAGGGTGGCCACGAGGTCAACGACGTCTTCCTGGATAATGTGAAGGTCCCCGTCGAGAACCGTATCTTCCACGAGAACCAGGGCTGGACCTGCGCCAAGGCGCTGCTGGCCCATGAGCGCTCGGGGATCGCGGGCGTCGCACGCTCCAAGCGCAACCTCGAAAAGCTGCGCGAGATCGCCACGACCGAGCGGTCCGACGCCGGCGGGAGCCTGCTGTCGGACGCCTTCTTCCGCCGCAAGGTCGCCGAGCTGGAGATCGACCTGACGGCGTTGGAGTTCACCGAGCTTCGAACGCTGGCCGGCGAATCCAGCGGCAAGGGCCCCGGGCCGGAAAGCTCGATCCTCAAGATCAAGGGCACCGAGATTCAGCAGCGGCTGCAGGAACTCGCCCTGGAAGCGGTCGGCCACTATGGCGCCCCGTTCCTGCGCGACCTCGGCCACAACGCCCAGATCGGCCCGGACTACGCCGCGGGCCTGGCGGGCGAGATGTTCAACGGCCGCAAGACCTCGATCTACGGCGGCTCCAACGAGATCCAGCGCAACATCATCGCCAAGATGGTGCTGGGGCTCTGAGTTCAGCTCCGAAGGAGGACTCCCCTCCCGCTATCCCGCCAACGCTCACACGGACCTAACCGACCGATGGATTTCAGCTTCACCGAAGAACAGTCGATGCTGCGCGACACGGTCGCCAGCTACCTGGCGGACCACTATTCGTTCGAGCAGAGGCGCGCGATCCTGGGCCAGGAGCCCGGCTGGAGCCCGGCGATCTGGAAGGCCTTCGCCGAGGAGCTGGGCATATTGGGGGCGCCGTTCTCGGAGGCGCTCGGCGGCCTGGGCGGCGGGCCGGTCGAGAACATGATCGTCATGCAGGAGATGGGCAAGGCGCTGGTCGTCGAGCCCTACCTGGGCACGGTGGTGATCGGCGGCGGCTTCCTGAAGCACTCGGGCCATGCGGGCGCCGAGGCGCTGATCGCCCAGATCATCGCCGGCGAGGCGATCTTCGCATTCGCCTACGCCGAGCCGCAGGGCCGCTACAACCTGGCCGACCTGAAGACCACGGCGGCCAGGGACGGCGCCGGCTGGGTGCTCAACGGCCACAAGGCGGTGGTGATCGGCGGCCCCTACGCCACCCACCTGATCGTCACGGCGCGCACCGGCGGCGGCCAGCGCGATGCGCAAGGCGTCAGCGTCTTCATCGTCGAGACGTCCGCCCCGGGCGTCACCCGGCGCGACTATCCGACGGTCGACGGCTTCCGCGCCTCGGAGATCACCTTCGAGAACGTCAAAGTGGGCGCCGAGGCCCTGGTCGGCCCCGAGGGCCACGGCCTGCCGCTGGTGGAAAAGGTCGTGGATGAGGCGCTCGCCGCCACTTGCGCCGAGGCCTGCGGGGTGCTCCAGAAACTGCACGAAGGCACCCTGGAATACACCCGCCAGCGCAAGCAATTCGGCCAGCCGATCTCGGCCTTCCAGGTGCTGCAGCACCGCATGGTCGACATGTTCATCCAGGTCGAGCAGGCGGTCTCCATGACCTACATGGCGACCATCAAGCTCGGCGACGACAAGGAGCGGACCAAGTCGGCCGCGGCCGCCAAGGTGCAGATCGGCAAGGCCTGCCGGTTCGTCGGCCAGAACGCCATCCAGCTGCACGGCGGCATGGGCATGACTGACGAAATGGCCATCGGCCACTACTTCAAGCGCGCCACCATGATCGAGAGCGCGTTCGGCTCCACGGACCACCATCTGGCCCGCTATGAGTTCCTCAGCCTGGGACAGGCCGCTTAGTGCTATAGGCCACCGCTCGTCCCGCAAGGCCATATGGCTTGCGGGGTTGAGCGGAGATCTGAATGGCCGTCGCCAGCACCAAGAGCCGAATGGACAAGATCGGCGTGAAGGGCGGCATGCGTGTGGCCGTCATGGGAGTCAAGGACCCGACCCTGAGCGGCGAGCTTGCGCAAGAGTGCGCCCAGCCGGTCACCGAACTCGCCAACCTCGACCTCCTTTTCTACGCCGCCGACAGCGCCTCGGAGCTTGCCCGCATCGACGCGCTCGTCCCCATGCTGGCCGAGAAGGGCGCGCTCTGGATTGTCTCGATCAAGGGCAAATCCGCCACCGTCCAGCACGCCGACGTCATCGGGGCCGCCAAGGCCCACGGCCTGATCGACAACAAGATGGTCGCCTTCTCCGATACCCAGACCTCGCTGCGCTTCACGCGGGCCAGACTCCCCGCTCCCGCTGCGCCCGAAGCCGAGACTTCAATCTAGTCCGCTCATCCCGGCGAAGGCCGGGACCCAGATCGCCAACCGCCGAAATGGGCTGGTTTTCCGCTGAACTCTTCGAGCCCGCATTCCAGCCATCCCATCTGGGTCCCGGCCTTCGCCGGGATGAGCGGAGATTGTATGGAGGCTTGGGGCTAGTCGGGGTCGGCCGTGTTCTACACCTACATCGTGGCGAGCAAGCGCAATGGCACGCTCTACACGGGCTCGACCGACGATATCGTCAAGCGCGCTTGGGAGCACCGCGAAAAGATTCGGCCAGGCTTCACGGCCAAATACGGCGTGTGGATGCTGGTCTGGTACGAGCCACACGAAACTCGGGAAACGGCCTTCCGTCGTGAGCGCCAGATCAAGGAATGGCGTCGAGTCTGGAAGCTGCGTCTGATTGAAGATCAAAATCCGACGTGGCGGGACCTCTACGACGAGGTGATCTGAACCGCGGGCGTGACCCGCGCAGCGACACGCACTAATCCCGACCTATGTCCCTGCGCGACTTCGGGCTCCTGGCGCTGGTCTGCCTGGTCTGGGCGTCCAACAACATCGTCTCGAAATATGTGGTGAGCCACCTGGGCTCGCCGCCGCTGTTCTATGCGACGGCGCGGTTCGCGGTGGTCGCGATCGCGACCCTGCCGTGGCTGCTGCCGATGCCCAGACCGCGCCTGCGGCTGATCACCGTGGCCCTGTTGATGGGCGGCGGCAATTTCGCGCTGATCTTCATGGGCCTGAAGTACGCCACCCCGTCGTCGGTGGCGGTGGTCAGCCAGCTTGGGGTGCCGATCACCACCCTCTTGTCAGTGATGATGCTGGGCGAGACGATCCACTGGCGGCGCGCGCTCGGCATCGCGCTCACCTTCGCGGGCGTCGTGGCGGTGATGTGGTCGTCCGCCGGCCTCAGCGCCTCGGTGGGCCTGGTCTATGTGATCGCCTCGGCCGTCGCCTCGTCCCTGGGCGCGGTGATGATGAAGCAGATCGAGGGCGTGAAGCCGCTGCAATTCCAGGCCTGGGTGGGCTTCGCCTCGGTCTGGCCGCTGATGCTGCTGTCGCTGGTGTTCGAGCCGGGCGCGCTGCAGGCCGGGGCCGCCGCCGGCTGGCCGTTCCTGGCCGCGGCGCTCTATTCCGGCCTGGTGGTCTCGGTGGGCGCCCACACCGGCTACTACTTCCTGATCGGCCGCTATGAGGCCAACCTCATCTCGCCGTTGACGCTGATGACGCCGCTGGCCACGATTGCGCTCGGCGTGGCGATCTTCGCCGATCCGTTCGGGGTGAGGATGGCGGCCGGTTCGGGGCTGGCGCTCACCGGCGTCCTGATCATCGCGCTCCGCAGGAACCAGGTCATGCCGCTGCTGCTCGCCATCCGGAACCGCGCGCAATGAACATCATCGAGGCGCCCAGCCCCAATTTCGACGCCCGCACCGCGCCGCCGGAGATTCTGGTGCTGCACTACACCGGCATGAAGACGGGCCCCGAGGCGCTCGACCGCCTGCGCGACCCGGAGGCCAAGGTCTCATCGCACTACATGGTCGAGGAGGATGGCCACATCTTCCGCCTGGTTCCGGAGGAGCGCCGCGCCTGGCATGCGGGCGTCTCCTACTGGAAGGGCGCGCGAAACATCAATGGCGTCTCCGTTGGGATCGAGATCGTCAATCCCGGCCATGAGTGGGGCTACCGGCCGTTTCCCAACGTCCAAATCGCCGCGGTGATCGACCTGATCGCCGACATCCGCACCCGCTGGACGATCCCCAATGACCGCATCGTCGGCCATTCCGACGTCGCGCCGGGTCGCAAGGACGATCCCGGCGAGCTCTTCCCGTGGAAACGGATCGCCGAGGCCGGCCATGGCCTGTGGGTGGACGCCCCGCCCGCGCCCGGCGAGCCCCTGGCCGAAGGCGCGGAAGGGGTCGACGTCTTCGCCCTGCAGGCCGGGTTCACCCGGCTGGGCTACGATCTGCCGCCGTCGGGCAAGTTCGACGCGGCCACCAAGGCCGTGGTTGTGGCTTTCCAGCAGCACTGGCGGCAGGACAAGGTCGACGGCATTGCCGACGGCAAGACCCGCGCCCAACTCATGGCGCTCCTGAGGCTAGCCGGCTGACCTGATGCACCCCGCCCCGTACCACCAAGAACCGGACGCCGGGAAGCTGGCCGCCCACCTCCAGACCTATAGTTTCGCGACCCTGTGTGTCGTGGGCGAGGGGCGGCCGCTGGTGGTGCAGGTCCCGGTGGTGCTGCGTCGGATGGCCAAGGGTCTGGCGCTGGATTTCCACGTGGCCAAGCGCAACGCCATTGCGCCATTCCTGACCGAGGGAGCCGGCGCCGTGGCGCTGAGCGCCGGGCCGCACGCCTACGTCAGCCCCGACTGGCTGGCTGGCAAGAACGAGGTGCCGACCTGGAACTATGTGTCGGTTGAGGCCGAGGGACCGCTGACGCCGCTGGGCCGTGAGGATCTCATCGCCCTGCTGGACGACCTGTCGCTGCAGGAAGAGGCCCGTCTCGCGCCGAAGACGCCTTGGACCCGCGACAAGGCCGACCCCGACTACATCGAGCGCCTGGTCGGCGCCATCGTCGGCGCACGGCTGCACGTCGAACGGCTTGAGGGGACCACCAAGCTCTCGCAGAACAAGTCCGAAGCCGACCGGGCCGCCGTCGTCGCCGCCCTCGGCGACAACGCCGTCGCCAGCCTGATGCGGGGCGCATGAGCGGCGTTTCGATCCGCCCGTCCACGCTTGCCGACGCGCCGGCGATCCTGGCCCTGCACCTGGCCGCCGCGTCGCGGGGCGGCGGGCTGGCCCGCGAACCGGACGAGATGTCGCTCGAACCCATCCAGGCGGTGCTGGCCAAGGCGCTCGCCAGCGGCGTCGCGCTCAGCGCCTGGTCGGACGGCGCCATCGCCGGCGAGATCCACGCCTCGCGCCTGGGCCCGCGCCAGTTCGACAACAGCCTCACCGAGCTCACAGTCGCCGTGCACCCGGATTTCCAGGGCCAGGGCGTCGGCGCGCAGCTCTTCGAGGCGCTGTTCGCCAAGGCCCGCACGCTCGCCGGGATCACCCGGGTCGAGTTGATGTGCCGCGAAGGCAATACGCGTGCGGTGCGCCTCTACCAGCGCCTGGGCTTCGTCATCGAAGGCCGCTTCATCCGCCGGGTGGTTCTGGCCAACGGCACGGTCGAGGACGACCTGGCGATGGCGAAGTTCCTCTAGGCGTCGCCGCCACAATTTCGCCGGGAGGCTGAACGGCGGGCCAAGCGTGACCTCAGAGGCCGTTCAAAAGGCCCGGCGCAAATTGCGCGGGCCTGGCGGCGATCCCCCGACCGACGCGCAGGCGGAACGAATCAAAAAGGACTTCACGTCATGAACCTCAAGCGCACCGCTCTCGTCCTGATCCTGGGCGCGGCCAGCCTGGGTGCGATGAGCGCCACGGCCAACGCCCAGCCCCGGCGCGAGCCCGCCCGCTACGAAGCGGTCACCCACATCGACCGCCAGCGCCAGGAAATCCGCCAGGAAAAGCGCCGCGGCGAGATCGGCCCGATGCAGGCCCACCGCATGCTCGCCACCGACCGGCATATGGTCCGCCACGCGCGCATGCACGGCGGCCACCTGACCCGCGTCGAACATCGCCGGCTGCACCGCCAGGAGGTCCGCCTCCACCGCCACAGCTAGGCTGATCCGCGCGCGCCGGGCCGTTTCCCCCGCGGTCCGGCGTGTCGTTGGCGTGTCTTGACCCCACGCCCCCGAACCCTCAGGTTCCGCGCGGACCAGACGGCTGGGCGGTCGCGGTCTCCGCAAGGAGGTCGAGGAAAGTCCGGGCTCCACGACGACATGGCGGCGGGTAACGCCCGCCGGGGGCGACCCCAGGGATAGCGCCACAGAAAGCAAACCTCCCTCCCTCGCCTCGGCGACGGAGGGGAAGGGTGAAAGGGTGGGGTAAGAGCCCACCGCGTGCCTGGCAACAGGGACGGCATGGCAAGCCCCGCCAGGAGCAAGACCGAATAGGGACCGTGCGCCCTTCGCAAGGAGGGTAGGGCTGTCGTAGGCCCGAGCGGTCCGGGTAGGTCGCGAGAACCGTCCCGCGAGGGGCGGTCCAGAGGAATGATCGCCGATGTCCGGGGTTTCGGCCCCGGGCGGCACAGAACCCGGCTTACAGGCCGTCTGGTCCCACTTCCTCCACAGGCTCTCGACTCCATTCGTTAACAAGCCCGGCAGTAGTTCGCTGTATGTTCTGTGGATAAGAACTTCTGATTAACCATACTTGGCCGCGACACATTGGTTTCTCTAATAAAAGGTCAATCAGAGTCATTGTGTCCCATTTAGGCCCATGTTATCCCGTTCGTACTTCGCTAACCATCTCGCGCTGTTGGGGCGGGCGGCCGGTTAAGCGAGGCGGGAAGCGGCTGGTGGGGTCGCTTGGTGCAGGGGCTGGGCGGTGTTTCTCTCGACCTTCGAGAAACAATTGGATGGGAAGCGGCGCATCGTCGTGCCGCAGGACTTCCGCGCCCAGACCGCCGGGCCGTTCGACGGCGTCTTCTGCTTTCCCTCCATCGAGGCCGACTGCATCGAAGGTGGCGGCAAATCCTTGTTCGACCGTTACTCGGGCGTGATCGAGGAGCTGGAGTTCGGCGACCCGATCAGGAGCGCGCTTGAGGTCTCGGTCCTGGGCGGCATGGCGCAGCTCTCCTACGACACCGCCGGGCGCATCACCCTGCCGGAGCTCCTCTGCACGCAGTTCGGCCTGTCCGACTGGGTGGTGGTCGTGGGTCTCGGCGACCGTTTCCAGATCTGGAACCGCGACGCCTTCCAGGCGCACCGCGCCACCCAGCGTGAGGTGGCCCGCGAGGGCCTGTCCACGATGCGCGCCCAGCAGCGCGCTGCGAAGCTGAGTGCGGCTGGATGAACGCACCGCATATCCCCGTCCTGTTGAACGAGGTCGTGGACGCGATGCAGCCCGCTGCGGGCAAGACCCTGGTGGACGGGACCTTCGGCGCCGGCGGCTACAGCCGCGCCCTCCTGGCCAAGGGCGCCAGCGTCATCGCCTTCGATCGCGACCCCAGCGCGCGCAAGTTCGCCGAAGGTCTGCCCGCCGATCGTTTCCGCCTGGTGGAGCGCCGGTTCTCCGAGCTGGACGAGGAGACAGGACCCAGCGCCGTCGACGGTGTAGTGCTCGACATCGGCGTCTCGTCCATGCAGCTCGACGAGGCCGAGCGCGGCTTCTCCTTCATGCGCGACGGCCCCCTGGACATGCGCATGGCCGCCGACGGTCCCACCGCCGCGGATCTGGTCAACGAGGCCGAACCCGCCGAGATCGCCCGCATCCTCTATGTCTATGGCGAGGAGCGCGAGAGCCGCCGGATCGCGCGGGCCATCGCGCGGCGCCGCGAGGAGCAGCCCTTCAGCCGCACCCTGGAACTGGCCGACTTCATCGAGAAGACCCTCGGCGGGCGCCGAGGCGCCAAGGTGCATCCCGCCACGCGGTCGTTCCAGGCGATCCGTATCGCGGTGAACGAGGAGCTCGCCGAGCTCGAGGCGGGTCTTGCCGCCGCCGAGCGGGCGCTGAAGACCGACGGGCGGTTGGCCGTCGTCACCTTCCATTCGCTGGAAGACAGAATCGTGAAGACCTTCTTCGCGGTGCGGGCGGGCAAGGCCCCGGGAGGATCGCGCCATGCGCCGCCGGTGAAGACTGCCGCGGCGCCGAGCTTCCGGCTCCTGTTCAACGGCGCACAAGGGGCGTCGGCGGCGGAGCTGGCGGCGAACCCCCGGGCGCGCTCGGCGAAGCTGAGGGCCGCGGTGCGCACCGACGCCGCGGTCTGGAGGGCGGCGGCATGAACTGGCTCAATCGCAGGGTTCGCGGGTTCCGGCTGGTGGACATCGTCGCACTCGGCCTGCTCACCGTCCTGATCCTCGGCGTCTACCTGGCCAAGACCATCGCCGGCGGCGAGCGCACCAAGATCGCCAGTGTCGAGCGCCAGATCGGCGCCGAGAAGGCCCGCATCCGCCTCCTACAGGCCGAGGTCAGCCACCTGGAACAGCCGGCGCGCATCGAGCGCCTCTCCGAAACCTACCTCGGCATGGCGCCGGTTTCTTTCAAGCGCGAGGCCGACCCCGAAGCCCTGCCGGACCTGGCCCGCAAGCCCCTGACGCTGCCGGCCAAGCCAGTCGAGGCGACCCCCGACCCGATCGCCGTCGCCCCTGCCGCGCCCGCCGCCCCGCTCGCCACGACCACCCAGGTGGCCCAGCGATGAGCCTCGGACAATCGACCTTCGGACCCTCCTGGCTGTCCGGCCGCCTCTCCGGCCTGATGTGGCGCTTCGAACATGCCTTCGAGCGCGCGCGCGCCTCCGGCCGGGCCGAGGACGACACCCGCATCCGCATCCTCTTTGTGCTGGCGCTGTTCTCGCTGGGCTTCGTGGTGCTGGCGGTGGGCGCCACCCGCGCGGTGCTGTTCTCCAAGGTCTCGGTCTCCGACTACGCCCCACCGCTGGGAGCCGCGCGCGCCGACCTGGTGGACCGCAACGGCCAGATGCTGGCCGCGGACCTCTTGCATTACGGCCTCTACATCGACCCGCGCGAGATCTGGGACACCGCCGAGACCCGCCGCGCGCTCACCGCCAACCTGCCGGACCTGACCCCCGAGCGCCTGGAGCGGGCGTTACGCGCCGGACGCCGCACCTTCGTGATCGGCGGCCTGACGCCGGAAGTCCGCGCCCAGGTGCATGACCTGGGCCTGCCGGGCGTCAGCTTCGAGCCGGAACAGAAGCGGGTCTATCCGCTGGGCTACACCGCCGCGCATCTGGTGGGCTTCGCCGACACCGGCGGCGAGGGCCTCGCCGGGGCGGAAGCCGCGCTCAACGACGACATCCGCAACGCCGCCGCCAGCCAGGGCTCGGTGCCGCTGTCCATCGACCTGCGCATCCAGGCCGCGCTCGAGGACGAGCTCTACAAGGCGACCGCCCAGTTCCATCCCAAGGGCGCGGCGGGCGTGGTGGTCAATGTCCACACCGGCGAGATTCTGGGCCTGGCCAGCTACCCGACCTTTGATCCCAACAAGCCGGGAGCCGCCAGCCTTGACGCGCGGCTCAACCGGGCGGCAGGCGCCGTCTACGAGATGGGTTCGACTTTCAAGGGCTTCACTGTCGCCACCGGCCTCGACACCGGGGTCGCCACGCCCACCTCGACCTTCGACGCGACCCATCCGTTCCAGCTCGGCTACCGGACGATCACCGATTATCACGCGACCCATGCCGTGCTGACCCTGGTGGAGGTGTTCCAGCATTCGTCCAACATCGGCACCGCGCGGCTCGGCGAACAGATCGGCCCGGAACGCCTGCACGCCTATTTCGACCGCTTCGGCCTGACCCAGCCGGCCAAGACCGAGCTGATCGAAAGCGCCCGGCCGCTGACGCCGAAGGTGTGGAACCAGGACGCCATCGCTTCGACCTCCTTCGGCCACGGCATCAACGTCACCCCGCTGGCCGTGGCGCGCGCCTACTCCGGCCTCATGAACGGAGGGGAACTGCTGCCGCTGACCATCAGGAAACTGCCGCCGGGAACTGTCGTCCACGGTCCGCGGATGATTCAAGAGAGCACCGCGCTGACGCTGCTGCAGATCATGCGCTCCAACGTCAGCTGCACCTGCGGCTCGGGCAAGTCGGCCAATGTCCCGGGGCTGAATGTCGGCGGCAAGACCGGCACCGGCGACAAGTGGGACCCCGCGGCCCGCCGCTATTCGGGCACCAAGCAGGTGTCCTCCTTCGCCGCCGTATTCCCCACCGACGGCCCCCTGACCGCGCCGCGCTATTTCGTGCTGATCCTCCTGGACGAGCCGCAGCGCGGGAACGGCCCCGATCCCACCGGCGGTATCGTCGCCGCGCCCGCCGCAGGCCATGTGATCGAGCGGATCGCGCCGTTCCTGGGCGTCCAACGCCGGGCGGAAACCAACCCGTTCACGCCGGTCGACGCCACCACCAAGACCGACGCGGCCGAGGAGCACTGACCATGCGCCTCTCCGAACTGGTGAAACGCGACCTCTCCAACGATCCGCAGATCGAGGGCGTCACCGCCGATAGCCGCAAGGTCCGCCCCGGCTGGCTCTTCGCGGCGCTGCCCGGCGCCAAGGTCGATGGCCGCAGCTTCGCGCCCAAGGCGGTGGAGCAGGGAGCCGTCGCAGTCCTGGCCGGCCGCGAGATCGAGGGCATGACCGCGCCGCTGGTGATCGCGTCGGACCCGCGCCGGGTCTATGCGCTGGCCGCCGCGGCTTTCTGGGGCGCTCAGCCGGCCACCTGCGTCGCCGTCACCGGCACCAACGGCAAGACCTCGGTCGCCGCCTTCTGCCGCCAGATGTTCGCGTCCGCCGGGTTCAAGGCCGCCAGCATGGGAACTCTCGGCGTGCGGGTCAGCGCGCCCAGGACTGGAGGGGTGGGCCTGGACGACGAGCAGGTCACGCCGCCCGGCCTCACCACCCCGGACGCGTCCGATGTGGCTGAGCTGATGGCCCGTGTCGCCCAGTCGGGCGTCACCCACCTGGCGCTGGAAGCGTCCTCGCACGGCATCGACCAGCGGCGTCTGGATGGCGTGAAGCTGGCGGCCGCCGGGTTCCTGAACCTGACCCAGGACCACCTCGACTATCACGGCACCATGGGGGTCTACCGGGCGGCCAAGCTGCGGCTCTTCGAGACCCTGCTGGCGCGCGGCAGGACCGCCGTCCTCAATGCCGACAGCGACGCCTACGCCGCCTTCGCCGCGACCGCGGTCAGCGCCGGCCAGGGGGTGATGAGCGTCGGCGAGGCGGGCCAGGGCCTGCAACTCCTCGACCGCGCCCTGCTGCCGCACGGCCAGGCGCTGAAGATCGCCCACGACGGCAGGATCTATGACGTGCGCCTGCCGCTGGCCGGGGCGTTCCAGGCGTCCAACGCCCTGGTGGCCGCAGGCCTCTGCATCGCCGCGGGGCTTTCGCCGGAACAGGCCTTCGCCGGTCTGGAGACGATCGAGGGGGCGCCCGGACGGCTGCAGCGAGTCGGCCAGGGCCCGCGCGGCGGCGAGGCCTATGTGGACTACGCCCACACTCCGGACGGACTGGAGACGGTCCTGAAGGCGCTCCGGCCCCACGTGCGCGGCCAGTTGATCGTGGTGTTCGGCGCCGGCGGCGACCGCGACCGGACCAAGCGCCCGCTGATGGGCAAGAGCGCCGCCGAGCTCGCCGACGTCGCCATCGTCACCGACGACAATCCGCGCGGCGAAAAGCCCGCCGCCATCCGCGCCGAGATCATGGCCGGCGCAGCAGACCTCAAGGAAATCGGCGACCGCCGCGAGGCGATCCGGGCCGCCGCCGCGTTGCTCTCAGAGGGCGACATCCTGGTGGTCGCCGGCAAGGGGCACGAGCAAGGGCAGACCGTTGGCGACACCGTCCATCCCTTCGACGACGTCACGGAAGTCCAGGAAGCCTTGGAAGGGGGCGCTCTCCATGGCTGAGCCGCTCTGGACCTCGGAAGAGATCGCAGCGGCCACGAACGGCAAGCTGGCCGGGCGGCGCTTCACCGCCACCGGCGTTTCCATCGACACCCGGACCCTTGAGCCCGGCGACCTGTTCGTGGCGCTGGGCGGCGTCCGCGACGGCCATGAGTTCGTGGCGCAGGCCTTCGAAAAGGGCGCCGCGGGCGCGCTGGCGTCTCGCCAGGTGTTCGGCTCAGCGGTGATGGTCGACGACCCGCTAAAGGCGTTGGAGCGCCTGGGGATCGCCGCCCGCGACCGGGCGCCCAACGTCCGCCGCGGCGCGGTCACCGGCTCCGTCGGCAAGACCAGCGTCACCCAGGCGATCATGGCGGGGCTGACGCTGGCCGGGAGGGCCCATTCCTCGGTCAAATCCTACAACAACCACATCGGCGTTCCCCTGACGCTGGCCCGGATGCGGCGCGACACCGAGCGCGCCGTCTTCGAAATAGGGATGAATCACGCTGACGAGATCCGCCCGCTGACCAACATGGTCCGCCCGCACGCCGTGGTGGTCACCACAGTGGGGCCTGTCCACACCGAAAATTTCCCCGACGGCGAGACCGGCGTCGCCCACGCCAAGGCCGAGGTCTTCGAAGGCCTCCTGCCGGGCGGCGTTGCGGTGTTGAACGCCGACGACCGCTGGTTCGGCCTCATGAAGACCCAGGCCGAGAAGGTGGGCGCCGAGGTCCGCGCCTTCGGCCGCGCCGAGGGCTGCGACGCGCGCCTGATCGACTTCCAGGGCGCGGATGGCCATGCCGTCATCCAGGCGCGGTTCCACGGCAAGGGCCTGGATTTCCCGATCCTGCAGACCGGCTTCCACTGGGGCCTCAACTCCATGGCCGTGCTCCTGATGCTGGAGGCCCTGGACGTAAGCCTCGGCGACAGCCTGGCCGCGCTCGGGTCCTTCGAGCCGCTGGAGGGCCGCGGCGCCGAGCGGGACGTGCGCCTGGCCAAGGGCGGCTTCACGCTCATCGACGAGAGCTACAACGCCAACCCGATCTCCATGGCCTCGGCCATCGCCACCCTGGGCGCGCGGGCCGCGACCGGCCGCAAGATCGTGGCGCTGACCGACATGCTCGAACTGGGCGGCGCAGCCCGCAGCTTCCACGCCGCGCTCGCTGAACCGCTGGCCGACGCCAAGGTCGATCTGGTGTTCGCCGCGGGCCCCTTGATGAAATCCCTGTGGGACGCCCTTCCGCCGACTCGGCGGGGCGGCTACGCCGAGACAGCGGCGGAGTTGGCGCCGCAGGTCGCCCGGGCCGCAGAGCCCGGCGATGTGGTGATGGTGAAGGGCTCGAACGGATCGAAGGCGGGGCTGATCGCCCAGGCCTTGGGTCGGCTCGACGTCCGGCCAGGGGAGGCCGGCTGATGTTCTACTGGCTCTACGAGCATTTCTCGATGGGTGGCCACGGCCACGTCTCGGTGCTCAACCTGCTGCGCTACCTGACCTTCCGCACCATGATGTCGATCCTCACGGCCCAGGTCATCGTGGTGGCCATGGGGTCGCGCTTCATCCGCTGGATGCAGGCCAAACAGGGCAAGGGCCAGCCGATCCGCGCCGAGGGCATCCAGCGCCACATCACCGAAAAGGCCGGAACCCCGACCATGGGCGGGGTGATGATCCTGGCGGGACTGATCATCGGCACCCTGCTCTGGGCGGACCTCTCCAACATCTACATCTGGGCCGTGCTTCTGGTGACCTCCGGCTACGGCGTCTTGGGCTTCCTCGACGACTATTCCAAGGTCACCAAACAGACCACCGAAGGCATTTCTGGCAAGATGCGCCTGCTGCTGGAGACGCTGATCGCCATGGCGGCCATCGCCCTGATCATCCTCTTCGCGGCCAAGCCGCCGGCGACTCCGGACCTGCTGACCTCGGTGACCTTCCCGCTGTTCAAGAGCGCCATGCTGAACCTCAACTGGTTCTACCTGCTGTTCGGGGCCTTCGTGATCGTCGGCGGGGCCAACGCGGTGAACTTTACCGACGGGCTGGATGGCTTGGCCACCGTGCCGGTGATGATCGCGGCCTCGGCCTACGGCCTGATCGCCTACCTGGTCGGCAACTTCGTCTTCGCCAACTATCTGCAGCTCCACTTCGTGCCGGGCGTCGGCGAGATCGCCATCTACTGCGGCGCCATGATCGGCGCCGGTCTCGGCTTCCTCTGGTACAACGCCCCGCCGGCCCGGATTTTCATGGGCGACACCGGCGCGCTGGCGCTGGGCGGCGGCATCGGGGCGGTGGCGGTGGCGACGCGCCAGGAGATCGTGCTCGGCATCGTCGGCGGTCTTTTTGTCGCCGAGCTGCTGTCGGTCGTGATCCAGGTGGCGTGGTTCAAGCGGACCGGGCGACGGATCTTCCTGATGGCTCCAATCCACCATCACTTCGAGAAGCTCGGCTGGTCGGAGTCGACCGTCGTGATCCGCTTCTGGATCGTCTCGATCATGCTGGCCCTGCTGGGGCTGGCCACCCTGAAACTGCGGTAGGGGAGGGCACGCGAGCGCCATGATCCCGGTCCGCGGCTTCGAGGGAAAGACGGTCGCCGTGTTCGGCCTGGCCCGCACCGGCCTGGCCGCGGCGCGCGCGCTGGTGGCCGGCGGCGCCCAGGTCGCGCTCTGGGACGAAAACTCCGCCTCCCGCGACGCCGCCGCCGCCGAGGGCTTCCCGCTCGTCGACCTCGCCACGGCCGACTGGAGCCAGTTCGCCACCCTGATGCTGTCGCCGGGCGTGCCGCTCACCCATCCGGCGCCGCACTGGACCGTGGAGAAGGCCCGCGCCGCCGGCGTCGAGATCGTCGGCGACATCGAACTCTTCGCCCGCACGGTCAACGCCGCGCCGGACCACAGGCGTCCGAAGATCGTCGCGATCACCGGCACCAATGGCAAGTCCACGACGACGGCCCTGATCGGCCACGTCTGCGCCCAGGCCGGCCGCGACGTGCGCATCGGCGGCAACATCGGCGTCGGCGTCCTCGACCTGGAGGACATGCACGGGGGCGCCGTCTACGTCCTGGAGATGAGCTCCTACCAGCTCGACCTGACCTCCAGCCTGCACGCCGACGTCACGGTGATCCTCAACCTGTCGCCCGACCACCTGGAGCGCCACGGCTCCATGGAGGGCTATGTCACGGCCAAACGTCGGATCCTCATGAACCAGGGCAAGGGCGACACCGCGGTGATCGGCGTCGACGACATGTGGGGCCAGCAGATCTGCACGGAGATCACCGCCGCCAACCGCCGCACCATCGTGCCGATCTCGGCCAACAAGGCCATGGGCCGTGGGATCTATGTCCTGAACGGCCTGCTCTACGACGCCACCGGCGAGCGCGCCCACGAGGTGGCCGACCTCAACCGCGCCCGATCCCTGCCCGGCCGCCACAACTGGCAGAACGCCGCGGCCGCCTACGCCGCCGCCAAGGGTCTCGGCATTCCCGCCGAGGAGGCCGCCGAGCACCTCTTGACCTTCCCGGGCCTGGCGCATCGCATGGAGACCGTGGCGACGCTCGGCCGCGTGCGGTTCGTCAATGACTCGAAGGCCACCAACGCCGACGCCGCCCGCCAGGCGCTGTCGAGCTATCCCAAGTCCTTCTGGATCGCCGGCGGCCAGGCCAAGACCGACGGCATCGCGCCGCTGGAAGACCTCTTCCCGCGTGTCGCCAAGGCCTATCTGATCGGCGAGGCCGGCCCCGCCTTCGCCCAGACGCTGGAGGGCAAGGCGCCCGTGGCGCCAGCCGGAACCCTGGAGGTCGCCGTCGCCCAGGCCTACGCCGACGCCGCGGCCACCGGCCAGGACGCCATTGTGCTCCTGTCGCCGGCTTGCGCCTCCTTCGACCAGTACGCCGACTTCGAGGAACGCGGCGAGGCGTTCCGGGCGGCTGTCCAGCGCCTCGCGCTAGCGGCGCGCGGGGCTGCATGACGCAGCCCCGATACTCTTGGCGAAGAGACCGCGCCGCATGAGCGCCGCGACCCCGCATTCCCAGCCTCATCCCCAGGCGCACCACGCCTTCGCCCGATCCGACCGCTCGCCGGTGGGTGTGTGGTGGTGGACCGTGGATCACTGGATCCTGGGCGCGGTCCTGTTGCTGATCGCCATCGGCATGGTCATCGCCTTCGCCGCCAGTCCCGCGGCCGCGGCGCGAATGAACATCGGCGACCCGTTCCACTTCGCGGTGCGCCAGTGCGTCTTCGCCGCCGGCGCCTTCCTGATCCTGATCGTCGTCTCGATGCTGGACGTGAAGACCGTCCGGCGAAGCGCCTTCCTGATCTGGCTGATCGCCATCGCCATCATGGTCGCCCTGCCGGTGCTCGGCCACAACGCCAAGGGCGCCACCCGCTGGGTGGAGATCGGCGGCTTTTCCTTGCAGCCGTCGGAGTTCATGAAGCCGGCCCTGATCATCCTGGTCGCCTGGATGTTTTCCGAGGGCCAGAAGGGTGACGGCGTGCCCGGCGTCTCCATCGCCTTCGCCCTCTATTTCATCTCCATCGCGCTCCTGCTGATCCAGCCGGACATCGGCCAGACGGTGTTGATCACCGTCGCGTTCGGGGCCGTCTTCTGGATGGCCGGCGTGCCGATCTCCTGGGTGATGGGGCTGGGCGCAGCCGCGGTCGCGGGCCTGTCGTCGACCTATTTCCTGTTTCCGCACGTGGCCAGCCGCGTCGACCGGTTCCTGTCGCCTGACAAGGCCGACACCCATCAGGTGGACGCCGCCGCCGTGGCCCAGGCCGCCGGCGGGCTCTTCGGGCGCGGCCCCGGCGAAGGCATCCTCAAGCGCGCCATCCCCGACGCCCACACCGACTTCGCGCTCTCGGTCGGGGCGGAGGAGTTCGGCCTGATCTTCCTGTTCCTGGTGGTCTCGCTGTTCTGCTTCGTGGTGGTGCGCGGGCTCTACCGGTCGATGAAGCTTTCCGACCCCTTCGAGCAGGTGGCGGCCGCGGGCCTCTTCGTGCTGGTGGGCCAGCAGGCGATCATCAACATCGCCGTCAACCTCGACCTGATCCCCACCAAGGGCATGACCCTGCCGTTCATCAGCTATGGCGGCTCGTCCATGCTGGCCATGGGCCTGACGCTGGGCATGGCGCTGGCGCTTACCCGCCGTCGGCCCGGGGCCTATACGGTTGGCGAGGGCCTCGCCAAGGCCGGCGCGTTCGCTTAAGCGCGGGGGCTCATGCGCAAGATCGCCGTACTCGCCGCCGGGGGCACGGGCGGTCACCTGTTCCCCGCCCAGGCCCTGGCCGAGGTCCTGATCTCGCGCGGCTGGTCGATCGTGCTGGCCGCCGACGAGCGGGTGGCGGGCCTGGCTCAGGACTTCCCCGCCGAGCGCCGCATCGGCCTCAGCGCCGCCACCTTCAAGTCCGGCGATCCCGTCGGCATGGCGCGCGCCGGCGTCGCGGTGATGCGCGGGACGGCCCAGGCGCGCGCCCTCTACCGGGAGATCGGCCCGCGCGTGGTGGTGGGTTTCGGCGGCTACCCGTCGGCGCCAGCCCTGATCGGCGCCATCATCGACAAGCGCCCGACCGTGATCCACGAGCAGAATGCGGTGATGGGCCGGGCGAACCGGTTCCTCGCCACCCGCGTCACCCGCGTCGCCTGCGCCTTTCCGACGCTCCTGAAGGCTCCGCCCAGGGTCGCCGGCCAGGCGATCCGGGTCGGCAATCCGGTGCGCCCGCCGATCCGCGCGCTCTACGACCTGCCCTACGATCCGCCGGGCGCCGAGGGGCCGATCCGCCTCCTGGTCACCGGCGGCAGCCAGGGCGCGCGGCTGCTTTCCGAACTGGTCCCGGAAGCCATCGCGGCCCTACCGGACGAACTGCGCACGCGGCTGGTCGTCCAGCAGCAGACCCGCGCGGAATCCATGGAAACCGCGCGTCGCGTCTACGCCAACGCCGTGGTCGACGCCGAGATCGCGCCCTTCTTCCGCGACATGGCCAGCCGGCTGGCCGCCGCCCATCTGGTGATCGGCCGCTCCGGCGCGGGCTCGGTCTGCGAATTCGCCGTGGCCGGCAAGCCCTCGATCCTGGTGCCGCTTGCCGTGGCGCTCGACGACGACCAGGGCCAGAACGCCAAGTTCCTCGCCGACGTCGGCGCCGCGGAGGTGGCCCGCGAGAGCCAGCTCACCGTGGCCAGCCTCGCCAATGCGCTGGAAAAGCTGCTGACCAACCCGGCGCGCCTGGCCCGCATGGCCGCCGCGGCCCGCTCCGTCGCCATCCCCGACGCCGCCGAGCGCCTGGCCGACGTGGTGGAGGAGGCCGCCCACGTCTGAAGCCGTGGCGGTTCCCCGGCATTCGGGAATACGCTAGCACCTAGCCATGACCCGTCGCCCCGTGCCCTTCGACATCGGCCCCGTGCATTTCATCGGCATCGGCGGCATCGGCATGAGCGGCATCGCCGAG
>PLEH01000202.1 GCA_003136395.1 Phenylobacterium sp.
GCCGCCGGCTTCGGCGCGTCGGCGGCTGGCGCGGGCTTCGCGGCCGCCCCATCGGCGGTCGCAGGCTGCGGCCTCGGCTTGACCGGCTTTGGACGCAGCGTCGCGTAGGGCGCCGGGCCCTTGGGCAGGCTCGCGGCGGCCGCGGCATGCTTGGCCGCAGGCGGCGCGGCCTCGTCCTGGGCGAACGCGCCCGCGCAAGGCGCGAGCAACAGCGCCAAGGCGGCGACGGCGGCGAAGGCGGTGGACCGCATCGAGGAAACCCAAGTCCGAGCGGAACGCTCAACCGCTTGTAGGACGCCTCGGCGAGTCATTCCAAGTGCGGCGGGCCAAGTGCGCGGCCAAAGTGCGGCCACACGCGCCGTCAGTTTCGGAGGGGTGGCGAGGCGGCCAGGGAATAGAGCGGTAGCATGGCTCTCAGCGCCGGGCCGATGTAGAGCTGCGGCTCGGAGGGCGGTTTCATGCCTTCCCTGATCTCGCGGGCGGCGACGCAACCCTGCACGGTGGCCGCGAGCGCGCTGAAGTCGCCGACGTGGGGCATGGACTCCAGGACGCACTGGTCGAAGTAGGGATATTTGTCCGCCTCGCCGCAGCCGAAGGACGAGCGGTCGGGCCGCGCGGCGGTGAGCACCATGCGATTGGGGCCAGCCAGGGCCGGCACGAACACGCCGGAGAAACAGGCCGAGATGATCACCACCGTCGGCCGCTTGCCACAGGTGGTGTCGAGCATGTTGGCCAGCACGCCCGGCGGCAGGAACCGCTGATCGACCACCACCCCCTGCGGCGCGCCGTGGCTGCTGAAGTAGATCAGGCATCCGCCGGTGGCCTTGGCGGTCAGGTCGGCGAGCGCGTCATAGATCGCCTGCGGTTCGGACTTGGTGAGCGCCACACCCGGGTAGCGCTCCGGCCGGACAGAGAACTGGCGCAGATTGGCCGGTGCGAAGCCCGCCAGCTCGAAGGCCTGGGTGACATCGCGCCGGGCGTTGTCGAAGGCCTCCGACGGGCCGCCGGAGTGGGCGTGCCAGTCGCCGGCCACGACCACCGCGCTCCAGTCGCCGAACGCCGGGCTCGCCGCGGCCGACGCCGCGGTCACCAGCCAGAGGCCGATCAACAGCCAGGCCAGGCGCGCGATCAGCCGCACGGGGCTTACTTCTTGTAGTTCTGGAACGGCGTCGGGATGGCCGTGCCGGTGGCCTTGGCCAGCAGCTTGCCGTCCGCGCCGTAGATCTCGCCTTCGGTGAAGGCCACCTGGCGGCCCCACTTGGCGACGCGCCCCACCCCGCGCAGCTTTCCCGGCGTCCCGGGCCGGAAGAAGCTGGTCTTCATCTCAAGGGTCGGGGCTACGCAGGTCATGCCGGAGGCTACCATGCACGCGACGCTCATGCATTCGTCGAGCATGGCGCACAGATAGCCGCCCTGGATCTGCTTCATGGGATTCAGGAGAAGCTCCGCCTTGGCGTCGAACTCGACCTCGACGGTCATGTCCGCCTGGCACACCGACACGATGTGGAAGCCGAGCGTCTGGGAACCGGTGGGCTGGTTCTTGGTGCGGTGGAAGCGCTCCAGGATGGCCTCGTCAGTCAGCACAAGCGGCTCGGCGGACGCGACATCTTCCATGGGGCTTTGGCTCACTTCTTCCGGAACTGGTCGAGGGAGACGATCTTGGCCTCACCGTCGGCCAGCGGGGTCTCCGGATCGGTCGCGGCGGGTTTGGCCTCGCTCTCATTGGCCTGGCCTTCGGCGGCGGGCGGCGGTTCGAACTGCAGCAGGAACTGCACGCTGGGATCGTAGAAGCGGGTGACGGCGGCGTAGGGCACGGAAAGCCGTTTAGGCTGGCCGCCGAACTGCAGGGTCACCGAAAAGAAAGTCTCGCCGGGCGCCAGGTCCCAGTATTGGTGCTGCAGGACGATGGTCATCTCGTCGGGATATTTGCCGAGTAGGTCCGCAGGCCCGGAGACGCCAGGCGCCTCGGTCTTGAAGGTGATGTAGAAGTGGTGCGCGCCCGGCAGGCCCTCGGGCGCAGCGGCGCGCTTGAGGGCGGTTTTGACAACACCGCGCAAGGCATCCTGCGCCATGGCCTCATAGCGCATCAAATCCTGGGCGGGCGGATCCTGGGCCATCGGGTCTCCAACAAACGAGCGCGAACCTAACGCCAAGCCCGCAAGGCGCAAAGCGGCTTCATACGGAACTCTTATGGACGAGGGGAGGTGTTCTGTTCACAGGCGCCTTACCCCTCCTGCCGAAGGAAGGGGGCGTCAGCAGGGAGTTAGGTGGGAGGCTTCTGTTGGCAGGCGCCTCGCCCCTTTGCCTAGCAAGAGGAGGGCGCCTACCTGGAGGTAGGTGGAGGGCTTCTGTTGGCAGGCGCCCTCCGGGCCCCGCCTAAGGATCTGAACCCCTAGGACTTAGATTGAGAACCGTCGCACCGCTTACGCGGCGAGGCGGACTTCTCCAGCGAAGTTATCGTTCGCAGTTAGTTTAAGACCCGGAACGGTGGGTCAGGCCGAGAGAAAGCAAAACACCTTTAGACGTCTGTCGATGCTGATCGGCCCCGCATTCCCCAGCGATACCTGGAGGAAGATTGGTGGAGCCGCCGGGAATCGCACCCGGGTCCAGTCCGCTTATTACGTGCGCGTTTATCTCCATAGTCAGAGCAAGCCCTGACCCGGCCAATATAGGCCTTGAGGGTTACGAAATGAAGGACCGTTCGTTTGCGAAGCGTGGACGGCGGGGTGTTTTCCGTGAACGGCCACCGCGGGTTCGTAAGCGGGTTAGAGGCCACGAGGCCTCGCCGATAGCCTTGGGGCATCGAATTTCCCCTGAGGTGACTCCATGAAAAACCTGCTCTTCGCCGCCAGACCCCTGGTGCTGGACCTGATCTCCACCCTGGTGTTCGTGGCGCTGAGCGCCACCACCCACAATGTGCTGCTGGCCACGGTGGTCGCCATGGCCGCCGGCGGCGCACGGGTGGTCTGGCTGCGGATGCGCGGCGAGCGCGTGAACGCCATGCAGTGGATGAGCCTGGGCCTGGTGGTGGTGTTCGGGGCCGCGACGCTCCTGACCAGCGACCCGCGCTTCATGATGGCCAAGCCGACGATCATCTACATCCTGGTGGGCGCCGCCATGCTGGAGCGCGGCTGGATGCTGCCCTACCTGCCGCCGGCGGCTCGCGACAATCTGGAAGATGGGGTGATGATCGGCTGGGGCTATGTCTGGGCCGGCCTGATGTTCGTGACCGCCGCGCTCAACGCCTTCTTCGCCCTGGCCACCACCCTCGAGGTCTGGAGCGCCTTTGTCGCCATCTTCCCGGCGGCCTCGAAGTTCGCGCTGTTCGCGATCCAGTA
>PLEH01000318.1 GCA_003136395.1 Phenylobacterium sp.
CGGGCGATCACCGCCGGCAGGGCCTGGACCTTCGGAAAGCGGATTTCCGCCACCAGGAAATCGCCGGCCCCGGCCGAGACGGTCACGATGCCCAGCGCGCCCTCGACGGAAAGGGTCCGCGCATAGCGGCGGGGCGAGACGCTCTCCACCCCGGGAATGGCCCGCGCCGCCAGGAAGCCGATCATCGCGGCCCAATCGTAGGGCGCGCGGTAGGGCAGCCTGACAGTGATGCCGCCGGCCGCCGCGCTCGCCTCCTCGGCGCGGGACCGCCGCAGCGCGCCCGGCGGGCGGCCGAACAGCTGCTGGAAGGTCTCGTTGAACCGCCGCACGCTGCCAAAGCCGGAGGCCAGCGCCACCTCACCCATGGGCAGCATCGTCTCCTGGATCAGCTGCTTGGCCAGCAGCACGCGGCGGGTCTGGGCCACCGCCACCGGCGAGGCGCCCAGGTGCTGGCGAAACAGCCGCCGAAGCTGCCGCTCGCCGACGCCCAGGCGGGAGGCCAGCGCATCGACGTCGCCGCCGTCCATCGCGCCGGCCTCGATCAGCGCCAGCGCGCGGCTGACGGTGTTGGACGTCCCCCGCCAGGCCCCGAGATCCGGCGAGCTTTCCGGCCGGCAACGCAGGCACGGCCGATAGCCGGCCTCCTGGCACGCCGCCGCGGTCGGATAGAAGGTCATGTTCTCCGGCTTCGGCGTCCGGGCCGGACAGATCGGGCGGCAGTAGATACCGGTGGTCCTGACGGCGCCGAAGATACGCCCGTCAAACCGCGGATCGCGGGTCAGGAAGGCGCGGCGGCAGGCTTCGAAATCCATGTCCATGCCCGGAAGATGGGGGTTCGCCCGCCGGAAGTCTCGCGGTTTTCGGACATCAATCGAGGGGACTCGCCGGCGCCACCATTCAGTGCTCGCGCGCCTGCCGGACCAGCTGGAGGGCGGTGGCTGCAACCACGTCCGGCCGGTCGAACATCATCAGGTGCGAGGACTTCACCAGGCGATGGTCGCCATGGAGCAGGCGCGCGGCGAGCGCCTGGTGAAAGTCCTGCCAGACCTTCCCGCCCGGATCGTCGGCGCCGGCCGGAACCCCGTCGGCCTTGGCGGCAGTGAGCACGGTCCCCGGCACCACCTGCAACAGGTCGCCGATGCGGTCGACCTCGTCCGACGTGCTGGTGAAGAGGGTGTCCAGCTCCGAGAGCTGGGTGCGGTAGGTGTCCGGCCGAAGCGCGACCTGCCGCGCATGGGCGTCGAGGGCGGCGGGCGCGCATTCCAAGAGGGCGGCCTTGTTCGCCGGGTCGCGCGGCGCCAGCGTCGCCTCGAGGCACCGCTCCGGCCGGCGCTTGATCCCCTCGATACTGCCCGCCCCGGCGCCAAAGAGCGCCGCCATGCGCTGCGGCTGGTGCTCCACGGAGCTGTCGACGAAGACCAGTCCCACCACCTCTCCCGGCCGCCGGGCCGCGAACAGCCGCGCATATAGTCCGCCCGCCGAATGCCCGACCACCACATAAGGCCCGGAAATTCCCGCCTTTTTCAGTCCGTAGTCGAGATCACGCGCAATCGCCGCGCCGTCGCGCGGCAGGGGGCCCGGATCGCTGAACCCATAGCCGGCCCGGTCGTAGGAGCAGACCCGCGTGGCGGGCGCGATCCGCGGCTGCACGGCGGACCAGGCGTTCGATCCCGCCCCGAAGCCGGATTCCAAGATGACCGTGGGCGATCCCTGGCCGCTGCAGCGGAAGTTGAGCACGCGATGGTCCGGCAATTGCACCAGCCGCCCGGGCTGCGCCATCGGATCACGCGGCGCCAGGACACCGATGGCGGCCATGGCGCCAAGACCCGCCGCCGCCAGAAGAACGGCCGCCGCGGCCGCCACCCAGGTCCAGCGGTTCGGTCGTGGGGTCATGCCTGGTCCTGCAGTCGCACGAAACGCGAGGGACGACGGCGAATCCCGCCGAGCCTGCCAAAGAGCGTGGCCCTTTCATAGACTTGCGGCCGGAGGCATGATTATGGCGGAAGGCCGCCGCCGCCCGGCTTAACCTCCCGGTGACCATCCGTTAGCGACTTGCTGCTAGCCTTTTCATTCACGCGTTCAGGCGCGACCTAGACGGATGCAGATGCCGACCTTCGCCATGGAATCGTTGAGAAAGCCGTTTCGCGCGCCGGGTTCAGCGACCCGCGCCGCCGACGGTCACAGCGCAGGCGTGATGGGGGCGCGACAACACGCTCGCCTGTCAGGCGAGTCAGGATCGGCTAATGTCGTCCTGATGGGTGGGGATCGATCATGAGGCGCCGCTCCATTCCTATGCCGTCCACGCGTTTGGCGCTTGGCGTCCTTGCGGCCGCCATGGTCGCGTTGCCGGCCTGCGCGCAGGTGCTGTCGATCGGCGATGACGGCGCGGTGACCACCTATGCCGGGCCCCAGGTCTATTCGAGCGAGGGCGTGCGTTCCCTCCTGCCCCAGTCCGCTGCGGCGCCCGCGCGCGCCGCGCCCGAGGAGGTCACGCGGGCCATCCAGGACGCCTCGG
>PLEH01000257.1:0-4355 GCA_003136395.1 Phenylobacterium sp.
GTTCCGGTCTTGTCGGTGCACAGCACCGTCATGGCGCCCAGGTCGTGGATCGCGGTGAGCCGCTTGACGATCACCCGCTTGCGCGCCATCCGCACCGCCCCGCGCGACAGGGTGACGGTGGTGATCATCGGCAGCAGTTCCGGCGTCAGCCCCACCGCCAGGGCGACCGAGAACATCAGCGACTGGATCAGCGGCCGGCCGAACAGCACATTGGCCGCCAGCACGCCCAGCGCCAGGACGCCGGTGGCCCGCGCCACCAGGAGGCCGAGCTGCTTCAGATCGCGCTGGAACGGTGAAATTTCCTCCGCCGCGTTCAGCGACTGCGCCGCCTTGCCGAACAGGGTGGCCGGCCCGGTCCCGACCGCCAGAGCCGTCGCGGTTCCGGTCTGGGCGACGGAGCCCCGGAAGACCGCGTTGCTGGCCTCCGAAGGGGTGTCGGCGGTCACCTCGCCCGGCCGCTTGACCACGCCGTAGGGCTCGCCGGTCAGCGCCGCCTCGTTGGCGGTGAAGGCGTCGGCCTCAAGCACCAGGCCGTCGGCCGGGACGATGTCGCCCGCGGCCACGCGGAACACGTCGCCCGGAACGATCAACTCGGGGTCCAGCGCCGTGAAGGTTCCGTTCCGCTTGACCATGGCCTTGAGCGCGACAGACTCGCGCAAGGCCTGCGCCGCCCGTTTCGCGCGGCCCTCCTGGACCGTGTCGAGCGCCACCGAGGCGCCCAGGATCGTCAGGATGATCACCGCGCTCGGCGCATCCCCGGTGGCCGCCGACACCACGGCCGCGGCGATCAGGATCAGGCAGAGCGGCTCCAGCAGCCGACGGCCGACCGAGACGATCAGGCCCGCCTCGCGCACCTCGGCGTCGGCGTTGCGGCCGTACTTCGCCAGGCGCGCCGCCGCTTCCGGTGTTGTCAGGCCGGCAAGGTCACACCCCAGCGACGCCGCGGCGGCGGCGGGCGTCTGCCGCCAGAAGGGCGCGTCGGCGGACCTGGAGCTCATGGCGCCACTCTGGCGGCCCGCGGCCGGATCGCCAAGCGCCGCTCGATTAGCGACTTTCGGACATGTGTTCGGATGGCCTCATTGAAGCTCTCCGGCGACCGCGCGATCTATCCGACATGGACGCGACATCCACCGTTCCCACCCTCATCGACCGGATCGCGGCCCTGTCGTGGGACCGCCTGGCGGAAGATCTCGACGTTCAGGGCGGCGCGACGATCCCGGGCCTTCTGCCGCCGACGGACTGCGCCCAAGTCGCCGGCTGGTACGACACCGAGGCCCTGTTCCGCAGCCGCGTGGTGATGGGCCGCCACGGCTTCGGGCGCGGCGAGTACCGCTACCTGGCCTATCCGCACCCCGACCTCGTCGCGGATCTGCGCGCCGGCTTCTACGCGCCGCTCGCCGCCATCGCCAATCGCTGGAACGCGGCGTTGGGCGTCGCGGCGAGGTTTCCGGCCGATCATTCGGAGTTCCTGGCCCGCTGCGCAGCCGCCGGGCAGACGCGACCGACGCCGCTGCTGCTGCGCTACGGGGCGGGCGACTACAACTGCCTGCACCAGGACCTCTACGGCGAGCACGTCTTTCCGCTGCAGGTCGCCGTCCTGCTGTCAGAGCCCGGGCGCGACTTCACCGGCGGTGAATTCGTGCTGATCGAGCAACGGCCGCGCCTGCAGTCTCGTGTCGAGGTCGTCCCGCTGCGGCAGGGCGACGCCGTGATCTTTCCCGTCCGCGACCGACCCGTCCAGGGCGCGCGCGGCCCAACCCGCGTGACCCTGCGCCACGGCGTCAGCCGCCTGCGATCGGGCCATCGCCACACCCTTGGCGTCATTTTCCACGACGCCGCCTGAAGGAGCCTGCCCAATGTCATTCGTCGTCACTGCCCTCCCAGCCGAGGCGTTCCGTCCGCTGTTCGGCCTGTCCGACGAGGCTCTTGCCGAACGCGGCGTGATCCGCCGCACGGTCGACGCCAGGCCGGGCTTCCCCTGCCGCGTCAGCCTGGAGGACGCCGAGCCCGGCGAGACGGTCCTGCTGCTCAACTACGAGCACCAGAGCGCCGACACCCCGTTCCGCGCCAGCCACACCATCTATGTGCGCGAAGACGGCCCGCAGGCGGCGCTGGCGCCGGACGAGGTTCCGCAGCTCTTCCGCCACCGGGTGATGTCCCTGCGCGCCTTCAGCGAGGCCGGCATGATGCTGGCGGCCGAGGTCGCGCCGGGCGCGGAACTGGAGCCGGCGGTGGAGCGGCTGCTGGGCAAGCCCGATGTCGCCTACCTGCACGCCCATTACGCCGGAATGGGCTGCTACGCCGCGCGGATCGACCGGGCATAGCCCACTGTTGCCACCGTGGTGTCAGCATTCGGCGTGCGGCGCGGCGCGGCAACCGGTTTGTTCCCACTATGTTCCTGTGTTATCTCTGAGTCTCGGCACTACATTAGGAGGTCGCCGTTGAAGCCCCGGGTCGGGACCTCTCGACGGCTTCAACGCGTTTCCGGGACAGCATGGCCGAGCAACTGAATTTCATCCGCGTGCGGGGCGCGCGCGAGCACAATCTGAAGGACGTCAGCGTGGACATTCCGCGCGGCGAACTTGTCGTGCTGACCGGCCTGTCCGGCTCAGGCAAGAGCTCGCTCGCCTTCGACACCATCTACGCNNNATCTCCATCGAGCAGAAGACCACCAGCCGCAACCCGCGCTCCACGGTCGGCACCGTGACCGAGATCCACGACTACATGCGCCTGCTCTGGGCCCGCGTCGGCGTGCCCTATTCGCCGGCCACGGGCCTGCCCATCGAGAGCCAGACCGTCAGCCAGATGGTCGACAAGCTGACCGCTCTTCCTGAAGGCGAGCGCATCTATCTGCTGGCGCCCGTGGTCCGGGGCCGCAAGGGCGAGTTCAAGAAGGAGTTCGCCGAGTGGCAGAAGGCCGGCTTCCAGCGGGTGAAGGTCAACGGCGAGTTCTTCCCCATCGAGGACGCGCCGACCCTCGACAAGAAGTTCAAGCACGACATCGACATCGTCGTGGACCGGCTGGTCACCAAGACCGGCCAGGAGACCCGCTACGCTGACTCGATCGAGCAGGCGCTGCGCCTGGCCGATGGCATCGCGGTGGCCGAATGGGCCGACAAGGACCCGACGGAAGACGCGCCCAAACGCCTGCTGTTCTCCGAGAAGTTCGCCTGCCCGGTCTCCGGATTCACGATCAGCGAGATCGAGCCCAGGCTCTTCTCGTTCAACAACCCCTACGGCGCCTGCCCGGTCTGCGACGGCCTGGGTTCGCGGCTGACCTTCGACGCCGACATGGTGGTGCCGGACAAGGACAAGACCCTGCACAAGGGCGCGATCTCGCCCTGGGCCAAGGGCCCTTCGCCGCTCTACACCCAGACTCTGCAGGCGCTGGCGCGGCACTACGATTTCTCGATGGACGTGCCGTTCTGGAAGCTGCCGGACATCGCCAAACAGGTGATCCTGCAGGGCTCGGGCGAGGAGAAGATCCGCTTCATCTACGACGACAACGCGCGGAAGTATGAGGTCAACAAGACCTTCGAAGGCGTCCTGCCGAACCTGGAACGCCGCTGGCGCGAGACCGACAGCGCCTGGGTCCGCGAGGAACTGGGCCGCTATCAGTCCGAGACGCCGTGCGAGGCCTGCCGCGGCTATCGCCTGAAGCCCGAAGCGCTCGCCGTGAAGATCATCGGCCAGCATGTGGGCGAGATCAGCCACCTCTCCATCAAGCACGCCAAGGAATGGTTCGAGGGCCTGGAGCCCCAGCTCACCGACAAGCAGGCGGAGATCGCGCGCAGGATCCTCAAGGAGATCGTCGACCGCCTGCGCTTCCTGGTGAACGTGGGCCTCGACTACCTCGACCTCTCGCGGGCCTCCGGCACGCTTTCGGGCGGCGAGAGCCAGCGCATCCGGCTGGCCAGCCAGATCGGCTCGGGCCTGACCGGGGTGCTCTATGTCCTCGACGAGCCCTCCATCGGCCTGCACCAGCGCGATAACGCGCGACTGCTGGTCAGCCTCAAGGGCCTGCGCGACCTCGGCAACTCGGTGCTGGTGGTCGAGCATGACGAGGAGGCGATCCTCACCGCCGACTATGTCATCGACATGGGCCCGGCCGCCGGGGTCCACGGCGGCGAGGTGATCGCCCAGGGCACGGCCGCCGACATCATGGCCGAGCCGCGCAGCCTCACCGGCCAGTACCTCTCTGGCGCGCGGGAGATCGCCGTGCCGCAGGAGCGCCGGCCGATCTCCAGGAAGAACGTGCTGCGCGTCATCGGCGCCACCGGCAACAATCTGAAGAACGTCACCGCCGAGATCCCGCAGGGGACCTTCACCTGCATCACCGGCGTCTCCGGCGGCGG
>PLEH01000257.1:4433-10879 GCA_003136395.1 Phenylobacterium sp.
CGGTTCAGCTTCAACGTCAAGGGCGGCCGCTGCGAGGCCTGCCAGGGCGACGGGCTGATCAAGATCGAGATGCACTTCCTGCCCGACGTCTATGTCACCTGCGACGTCTGCCACGGCCACCGGTACAACCGCGAGACTCTTGAAATCCTGTTCAAGGGCAAGAGCATAGCCGATGTTCTTGATATGACGGTCGATGAGGCGACCGAGTTCTTCAGGGCCGTGCCGGTGCTGCGCGAGAAGATGCAGACGCTGAACCGCGTGGGCCTGGGCTACGTGAAGGTCGGCCAGTCCTCGACGACGCTCTCGGGCGGCGAGGCGCAGCGGGTGAAGCTGTCGAAGGAGCTGTCGCGGCGGGCCACCGGCAAGACACTCTACATCCTCGACGAGCCGACCACGGGCCTGCACTTCGAGGACACCAAGAAGCTCCTGGAGGTGCTCCACGAGCTGGTCGACCAGGGCAACACCGTGGTGGTCATCGAGCACAACCTCGACGTCGTGAAGACCGCCGACTGGGTCGTCGACTTCGGCCCCGAGGGCGGCGACGGCGGCGGCGAGATCGTGGCCACCGGCACGCCGGAACAGGTCGCGGCCAACTCGAACAGCTGGACCGGCCGCTACCTTGCCGACCTCCTCGAACGCCACGAGACCCGCCGCAAGGGCCGTGTGAAAAAGCTGGTGAGCGCATGATCCTCTACGGCGCGCCGAACCCCGCCCCCAATCCGCGACGCGTGCGCATCTTCCTGGTGGAAAAGGGGATCGAGCTTCCCGAAACCCGCGTCGACATGATGAAGCGCGAGCACAAATCGCCGGAGTTCCGCGCCAAGAACTCCATGGGACAGCTCCCGGCCCTCGAACTGGACGACGGGACCTGCATCGCCGAGACGGTGGCCATCTGCCGCTACTTCGACGAGACCAACCCTGCGCCGCCGATGTTTGGCGTGACGCCGGTCGAAAAGGCCCTGGTCGACATGTGGGTCCGCCGCACCGAGTTCACGGTGATGACGCCGGTCGGGATGTTCTGGCGCCACGCCCACCCGCGCACGGCGGCCCTGCTGACCCAGTTCAAGGACTTCGGGGAAAGCAACAAGGAGACCTACAAAGGCGCCCAGCGCTATCTGAACCGCGAGCTGGAGGGCAAGACCTGGCTGGCGGGCGACCACTACTCCATGGCCGATATCTGCCTGCTGACCACGGTGGACTTCGCCGGCTGGATCGGCCTGCCCCTGGAGGAGGAACATTCCAACCTCAAGGCCTGGCACGAGCGCGCCACCGCCCGGCCCAGCGCTAACGCCTGACGGGCTAGTCCGGCTCGGCCGACAGGGCCTGGTAGGCCGCCACGAAGGGGGTCTGGGCGATCACCAGGTAAAGCGGCGCGATCATCAGTTCGGCGATCAGGGCGAAGGCATAGGCGCCCGGCCGCTCGGCCAGGGCCTCCGGGTCTGAGAGGCTGACCGGCGCCAGCGTCTGGAAGCCGCCGATCGCCGCCTGAATCACGGCCGTCACGATGAACAGCACGACCGCGATCAGCACCAGCAGGCAAAGCGCCAGCAGGACCATGCCAAGCAGCGCCCAGACCCGGCCCTTGGTCAGGCGCCACGAGTCCGCGAGCCCGAACCGGCCAGTGGCGAAATTCGCCGGTCCCGCCAGGCTGAAACGCATCGCCAACCACAGGAGCAGCGCCAGGTAGGCCAGCGCGCCCACCCCGGCCGCAAGCCCGCTGACCTGGTCGAGTGCGCGCAGCAGCAGGAAGCCTGCGGTCATCAGGGCGATAAAGCCCGCCGCCATCGCCAGCCACAGGCCGAAGAGCCGGCCCTCGTCCCGGGTGATCCGCAGATAGTAGATGCCCGGCGCCGCGTCAGGCCGCAGGCGCAGCCGATAAAGCGCCGCCAGCACCAGCCCCTGCACGGCCGATCCGCCCACCCCGAGCACCACGGCGCCGATCACGCTGCCGGCTGTCCCCGCCTGTTCCCGCGACGTCACCACGAACGCCGCCGCGAGGATGGCGAAGAAGGCCAGGATCACCAGGCCCACGAAACCAACCAGGGAAAACAGGCACCAGCCCAGCGCCACGCGCCACTGCGTCCGGATCACCTGGAAGCCTTCCAGGGCCGCGTCGCTGGGCGAGAACGCGCTCATCGGCAGGCGTTCAGCCCGCCTCGGGCTGCGCGGTGAGCGGACGGCTCGGCGGCGCGCCGTGAAGCTGGGCGTAGGCCACGGCCCCCGGCGCGGCGATCACGGCGTTCCACAGGGCCGAGAAGACGCTTGAGACGATCATGTAGGCGATGATGCCGACACTGAGGTAGCTCTTCAGAGAGCTGTCCTGCGGCTTCAGCATCAGGCCGACATCCGAGAGCTGCCCGCCGGTCGCGACGAGCACCGCCCCGGCGACCAGCGTGAACACGATCAGGATCAGGATGCCGATGACGACGATACAGGCGAGCGCCAGGGCGTAGGCGCCGAGCAACGGCCAGAAGTAGCCCCGGGTGAGCCCCCAGGATTCGAACACGGTGATACGCCGTTCAGCGAATGTCGCCACCGGCGCCAGGGACAACCGCACCATGACAGCGCCCACGATAGCCAGAGAGAGAATAGCCGCCGGCCACCGCAGGGCGTTCGCGGCCTCCGGCATGGCGATCGCGATGATCGATAGGACCGTCCCGACGAGCAGGCTGACGGCGACCACGAGGATGATCGCAAGCCCGAAGCAGATGACCGTCAGCCCCATGAGGCGCAGTTCGTCCGCGCCCAGTCGCAGGTAGCCGAAACGGGCGTCGTCATGTCGGAAGATCAGCCGGTAGACGGCGGCCGAGGTGATGCTCAGCACGGCGAGCGCGAAGATCAGCACGGGCGCGGCCAGCACCAGGGTGTCGAGGAGCTGGCCCGGTGTCAGGGTCTGATCCGCATTAAGAGACGCCAGCCCTTGTCTGACGCTCGGCGGCATCACCGCATCGACGATGATCGCCAGAACGCTGAAGAAAAAGGACGCACCGACCCAGGCGCCGAACGCCCGCGGGTTTTCCCGGGTGATCCGAAATCCCTCTAGCGCAGCCTCAGAGGCTGAAAACCCCGGCATCCTCGTCCCTAAGGCCCGACCCCACAGCAGTAGGAACGAGTCGGCCTCCCCTTTGGATGCAAGGTTGGGGCTCACCCCCCTCACGTGCAAGGCCCCGCTCGCGATCTGGGCGGATCGTTGCTAGTTAGCCACGCATGACAGCATCCCCCGTACACGTCGTAGGCGGCGGCTTGGCCGGCTCCGAGGCCGCCTGGCAGATCGCCCAGGCCGGCGTTCCTGTGGTGCTGCACGAGATGCGCCCCGTGCGCGGCACCGACGCCCACCAGACCGACCGGCTGGCCGAGCTGGTCTGCTCCAATTCGTTCCGCGCCGACGACTGGACCGGCAACGCCGTGGGCCTGCTGCACGCCGAGATGCGCAGGCTGGGCTCGATCATCCTCAGTTGCGGCGACGCCCACCAGGTCCCCGCCGGCGGCGCCCTGGCGGTCGACCGCGACGGCTTCGCCCAGGCGGTCACCGATCGGCTGGAGGCCCACCCCCTGGTCACCATCGCCCGCGAAGAGGTGGCCGGGCTGCCGCCGGCGGCCTGGGACAGCGTGATCGTCGCCACCGGCCCCCTCACCTCGCCGGCGCTCTCCGAGGCGATCCTGGGGCTTACCGGCGAGGGTGAGCTGTCCTTCTTCGACGCCATCGCCCCCATCGTGCACCTGGAGAGCGTCGACATGGACGTCGCGTGGCGCCAGTCGCGCTACGACAAGGAAGGCCCGGGCGGCGATGCGGCCGCCTACATCAACTGCCCCATGGACAGGGACCAATACGAGGCCTTCATCGACGCCCTGCTGGCCGGCCCCAAGTCGGAGTTCAAGGACTGGGAGCATGTCCCCTACTTCGACGGCTGCCTGCCCATCGAGGTGATGGCCGAGCGGGGCCGCGAGACCCTGCGCCACGGGCCGATGAAGCCGGTGGGCCTGACCAACGAGCACGACCCGCAGACCAAGGCCTGGGCGGTCGTCCAGCTGCGGCAGGACAACGCGCTTGGCACGCTCTGGAACATGGTGGGCTTCCAGACCAAGCTGAAGCACGGCGCACAGACCGACATCTTCCGGATGATCCCGGGGCTGGAGAAGGCGGTGTTCGCCCGGCTCGGCGGCCTGCACCGCAACACCTTCCTGAACAGCCCGAAGCTGCTGGACGGGTCCTTGCGACTGAAGGCCGACCCGCGGATGCGGTTCGCGGGCCAGGTGACAGGGGTCGAAGGCTACGTCGAGAGCGCAGCCATAGGGCTCCTGGCCGGCCGCTTCGCCGCCGCCGAGCGCCTGGGCCAGTCCGCAGCGCCGCCGCCGCCCACGACCGCGCTGGGCGCCCTGATCGGCCACATCACCGGAGGACACCTCGACGCCGGTAAAGGCTCGTTCCAGCCAATGAACATCAACTACGGCCTGCTGCCGCCGCTGGAGGGTCCCAAACACGGCGCCGACGGCAAACGCCTGCCGCACAAGGAGCGCGGCCGGGCCAAGAAGCGGCTGGTGGGGGAGCGCGCCCTGGCGGACCTGGAAGCGTGGATCCATCCCTCCTCCTTAGGGGAGGGACGGGCCGCGTAGCGGCCAGGGTGGGGAAGTATGCGTCAACTGCTGACTGAGCGCTTCGAACCACAAATCCCCTCCCGACCTCGGCTTCGCCTCGGCCACCCTCCCCTGAAGGGGAGGAATGGTCAGTGCGTGGGGATGATCCAGGGGATCAGGAACTGCTGGGCGGCCACCAGCGCGCCCAGGATCAGGGTCAGCGCGATGCTGTGCGGGAAGGTCCGCGCGAAGATCTGGCCTTCCCGGCCAGTCATGCCGGTCACCGAAACGCCGGTGGCGATGTTCTGCGGCGAGATCATCTTGCCCATCACCCCGCCCGAGGAATTGGTGGCGGCGAACAGCACCGGGTTCAGGTTCAGCTGATTGGCGGCGACGACCTGCAGATTGCCGAACAGCGCATTGCCCGAGGTGTCGCTGCCCGAGAGCATCACCGCCACCCAGCCGAGGAACGGCGACAGCAGCACGAAGGCGTGTCCGGTGGACGCCGCGCCGAGTCCCAGGGTGTAGGCCAGGCCGGAGTAGTTCATCAGATAGGCCAGGCCCACGATCAGCATGACCGTCACCACCGCCTTCCAGGCCTGCCGCACCGTCTGCGCCGCGCAGCCGAAGAAACCGGTGGGCGAGAGCCTGACGAATACGGCGGTGAGGAGGGCGGCCAGCAGGATCGCGGTGCCGGCGCCGAGCGGTTGGAAGGTCCAGACCGCGGCGTAGGGCCTGTCGTGGTAGAGGGTGATCGAAATCGCCTTGTCCAGCGCAGGCCAGTGGATGGCCTGCTGGCCGATGTTGGCGACCTTGAAGGTGGTCCACAGCACCACCGTCGCCGAGATGGTCGCCCAGGGCAGCCAACCCTGCCAGGCCGGCGGCGCGTCGGTCGCCCGGACCTCCAGCGCGGCCTCGTCCTGGATCGCGAAGGCCGGGTCCGCCGCCGGGCGCCAGACCTTCAGGAAGGCTAGGGTCACCAGCAGCGAGAACAGCGAGGCGAGCACGTCGGTGAGCGTGTAGTCGATGTAGTTGGAGGCCGCGAACTGACCGGCCGCGAAGCTCAGGCCCGCCACCAGCAGCACGGGCCACAACGCCCGGATCGAGCGCCAGCCGCCGTAGAGCGCCATGACGTAGAACGGCAGAATCGCCGCCATCACCGGCAGCTGCCGGCCGATCATCGCGGCGAGCGCATGGGTTGGAAGCCCGGTCACCGAGCCCAGCACGGTCACAGGCGCGCCCAGGGCGCCGAACGCCACCGGCGCGGTGTTGAAGATCAGCACGAAGACCAGAGCCTCGATCGCCGGAAAACCCACGAGGATCAGCAGCGAGCTGGTGATGGCCACCGGCGTCCCGAACCCTGCCACGCCCTCCAGGAGGGCGCCAAAGCAGAACCCGATGACAATCAGCACGATCCGCCGGTCATTCGGCATATTGATGAGCAGCCAGGACCGGAAGGCGTCGAAGCGCCCCGAAACCACGGCGATGTTGTAGACCAAGAGCGCCGCCAGAACGATCCACATCACCGGCCAGAGCGCGAACACCGCCCCGTTGGCGACCGCGCTCAGCGCCAGGCCCGCCGGCAGCTTCCAGACCATGACCGCGGTCGCCAGCCCCACGGCGAGCCCGCCCAACGACGCCTGCCAAGCGGGTCGGCGAAATACGCCCAGGAGCGCCAGAACCGTGAGAATCGGCAGGGCCGCGACCACGAACGACAGCGGCAGGCTGTCGCCGACCGGGGTCAGAAGCTGTTTGAACACGCGGACGCCTCCCATCCCTGAGGGCGGCCTTGTTGGCGGGCAGCCTGGTCGGCGAAGCTTGGCTGACGTCCGGCGATTGGCAAGCGCCATCTAGAGCGTGACCGGTTCAGC
>PLEH01000158.1 GCA_003136395.1 Phenylobacterium sp.
GCCGCCGCCGCCGCCGAAGCCCGGGTTGGGCGCAGCGATGGAGATCACCGGCGCGTCGGCGAAATAGATCGGCAGCTCCTTGCCCGGATAGCCGTAGGCGATCGGGCTCGCCGGGTCGGTGAAGACGCCGCGAATCAGCGCGCCCTTGGTATAGAGCTCGCCCGGCTGGGTNNGATATCGTCGGCGGAATCCAGCACCCCCAGGTTCGGGGTCAGCGCCGTTTTCTTATAGGGGATTGGTGTGTCGCCGTTCATCGCCACGCCCACCACCTGGTCGCGCGCGCTCGAGCCCACCGTCGGATAGAGGATCACGTCGAACCGTTTCCTGAGGTCGCCCAGCCGCGCCTTGGTGTCGGCGATGTAGGTGTAGGGCACGCCATAGTGGTCCAGCGCCGCGCGCCACCAGCCCTCGTCCTGGGTCCTGAGCCACGAGTGCAGATAGCCGATCCGTGGGACGGTCAGGGCGTGGGTCTTCACGGTCGGCGCCGCCTCTACCGCCTCGCCCTTCAGCCCCAGCTCGGCCGCCGCCTTTTCCACCACGGCGCGGGGCGCATTGGGGATGATGAATGTCCCCGCCGCGTAAGCCTTGCCGCCGGCCTCGAAGGCCTTCTCGGCGGCCAGCATCTTCACGTCCTTCAGCCGGAAGCGGAAGGTGACGAGTTCGTTGTCGCCGGTGTGGTTCACCAGGATCGTGGAGCCCGCGCCGCTGATCGCCCCCTTCGGCGCCACGTCGGCCGTGACGAGCGTCATCGGCTGCATCAGCACCGCCGCGTCATGCACGGGCTTCAGCGTGACGTTGCGCATGTACTGCATGGTCCAGCCCGTATCGTCGTAGGGCCGGGGGTTCGCCGCCGGGTAGTTCTGGACGCTGAAATAGAGGTCGGCCAGCGTCCGGTACGGCTGGTCGGCGCGGATCACATAGTCGCCCGCCGCCACCTTCACCCCGCCCGCGGTGAACGCCCCATCCGCCGTCGAGACCTCCAGGCCCTGGCGGCGCAGGTCGTTGATCATGTCGGCGAGGTTCAGCTTCGCCGTCTGCTCGGCAGGGATCACCCAGGCGTTGACCGCCCCGGTCCTCCCGCCGTCCACGGCGTGCTGGCTCTTCACCCAATAGGTGTCGAGATAGAGCTCCCGGTCCTTGGCCACCCGGTCCAGCGCCAGGAGCAGCGCCGACTCCTGGATGTTGGTGTTGTTGCGCGGACCCCAGTCCACCGAGGGCAGGGCCGGGTTGGGCCGGTACCACTCGCGGCTGGTCACCGTGGGTCCCAGCTTCAGGTTCTTCTGCACGTCGGGCCCGTAAGACTGGACCTCGTAGAAGCGGCCGAACGAGTTGTGCGCGTTGGCGATCCAGAACAGGTAGTTGGGCACCCAGCCGTCGTAATAGCCGTAGGTCCACACGCCCGGCACCTTGCGCTTGGCCATCTCGGTGACCTCGGTCTCGGCCAGCAGCCACCACTCGTCGGTCTGCACCGGATCCAGCGATGGATTGTAGGGCCCCGTCCCCGTGGAGACGTACAGGTACGACTGCGCCTCGTGCAGGTCGTGCAGCACGGTGGGATGCCATTCCAGCACGCCGGCGGTGATATTCTGGGTCAGCTTCAGGTACTGGCCCATGCCGTCGCGGTTGTTGTCATGGGCGACGTACTTGCCCCAGTAGACCAGCGGCGGCTTCGGCTTCTTGGTGGTCTTTCCGTAGTAGTAGGTGTCGACCACCTTCTCGCGCCCATCCACCTCGACCACCGGGGTGATGAAGGTGATGACGTTGTTGCGGATGTTCTGGACGAGCGGCGTCTCCTCGATCGCCAGCCGATAGGCCAGTTCGATCAGCATCTCCGGCCCGCCGGTCTCCGGCGAGTGGATGCCGCTTGTGATCCAGTAGATCGGCTTGGCGGTCTTGATCACCGCCTTCGCCTGTTCCGGCGTGGTCTTGCGCGGATCGCCCAGCGCCGCCAGCGCGGCCTTGTACCTGTCCAGGTCCTTCAGCGTCGCCTCGTCGGCGATGGCGATGACGATCTGGTCGCGGCCCTCCTCGCTGGTCCCCAGCTTCCAGAACTTCACCCTCGGCGAGGTCTTCGCCAGCTCCTGGTAATAGCGCTCGATGTCCTTGGCGTAGGTCAGCTCGCCCGGCGTCCCCGGGATCCGCCCGAAGAACTTCAGCGGCGAGGGCACCGTGTCCGAGGCCGGCATGTGGTCCACCAGCTCGGTGGTGAAGCGCGGGTCGACCAGGTGCTTCTTGATCAGCGCCGTATAGGCCTCGTCCTGCTTCTGCGGGGCCACGGCGTCCGCCGCCGGCGCCGAACCCACAAACCCGAACACCGCCAACGCCACCGCGCCCGCGACCGCCTGAAATCCACGCATGCTGACACCCCCTCGAACGCGCGCGGACTTAGCCCGACTCCTCAGGCGCTGCGCAAGAGGCGCAACGGTCTGCTACGCCCCCTTGTCCGGCTGGGCGCGTTCGTCGATGGCCGCCAGCACCGCGCTCGGGTCCGTGGGTTTCGCCATGTCGTCGGATTCGATGTCGATCCGGTCCACCACGCCCGGGTGATCGCGCCGCAGCTCTTCCAGGAGCGCGATGATCTTGGCGTTCTTCCGGTCGGCCAGGATCGCCAGCTCCAGGATCAGCTTCGCGCGCCGGTCACCCAGCAGGTCCTCGCGCCGCTGGGTCGCCAGGATGAGAATGGAGACCAGCAGGCTCGACACCGTCGCGGCCAGTTCAAGCCAGGCGAGTGAAGGTTGGGTGATGCCGCCGTGACCGTTCAGCTCAGCCACGGCGATCCAGGTCCCGACGCCCACGATCGTCAGAACCACCAGCGTCGGGCGGCCCAGCACGTCGGTCACCCGGTCCAGTCCCCGCTGCAGCTTCGTGGCGCTGCGGTAGTGCTCGCGATGGAAATCGGCGATCGCGTCGACCGACTGTTCCTCATGCTCCGCGAGATGGGCGGTGTCGTCGGAAGCGTTTTCAGCGGTCGTCATCGCGGCTCACCCCGCGGTCGCGCGGCGACGCATGGATGGCGAGCGGGCGGTCGCGGCCTTGGCCTGGCTCTGCGCGGCGCTGCGCGCCCTGCGCTCCGCGGCGGCCTGTTCCAGCAGCCGCTGGCTCCTGTGCGCCGCGCGCTCGCACTTCCTGTGCAGGTGATCCAACTCGCGGTCGGTGAGCTTCTCGATGCCCATGAACTCGTTCTCGGCGTCCGAGGCGCGGATCAGTTCGTCGAGCTTGGTCTGGATCGCCGCCCCGTCGCGGTTCTGGGTGTTCTGGATCAGGAAGACCATCAGGAAGGTCACGATCGTCGTGCCGGTGTTGATCACCAGCTGCCAGGTCTCGGAGTATTTGAAGATCGGCCCGGTGGCGGCCCAGATTGCCACCGTCGCGACACAGATCAGAAAGGCCATGGGGCTGCCCGTGATCCTGGCTGTCGCGTTGGCGAACCGGGAGAATTTCTTGTCGAGAGTCATGGGCATTCCCTGCGGCTTGCCCCGCGGTAAACTCCAGGGCGCAGCTTAGGATGCGGCCGACCGCCGGTATGTTTGCGCCGGCGCCCCGCCGGTCGCAACGCCGAGGCCGGTTACGGGTTCAGTTGAGCCGGGCCGCTAGCGCCCTTCAAGGCTGGCGATATAGCTCACCAGGTCGCGCACCTCCTCTGGAGACAGCGAGAGCGCCGGCATGTCGTAGTGCCCCCGGCTGGTGAGGTCCGCCACCCGGTCCTTGAGGCTCGCGGTATGGCGCATTTCCAGGCTCGCGAAGGCCGGCGCCTTCGGCCGCGGGCTCACGCCCTGGGCCTCCACGGCGTGGCAGGCCGCGCACGCCCGCTGGGCCACCTCATGGCCCCTCGACGCCGCTGTCGGCGGCGGGCGGCGCGCCGGTCCGCCCATCACGGCGCAGGCGCCCAGGGCCGCGAGCAGGGCGGCGATGAGGACGCCGCGCACCATCTTACTTCTCGCCCTCTTCCTTCACCCGGCCGCGGTTGCCTTCCATCTCCTTGCCCTGCTTCTCGGCCATGCGGGCGCCGCCCAGGATGCCGGGCAGCGCGTAGTTGCCCTCGTGGCAGGCGTATTCGTAGATCCGGTCCTTGGTCAGGTTCCAGGCTACCTCGCCCGACACCGGCTCGGCGAAGGTCGCCGGGTCCTCGACCCGGAACTGATAGAGCAGCTGGCTGGGCGAAATGCGTGTCAGCCGCTCGGTCACATGCATGTTCGCGCTGGCCCCGCGGAAGGTCTGGTCGGGGCGGAAGTTGACGGTGTCGACCACCAGGGTCTCGCCCTCCCAGTGGGCGACCGAGTCCCCCAGCCACTTGCGGACGCTGGCCGGCTCGTGGGCGCCGCCCACTCTAAGCAGGCGAACATCGTGGACCATCTCCACCTGGATCGCCACGGAATCGCGGCCCTGGGCGATGCCGTAGTGGTTGTTGTAGAGCACCGGCAGCATCGGCGGCCCGGAGGTCGAGCCGAAGCCCACCAGGCAGCGCTCGGCCAGCGGGCGGCGCTCCGGCCCGTCGAAATTGCCCACCCGGTCGTTGCCGAAGGCCGCCCGCTCACGGGCCAGCGCCTCCGGCTTCATCGGCAGCTTGCCGTTCCTCGGCGAGACGATGATCGAGCTCCGGGGCTCGCCGGCCACGCGCATCACCTTGGTGCCCGGATCGACCCAGAAGTTGTTGTAGCCGCAGGCGACGCCGGAGAAGCCCTTCACGCCGCAGTCCACCTCGTCGACGCTGAGCTTCTGGTCGGTGGGCTTGGCCGCCTGGGCGTTGTTGTCGGCCGTCGCGCCCTCCAGCGCCTGGGTCTCCGCCGCCGTCAGCACCAGCCGCTCGCCCAGCTTCGAATCGCGCTCCAGCCGCGTGATGGTGGCCGGCGACCAGGTGCCCGAGAGGTCCGGATGGCCCCAGGCGTCGCGCGGCGCGTGATAGTCCTTGGCGACGGCCGCCGGATTGGTCTGCGCCAGTCCCGGCGCGGCGGCGGCGAGCGCGATCAGAGCCGAACAGGCGAACGCGCAGGCTCGGATGGCCGAAGACATTCCTGAACTCCCTATGCCCTGGCCGCCGCGTCTTCTTGGTCCGGCGCGGTCGGCGCTTGAGCGCATGAGGCGCCTTCGAACCCTGTTCGACAAGGCTCCGCCACCCCATCTCAGAGGCGGCCGGTCGGATTGCCCCTCCGGCTTAATCGAAACGTGACCATCTTGCGCCTTACTGCGAAGTCACTTTTCGAACGCCGTTCGATCCGCCAGAGTCGTTCGTTGAGAAGGCTGCGTCTGTGCGCGCGGCGCGCCTTGAGGGGATGAGACCGCAATGAACATGACCCGTATCGCCCTGTTGCTGGCCGGAGCCGCCACGCTCGCCGCCTGCGCCGCCAACGACCGCGCCCCGAGCGCGCTCGCCTCCGCCGCGCCCGTCTCCGCCACGGCCCCGATGCGGGTCTCCAACTTCCTCCTGGTCGACCAGAACCTTGAGGCCCACGAACTCTACCGCTTGGCCGACGCGCCGGCGGTGGTGATCGTCACCCAACAGAACGGTGACGCCGTCGTCCAGAAGCTCGCGCCGCAGCTCAACAAGCTGGCCGCCGACTACGGCGCCAAGGGCGTCGAGTTCATGATGCTGAACTCCAGCCTCAAGGACAGCATGGAGGCCATCCAGGCCGAGGCGACCAAGGCCGGCTACAAGGTGCCGGTCATGATGGACTCCAACCAGATCATCGGCGAGACCCTGGGCGTCAGCCACTCGGCCGAGGCCATCGTCATCGATCCCAAGACCTGGCAGGTCGTCTATCACGGCTCGGTCGGCGCCATGCCCGCCGCGCTCGACGCCATGCTGGCCGGCAAGCCGGTCACCGCCGCGGCCTCCGCCGGAACCGGCGCCGCCATCGCCTTCCCGGCGCGGACCCAGAAGGTCAGCCTGACCTATGTGAAGGACGTCGCCCCGATCCTCGAAAAGCGCTGCGTCGCCTGCCACGAGGAAGGCGGCATCGCCCCCTTCGCCATGAAGAGCTACGCGGTGGTCAAGGGCTTCGCCCCGATGATCGCCGAGACCATCCGCACCGACCGGATGCCGCCCTATCACGCCGACCCGCACGTCGGGAAATTCTCCGACAGCAAGCGCCTGACGTCTGAGGAAACCAAGACCCTCGTCCATTGGATCGAGGCCGGCGCCCCCCGCGGCGAAGGTGACGACCCGCTCGCCAAGGCCCATCTGGTGGCCGCCGACTGGCCGCTCGGCAAGCCGGACCTGGTCTTCAATATCCCGAGCTTCAAGGTCGCCGCGTCCGGCGTCGTCGACTACCAGCGCCCCTACACGGTGAACCCGGAGACGCAAGGCCACTGGATCCGCGCCACTGCGGTGAAGCCCGGCGACCGCCAGGCCGTGCACCACGTGCTGAGCGGCTGGATGAGCGACAAGCCCTCGGGCAAGACCTCCAACGAGGGAATGTGGCGCCAGTCCGTCGGCCGCTACGCGGTGGGCTCGGAAGCCGACGTCTATGACGGCACCATCGGCACCTACCTGCCCGCCGGCGGCGCCATCGGCTTCCAGATGCACTACACGCCCTACGGCAAGGAGGTCGTCGACAACTCCCAGATCGGCGTCTACTTCGCCAAGGAGCCGCCCAAGTACATCATGCGCCAGACGGTGATCAGCGACCCGGGCATCGACATCCCGGCGGGCGCCGGCCACCACATGGAGATGGCCTATGCGGAGTTCCCGAAGGACGCGATCCTCTACGACGCCTTCATCCACGCCCACTACCGCGCCACCGCCAGCGACCTGTGGCTGCAGACACCCGACGGCAAGAAGAAGCTGCTCATCGCCCTGCCGCGCTACGACTTCAACTGGCAGCGGGCCTACACCTTCGCCGAGCCGGTGAAGATTCCGGCCGGCTCGCGCCTGATCTCGCGCTACTGGTACGACAACTCCAAGCGCAATCCGCACAACCCCGACCCGTCGATCGAGGTCACCTGGGGCGAGCAGTCGTTCCAGGAGATGCTGTTCACCCAGGTCGACTTCCGCTGGGTGGACGAGACCGCCGCGGCCCAGGTCGACTCGGACGGCCGCTTCGCCGACAGCCGCATTCTGGGCTTCCTCGACAAGAACCTGGACGGCAAGGTCGAGAAGACCGAACTGCGCGGCCAGATCGGCAAGGCGCTCGCGGCCCAGTTCGACGCGCTCGACACCAACCACGACGGGTCGCTCGACAAGGCCGAGCTGAAGGTCGCCATGAGCAAGATGGGCGGCTTCCGCCGCCGCGCGCCGACGCCGGCCGAGCAGTTCAACAGCCCGGGCGCATCGCCTGCGGCCTCGCCGACCGCCGGCGGGCGCTAGTCCCGCCATGTCCCGCGCGCTCAGGCTCACAGTCTGGGCGCGCCGCGGTTCTGACGCCGGTGCGAAATCCGCCGGCGCCTAGGCGGTCACCGGAGTTGAACGCGCGACGTAGGCGTCGAGGTCGGCCAGCGTGCGCCGCCAGGCGTCCGCCATGGCCAGCGACCAGTCGGGGCCGCATGTCTCTTCCACCACTTCCGCGATGAGCCCGAAGAACGTCGCAAACACGGCGGGCGGCACGTCGTAGCCGGCGTGGGTCACGACCTCGGTCTGGATCAGGTGATCGGCGTATTGGCGCGCGCGGACGAAATCGAGGATCGCCTCGAACACCCGCATCAGCATCTCGCCCTTGATGGCGTCGGTGGTGTCGCGCCAGAACAGCGCCTTCATCTCCGGTTGCCGATCGAACAGCCGCCCATAGATCACAGGCGTCAGGTCGCCGCGGCGCTCGCCGGCGATCTCCAGGCTTCTTTCGATCGCCTCCGCGTCGGCCGGGTTCGTCCGCATGTCAGCTGCGGTAGGGGATGATCACCGGCAGGCTTTCGTAGCCATGCACGAAGGCCGACCAGTTCAGCACCGGCTCGCCGACGACCTTGATTTCCGGGAACCGCTTCAGGATCTCTTCCCAGATAATGGTCAGCTGCATCTCGGCCACCCGGTTGCCGACGCAGCGGTGGATGCCGAAGCCGAAAGACATGTGCTGACGGGGCCGCTCGCGGTCGATGATGAAGTCGTTGGGCCGCTCCACCATCTCCTTGTCGCGGTTGCCGGAGATGTACCACATGACCACCCGGTCGCCCTTCTTGATGGTCTTGCCGCCCAGTTCGACGTCGCGCGTCGCCACCCGGCTCATGTGGGCCAGAGGCGTCTGCCAGCGGATGGTCTCGGAGATCATCGGCAGGACCATCTCCGGATTGGCCCGCAGCTTGGCGTACTGGTCCGGGTTGCGGTTGAGCGCCACGACGCTGCCCGAGATGGTGTTGCGCGTGGTGTCGTTGCCGCCGACGATCAGCAGGATGACGTTGCCCTGATAGGTCTCCAGGTCCATGTCGCGGGTGGCGGGGTTGTGCGCCAGCATGGAGATCAGGTCGTTGCCGGGCGGGGCGTTGACCCGCTGGTTCCAGAGCTCGGCGAAGGCGCCGAAGCACTCGAACATCGCCGCGCCCTTCTGCTCCCAGCTCTCGACCGGGCCGTGACCGGGCATGTTCATCACCATGTCCGACCACCAGGGCAGCTTGCGGCGCTGCTCGAACGGGAAGTCGAACAGGGTGGCCAGCGTCATGGCCGTCAACTCCTTCGACACCAGGTCGACCCAGTCGAATTCCTGGCCGATCGGCAGGCTGTCGAGAATCTGCCCCGCCCGCTCGCGCACCAGGGGCGCCATGCTCTGCAGGTTGCCCGGCGCCAGCGTCGGGCTGACGGCCTTGCGGGCCGGCGCGTGATCCGGCTCGTCCATGGTGATGAAACCGGCATTGCCGCGCCGGCGCTGGCCCATGACCCGTTCCTGCTCCTTCACGGCTTCCAGATTGGCCAGGCCGATGCCCTCGGCGGACGAGAACGCCTCATGGTCGGTGTCCACCGCCATGATGTCGTTCCACTTGGTCACCGACCAGTAGGGGCCGTACTCGCTCTCCGGCGTGAAATGGACCGGGTCCTCCCGGCGCAGGCGCTCGAACACCGGCCAGATGGTGTCGTTGTAGAAGCGGTCCACCTTGGCGGGGTTCAGCTTCTCCAGGGGCGTGGCGGCGACGTCGGCGGCGGTCTCGGCGGCCTGGACCTTCACGGCGATATTCATGGCGAACCTCGAAACCCTTGGTGACCGTCCGAGTCAGGGGCTTCGAATTGCGTTCGACAATGTAAATCTCGATAGTTCAGCCATAAGGGGATGTGCGCGGCGTCATGGACTCACGGCTGAAGAATCCCTCTCACGAGGTCGGGGGCGTACGGGCCAAGGTGCTGTCGGCCGCCTCGGAGATCCTGGTCGAGCGCGGCGTCGAGGACCTGAACCTCAAGGCCATCGCCGATAGCGCCGGCATCGGCATTTCGTCGATGTACCACTACTTCGCGAACAAGGAGGCGCTGCTCCTCAGCCTCGCGGTCACCGGCTTCGACGACCTCCAGGCGAGCATCGAGCGTCTGAAATCCGACCCGACAATGCCGACGCCGCTCGCCGCCGGCGCGCGGGCCTTCTTCGGCCTGGCCGAGGCCAAGCCCGCCCTCTTCTCCCTGATGTTCGACGCGCGCCTGCTGGCGCGCCACGAGGTCCTGCGCGACGCCGAGCAGCAGGCGTTCGCCGCGTTCCTCGGGACGGTCGAGGCCGACCCCCGCTTCCCCGCCACCCGCAAGGCCGACGTCGCAACCGCGCTCTGGGCGCTGGGCCGCGGGATTGCCGCGATCATGTCCTCGCACCCCGACGGCCAGCTGCCCGCCGACCTCGCCGAGCGCCTCTGGGCCGGCGTGTCCTACCTGGTGAACCACCCGCCGGAGTAGGGCGCCGGACGAGCGACCAATCTTGGGCTTGTGGAACAGGATTCGATTCCCTCCCATCCATCTGCGCCGGGCGGGTGTAGTCTCGCCGGCCATGAGACGGGCGCAGGCCCGCAGGAGGAACGTCATGACCACCGCCGGATTCAGGACTCACCGCGCGATCCTGGCTCTCGCCGCCGGGTTGGCGCTCGCGCCGATCGCCGCCGTGGCCGGCCCTGGCCCCTTCAAGGCGCCGCGCACCGCCTTCGGCCAGCCGGACATCGGCGGCTACTGGTCCAACGCGACGCTGACCCCGATGCAGCGGGACTCGAAACTCGGCGACCGGCTGGTCTTCACGCCGGCGGAGGTCAGGGCGCTTGAGACCGACGAGGCCCACCAGGTCGCCGTCGGCAACAAGCCCACCGATCCCAACGCGCCGGTGAACGCGCCCAACGGGCTGGAGCTGAAGCCATCGTTCCTGGCGGCCGGCGGCGACGTGGGCGGCTACAACCGCGGTTGGCTAGATCCCGGCTCCCAGGTGATGCGGGTGGGCGGCGAGCCGCGCACCTCTCTGATCACCACCCGCAACGGCCACGTGCCGCCGCGCAAGACCGCGGCCGCGAACACGACGGGCTACTACAGCGGCGGCGGCGAGGGCAGCCGCGACCCCCTGGGCTCATACGACAATCCCGAGAACCGGCCGCTCAGCGAGCGCTGCATCATGTTCGGCGGCAACGTCGGGCCGCCGATGCTGCCCAACGGCTTTTACAACAACGACTACAACATCGTGCAGACCCCCGACGCCGTGGCGATCCAGGTGGAGATGGTCCATGACACGCGCGTGGTGCGGCTGCATTCCCAGCACCGCACCGACGACGTGCGGCCCTGGTTCGGGGACTCCATCGGCTGGTGGGACGGCGACACCCTGGTCGTCGAGACCAACCACATCCCGCAGAAGCAGGCCTTCCAGGGCGCCTGGAAGGACCTGACGATCACCGAACGGTTCACCCGCACGGCCAAGGACCGGCTGCGCTATGCGTTCACGGTGAGCGCTCCGACCTCCTGGGACCAGCCCTGGGGCGGCGAGTACGAGTTCGCGCCCCTGCACGGCATCGTCTACGAATACGCCTGCAACGAGGGCAACTACGCCCTGCCGGGCATCCTCGCCGGCGCCCGGGCGGCGGAGCGGGAACGGGCCCAGGGAACCGCGGCCAAGACCGCGGGCGGCGCGAACTAGCCCGGTCGGCCGATGGCCAGGTGAGAAAAATCCCCCACGCCTGACCCGGTCCGCCGGCCGGCTGCGTAGGTCGTCATGTAAGAGCCCTGGGAGGCGCACATGACGATAGTGGAAAGCCCGAGGACGTCCCTGCGACGCCGGACGGTCCTGGGGACAGTTCTGGCGATGGCGGTCTCGGCGATCGGACCTGCCGGCGCGGCGAAGGCCGATGTCGCCCCCGCCGATCTCGTCGACCTGACGGTGGTGGATCGTGAAACCGGCCAGCCGCTGCGGACGTGGCGCCATGACGGGCGTCTGTTCGTCGCGGGCCAGCCGGGCGCGCGCTACAGCCTGCGGGTCACCAACCACTCCGCCGGCCGCGTGCTGGTGGTCATGTCGGTCGACGGCGTCAACGTCATCACCGGCGAGACGGCCGGCTATCTCCAGAGGGGCTATGTGTTCAGCCCCTATCAGTCCTTCGACGTCAGCGGCTGGCGCAAGTCGCAGACCGAGGTCGCCGCGTTCACCTTCGCGCCCCTGCCGCAATCCTACGCCGCCCGCACGGGGCGGCCCGTCGACGTCGGCGTCATCGGCATCGCCGCCTTCAAGGAACGGGTCGTCGTCCCGGTCCCCATGGCGCCGATCCCCGTCGCCCCGGTCGCCGTGGCGCCGGCGGCCGAGGCCGGGCCGCGTGCGCGGACTGACTCCGACAGCAGCATTCAGGACCTTGTCGTCACCGGGCAGCGCGTCGCGCCGTCGCCCGCCGCCGCGCCGCCCGCGGCCGCCAAGGCCGCCCCCTCCGACGCCATTGTCACGGCCGAGCGGCGGACGGAGAAGCTGGGCACGGGCCACGGCGCGCGGGAATGGTCGGTCTCCACCATCGTGCCCTTCGAGCGGGCG
>PLEH01000130.1 GCA_003136395.1 Phenylobacterium sp.
GGCGAAACAAGCCCGGTCCTCCAGACATGGCGGATGTCACCGCCCGCTGCCGCTGGGTGTTCATCGGCACCCGCGCAGTGTGTGACCAGGCTCAGGCGAAGGGGGCGATGCGCCCTGTCGTCCTTGCGCTCGAGGTGCCTGGGAGCCTCAAGGAAAATGGACGAGGACTTCGTTACAACACCCACGGTGCGATCGAATTGACGCCGCGGTTCACCTTGGCGGACGCTGCCGATGAGTCAGACCGCCGGTTGGTAGTCGACTGGCACTGGACCACGTCGTTTTCCAAGGCCGAGCTAAACACGGCGACGGTGCTCTATCGAATTCGCGAGCCCCTGATCAGCCAGTTGACGACGCAGATGGGCGTGTATGCAACTCGCCCCGGCATCATTACCTACGACTAGCTGGGCGTGAGAGAGCCTCCGGCGCACCCTTGACAGTTGCCGAACCCGGCGCCGGGGCACTATCACTGGCTCAACGTGTTCGGGCCTCTCTCATGAAGCAGTCGTCGACGCCTGCTGACGGCAGGCCCCAGGCCCTGAATGTCCTCGCGATGCTGGTGGACGCACCACCTAGCGAGGGTCGACGCAGAAACTTGCGCGCGGTGCGGGGCGCGCACACCGCCCCGGAACTCACCGTGCGGCGTCTGTTGCACAGAATGGGCTACCGTTTCCGCCTGCACGCCAAGGACTTACCGGGCCGGCCCGACATTGTGTTCCGCCGACGGCGCAAGGCCGTCGAGGTCAGGGGTTGCTTTTGGCATCGCCACCCGGACCCCGCGTGCCGGAACGCGATGCTCCCCAGGACGCGCAGCGCGTGGTGGGCTGAAAAGCTTGATCGGAACGTCGAACGCGACGCGCGGAACTTGCAGCGACTCCGCCAGGGGGGGTGGAGCGTCCATGTCATCTGGGAATGCCAGTTGAAGGGCCCGAGCCTGAAGGAAGGTCTGACCGCGTTCCTCGGCCCAGTGCGCACCCCCAATCGCCCCCATGGGTGACGGTGGCGGATCCACTCCCAGCAAGAGCGGGCTCGTCGGCCGTGTCGGCGCTGAGATCCTTCGGCGCGCCTTGAGGCCTTCGGAGGCGGCGCGTCAGATCGGGGTGGGTCTCGACACCCTGCGGAAACACCTCGCCGGTGAGCATGTCCGCAGCGATTCCGCGCTGAAGTATCATGATTGGCTGAGTGGCCGCCCTGAAGGCGCCCGCCACCTCTTCCGCCGCGCGAACGAGCGGGGTGGATCGACGCCAGCTGCGCCATCGACAGTCCACGTGCCGCCTCCAGCCGCCCAGCCGCGCCTGGTGGTCGACATCTTCGCAGGGTGCGGAGGCCTCAGTCTGGGCTTCGATCTCTTGCAGGGTGAGCACTTCCAAACCGTCCTGGCCCTCGATCACGAGGCAGCGCCGATCAATGTGCTCAACGCCAACTCATCCCGGGGCGGTGTCGGGCGGGTGGCCGACCTGACAGAGTTCCTGAACGGGACGGAATTTCTCGCGTACTACCTCGACCACGTCGCGCGTCTGAATGCAGACGCCGCAGTCCTCGGTTCGCTGGACACCCTGCACGACGGGGCATTGCCACGCTTCCGGGCTGAGATCGCAGCCGTCGACGCCCGGTATCTTCAGCGGCTTGGCGTGACCCGAAACACCCCTGATTTCTGCACCGCCGTCGCGGGTATCGTTCGGCAAAGCTTCGATCAGACCTCCGTCGCCGCCTTCCACCAGACGCTGCGGCTTCCGAAGCTGTTGTCCAGGGCGCTTCGGCTCCCCGATATGCTCTGGTCCGGATCGACCCCGGCGGAGACGCCGATCGAAGCTCCGCCACCCGATCTGCTGGGTCAGGCGCGGCTCGAGTGGGAAGTGGAAGTGTCCGGGCTCGGCCAGAAACGGTCCGCGGCCGGTCGTGGACAGCTCGGGGCCTCCGGTCGGCGCGTCGCCGCATTCCTCGACCTCGTCATCAGCGATGCCTTCGCATCGGTGCGCGAAGCCTGGATCGAATGGCGCGCCTCGCGACTCTTTCTGTGTACACAGACCTTTGGCGATGGCCGCATCGGCCTGACGCTCGACGAACTGTATCGATCGAGCTATCCGGTCTCGATCCTCGTCGGCGGCCCACCTTGCCAGGGCTTCAGCCGCATCGGTCGCGGCAAAATTCGCAGCCTGCGCGAGGCTCAGGTTCAGGCCCATAGCAGTTCGGCCGCGGGCGACGCTCGCAATCTGCTGTTCCGGCAATATGTGATGATCCTCGGCGCGCTGCGTCCCCGAGCGTTCGTGTTCGAGAACGTCCAGCAGTTCCAGGCTACGGTCCGGGCCGACGACGGCGACTTTCAGGCGAGCGAGGTGCTGGAAGAGGCCATCGCCGACATGTCGCAGGGTCGCGCGCATTACGCCGTGACATCTCAGGTCCTGCACGCGGCGCGGTACGGGATACCGCAAGGGCGCGTCCGGTATTTTATGTGCGGCATCGACTCGTCCGTGATTGGACTTCCAGTCGCTCGCACCCTGGCTGAAAGCTGTCTCAGCCTGTCGGAGTCGCCGGAAATCCCGCTCTCCATCGCGCTGGATGGCCTTGGCGAACCGGCATTCGCCGGTGTCGATGGCGGCGGCCGCGCCCCGATGCGTCAGCCGTCCTCAGTGTCCGGCCCGTCCGGAAACGTAGGCGACGGCTACGCCGCCTGGATTCGGCAGGCTTCACCTGGACGAAAGCGAGCTACCGGGATGACAGACGCGCACGTCTGCCGGTTCGCCCGTGAGGATGATGCGCGCTTCTTCGCGCTGATGGGACCTGGCCGCCGCTGGATGGACTACCGCGCCGACCAGGCCGAAACCGTGAGCCTCCTGCAGAGCCTCCTCGACAGTCTTCTCGCCGCTCCGAAGCTCAGCGCCCTTCGCGGCCTTCCGTCGCGGACCGATCTGGAGGACCTCAGGTCGCGCCTCAACGGCGCCCTTCCGCTGCGGCTGCTTCTCGAACAGATCCAAGCGGATCTTGGCTACCCACATCATCTGCTGCGAGAGACCTATCTGTCCAAGCGCGACAGCGCCCACGGGGACTGGCTCTCGAGGCTCGACCCTGAACGCCCGTCACGGACCATGGTCAGTCACATGGCCAAGGACACCTACGCCTTCGTGCACCCCACCCAGGCGCGGACTCTGTCTGTGCGTGAGGCCGCCCGGGTTCAGACCTTCCCGGACTGGTTCAGCTTCGGCGAGGCCACACTGACTGAGGCCTTTCGGATGATCGGAAACGCTGTGCCGCCGAGGCTGAGCGTGGCCATCGCCACAAGAGCCGCCTATGCCCTCTCGATTACAGAGGGCGGCGACAAAGGCGCCGATGTGGCCGCGCCCCCGATTCACAGGTTGAGTCTAAGATCGCCTCAGACGACGTGATTCAGTTCGATCAGCCGTTCAAGGATCGCGGCGTCATCGGCGCTGGCTTTGAGGCCGTAGACTTCAAGGAAATCCGCCTCCAGGCGACCGTCGAGTTGCAAGGAGACCGAAGATGCCTCGGTCCCAGGCCTGAGGTGACCCCGGCGGCTCGAGATCGAAGCCCACCAATCCTCTGCGGCCATGGAGATCGGCCCCACCTCCCTAAAGTGTAGGTTCGGCGTTCCGGCTCGCGGGTGAACGATGTCGAAGGCGTCCGCGACTGGGAAAGTCTCGAAGGTCCTCGTGACGGAAAAGCGCGACATCCAGCTGGTGGACCTTGTCGTGGTCGCCCGAGCCCAGACCTGGAAGATCCGTGAGCTGAACAGCGCGGGAACCGCGGCGTCGCCATCGACGATGAACAGAGATTGGGCTGGCACGCAGTCCGGTTCAAGCTGGTCGATCAACAGGGGGATTGGGCCGTCGGCGAGAATGAACCTCATCGAGCCTTGCGCCGGACTTGACCAGGCCACGGCGAGGTCCGCAGGCCGTTTTGGAGATCGCGGTTTGCCCTGAAGGAGCGCCTGGACTTCACGGCCGGGCTTTGCCGGCTTCTTGTCCTGCGAGACTACTTTCGACCATTGGCCAGCCTTGGCCGTCGGCAGCAGAAACCGCTCCTCCGCCCCCTGGTCTTGCTGAAAGGCGGCTCGGAACCGGCGAATCTCAGGCGCGAGTGGCGCCGCGCCGCGACGAACCCCCTCCGCGAGTTTCACATCCAGCTCGATGACGTCCCGCGGGTCCACGCCACGTGTCGCTAGCCCACGGTTGCTGTTACGTCGGTCCAACGGCGGCAGGCGCAGCTCGGAGGGCAAGCGGTGCTCATTCGCGCCGGATAACAGCTCGCCGATAAACTCGGCGTCCGTATATCTTGCAACCTTCCAGCCCGCTGAATTCGCCGCGCGCACAGCCTCCAGATCCGGGACTTCAGCGATCACCGTCAATGGGACCTTCGCCTCCGCGCCCGCCGAAAAGCTGGCTGCAAGGTCAGGAAACCGCAGTCGGGACTTTAGGCCTTCGGGAGCGCCCTCAATCCGGGGCGGCTCGGCCTCGACAGCGATCTTGGCTGCCCGCAAAGCGGCAGCGTACAGGAAGCCGGCCACATCGCGATCGCCGGAGCGCCTGAGCTCTGCGACACCTTCGCCGGCCCACTTTGGACGCTCTCCTCTCCAACGTGGATGGAAACCGGTCCGGATAATCGCCGGGTCCCCGTCATCTCCACTGGGAAGCCCGGTGGCCTCCGAGATCATCCCGGACTCCGGCTGCTCTCCCGCATCGAGGGCAAACGTCAGAAAGGGCGGCTCGCGCTCTTGGAGCGCGACCGAGGTGAGGGCGTCGGCGACCGCCTCCAGCGAGGCCGCGATCTGGGCGGCACCCAGGACAGTATCGGCGATCCGCCTGTCGAGCGCGCGCCAGGGATTGCCGGACCAGAACGGGGACCGCGCAATGGAGGTGTCTACCATCGCATGGAACGGCCCCTTGACGACCGACGGTCGAGTGAGGACCTCGGATGGGCCGTCCACGGGCAGCGCCGGCGCAAGCAGTCGAATTCGGGCCCGTTCTAGTCCGGCGATCCGCAGTGACGCCGCCGGCCGGAGGAGGTCGGCGGCGATGTCGTCGTCCGCCAGGACGACCACAGCGCCGAACTCGCGCCGAAGGCTGGGCACACGATCGACCGCGATCACAATTTCAGGTTCGCCGTCGGAATTTTCGATGTCGCCGTCTGTAACCTCCCGAATCCGGTATCCTTGGCTGCCTCCACCCGCGATCGTCCAATCGGGGTTGCGAAAATGCCGGGCGATCTCGCGCGCCCGCGTCCCAACCGCGACGACCAATATGTCGGAAAGCCGCGCCGGCGCCGGGGGCGGCGCTGCGGTAAGGGGCGTGGAACTGAGAGACGTTGCCCTGATCGGCTCGACATCGAATCCGAAGGGTGACGCAAGCCGTTGAAGGTCACTTTCCAAGAGGGCGGCCACCTCGGCGAGACGGGGCACCGCCTGCTCTGGATCGCTCAACTCCAAGCGATCGCCAACTTCTTGAACGTCCAGGCGGCGAACCGCCTCCGGAGACGTTTCGGGAAGCCGGCGTCGAACCGCCAGCAGGGCGTTTCGGCGAAAGTAGATATCCCGCCGCCACGCGCCGGCGCTCGCCCGGCCGAAGCGGCTTTCGAGGAAATCAAAACAGCCCTTCGCCAGCAGTGGCCAGTCCGGTGCCTCAACGTCCATCGCCAGGTCCAACAGGCTGAGCGGCGCCTCGTCCGCGATCTCACCGGCGTTTGCGCTGATCGCATTCCAAATCTCCAAGGGCGTGCCGACCAGAGGCAGGCCCCGCCACAGGAAGACGTCGACCCAGGGCTCGCCGAGGCGAATGGCGCGGACGAGGTCGGCCGGTAAGAGCTCGATTTCGTCGTGGGCAAACACCTCAAGAGCGGCGATTGAACCCAGATGGTCTCCTTCAGGTGACGACCGCGCGACATACCAGGTGTTGGGGCGATCCCCTTGGCCAAAGCAGGGCAACGCGAAGCCGTGGGCCGCGAGCCTGACATAGCCTCTGAGCGACGGTTCCTGAGCCTGCAATGTCACAGGACGCCCTCGCGTTCGTAGAAGCGCCGCACGATCCTGAAAATCTCGTCCTGGAAATCAGCGGGCGTGCTGTTGGGTTGCCAGTCATAGGTGGCGATCTCGACGCCCGCCGCTTGCAGCTTCGCCAGCACCGCCGCATTCTTGAGATCACCGTTTTCCAGATATTGCTTAGGGAGCACGGCGAGCTTTACGTGCCCTTTGAGGGGCACATGGTCCCGGTACGCCACTTCCACTGCCGACGCGCGGCGGTCGGGCTGATTGGTCTGAGACCCAGCGAGGCCGGCGATCGACACATAGCTACGCGCTACATCCTGCCAATGACTGAGGCCGCTACCCAGGTCCGGCCGTAGTTCGCCCTCGAGGTAGGCGGCAAGGTCCGGAAACGCCCATGCGACGTGCCGCTGCGCAGCCTCAAGCGTGGGCTCGAGTTCGTAGTCCTCCAAGTTCACCCACTCGTCGGCGCGATCCTCGAACCAGCCGTTCGCGGCACCCCCAGTGTCGAAGAGATAGACGTGATACGGCGTGCCAAGCTGCTCGGGCGACAGGACGAAAACCGACGGGAATCGGTTGATCTGATCCGACTTCACCGCGCCATCGCGGAGCCGGTAGCCGGGGCGCAGGACGAAGAAGTAGCTAAGTTCCGTGTCAAACACCGGGCAGAGTTTTTTCTCGATCTGCCCCGCATCGATGATGGCCCGGGCGGCGCCAACGGCGGTCACGTGAACCAGAGGGAGGTGCTGTGAGGTCTCGAGCGCGGGCGCAAGGGCGCGTAGGTCGCGCCGCGGCTGCGTCGCGCTGCGCCGCATTTTGCGGCGCGGCTTCTCGTTTTCGCCGTGATCACTCATGCGTGGACGCCGGTAACCCTGTTCGCGAAAAACTGTGACGGCAACCGACTTGGTTCGCAATCGAGCGTAGCCGAGAGCAGCATTCGGAAATGGAGCGTCGCGGCATGCGCCATCCCCGTCGGTAAGCGGACCTACACGTTAGGAGCGGTCTATGCGGTTGTCGAAGCCCCCCGCCTTGAGGAACTATCGAACCCGAAAGGCCTCTACACAGACCCTGCACAGGTGAAATTTGACTTGAATAAATTAATAAAAACAGTAAGATGTGCGTTCCCGATCTCCCACAAGGGGAGAAGGGGCGGTGCGTTGAGGACCGGTGCGCAGCCACGCACCGGCGGAAACTAGGAAGCCGTTTGGTCGTAGAGGTCGGACCGGCGGGTGCTTAGCGTCGCCGCTCGCGGTGTCCGGCGCGGTGGCGGCCCACGTCCAGGTCGTCGAAGTGGGCGCCATGGTCTAGCCAGTTGGCGAGACGCTCGCGGGCCGCCGTGAGTATTCGCGCTTGCGCGTCCGGGTTGGCGACGCGGGCGCGGACCACGGTTTCGACGATCTTCAAGCGGCTTTGCGGACCCGGCTCCGTCTCCACCCGCCGTCGAGCCAAGGCGACGGACGGGTCGGGCTGATCCCTCTGGCGCTGCCGTGCGCGCGCCTCGAGCCGACGCGTCAGATCCTGGAGGTCGCGCTCCGTGGGACTGTAGCCTCGAACTTCGAGGCCAGCCGCTGCGGCCGCCAGCCAGCTCTCGCGCCGGAAGTCTGGGGCGCCGCGCACGCTGACAATCGACCAGTCGCGGTGTTGAGCGATGGCGACCATGTCGCGGATGACGTTGGGGTCGGCGCGCGGGGCGAGGAGTTCGCGTCCGCGGTCGCGAAAGGCCGCGGTCCGAACCGTAGCGTCGACGTAGAAGCCAAGGCCGGGGCCGCCTTTCTCGTCGGTGAAGTAACGGCGGCGCAGACGCTCGGGCACGTCGCCGGCCACCGCAGGAGGGACCCGTGTGCCGGGGCTCAGGATGTTGGGGGCGTCATCGGCCATGATCGGTCTCCATGACGGGGGTTTGCGCCGAGGCGTCGATGAAGCGGTCGACCCAGGCCGCAACGGCATCATCCGAAGCGCCCTGCGGCGGCAGGGCTTCGAGGCCGGCGGCGGCGAGGACGGGGATCACCAGGTCGAGGCGCAGGTCATTGTCGGTGTGCCGCGCCATCGGGTCCGGCCCCGCCACGGCATTGTCTGACGCGAAGGCGGAGGCGCGAGCTGGCAGGGCCCTGGGGGCGACCTCCGGTGGCGGCAGCACCCGGCGGATGAAGGCACGCTCCTTCCAATAGACGATCTTGCGCCCGCGAACGGGTGGCATGCCGGCGCGGAGCACCAGGAGGCGGTCGGGCGGCATCTGGATCAGCTCTTGCGGCAGCATCAGCGGCCGGCGCTGGTCGGACTCGGTGCTGGAGCGGTGGCCCTTGCCCAGGCCGCTGGGCCGGCTGTGGGATCGGCCGGCGTAGGTGTAGATGCCCAGGCGCTCCGAGAGGTCCTGGGCGACCTTCAACTCTTTGGGCGCGAAGGCGATCTCCACCGCGCAGTTGGCGATGATCTCCTCGGCGAGGTCGGGGCCATATTCCGCGCGCAGCTGTGCGGGGCTCTGCAGCACGGGAAGCAGACGCAGGCCGTAGCCGGCGACATAGGCGAAGGCGTGGGCGATGACGCTGGCATGGCCGAGGCGGGCGAACTCATCGAGCAGGACCAGCACAGGGATGGCGTGGCGATCGGCGGTCGGACGCTCTCGGGTATTGAGGTCGATCAGCTGCTGCAGAAGAAGATTATAGAGTGGGGCCACCCGCGCCAGGTTGTCCGGCGAGACGGTGAGGTAGAGCGAGATCCGTCGGTCGCGCAGGTCGCGCAGGTCGAAATCGCTGACCTCGGTGGCGGCGCACACCCGCGGGTTCAGCCATAGGTTCATGCGGCTGGTGATGGTCTGCTTGATCGAGGCGAAGGTGTTCTCCGATGCCGAGCAGAAGTCCGAGAGCGCGTGGGCGCAGCCGTCGGACAGCGGCTGGCCGGCCTTGCGCCGCGCCTCGATGATCTTCGGAAAACGGGCGCGTGGATCGCCTTCGGTCAGGGCGGCGTAGATGGCGCCCAGGCTAAAGGGCAGGTCCTCGGTCTCGGCGGCATAGGCGCCGACCCCGATCAGACCGGTGCGGGCGGCCTCCGCCCAGAACGGGTCGGCGCTGACCGGGGCCGGGAACAGCATCACCGCCAGCTTCTGCAGTTCGTCGAGCACGGCGACCGGGTCGTTGCGGTCGATGTGGCCCAGCGGGTTGAACCGGGCGGTCCGACCTTCCGGATCCAGGGGATCGAACATGACGACGGTTTGGCCGTGCGCGGCGCGGAAGCCCGCCGTCGCCTCCCAGTTCTCCCGCTTGACGTCCAGGACCACCACGGAGTCCGGCCAGGTCAGCAGGTTGGGGATCACCACGCCGACGCCCTTGCCGGTGCGGGTGGGGGCATAGAGCAGCACATGCTCCCGCCCGCCGAACACCAGGGGGCGGCCGGCCTGCCGGCCCAGCAGGATGCCCTGTTTTGCCCGAAGTCCGGCGCGGGCCAGCTCGCTCTCGCTGGCCCAGCGGGCGGCGCCGAACAGCGGCGGGCGCAGATTGCGCGCAATGCCGATGGCGATCACGCCGACGATCGCCAGGGCGACGAGCAGGCCTGCCCCCAGCCAGCGCCGAACCAGGGGATCGGCGCGGAAATACCAGAACCAGGCCGGCACGGCGGCGGCGTCGAGGTGCGGCGACACACGCTTCAGCCCGGCCAGCGCGATGCCCAGGGCGAGGGCGGTGAGCAGGGTGGCCGCGCCGGCGCTGAGGACGCCGACGTAGGCCGCCTTAAGCGGCCAGGGCGCGCTTGCGAAGCGGGTCATACCAGACCTCGGTGATGCGGAAGCGGCCGTCGACGCGGCGCATCTGCACGACCACATCGACCAGGATATGGAGGAGGGCGCGGATCTCTGACCGCGGCAGATCGCGGCCGCCTTCGGACTCCTTCACCAGCAGGGTCAGCTGCTCGAAGGCCAGGACGGCGCTGTCGGCGTGGATCGTGGTGATCGAGCCGGGGTGGCCGGTGTTGACCGTGCGCAGATAGAAGAAGGCGGTGGCGTCGCGCAGCTCCTGCAGCAGGATCCGGTCGGGCCGCATCCGCAGCGCGCTCTCCAGGAGTTGCTTCGCGCCCACCTTGGCCAGGCCCTGCCCATCCTTGGCGTAGAGCAGGTGAACGGCATTGCGGTGGGGGACGGTCAGCTCTCGGGCGTCTTCGATGGTCAGCAGCCGCTCGTTGGTGGGGATCAGCTGCACCAAGCCCTTGGCGAAGGTGGTCTTGCCGGAGCCCGTCGCCCCGGAAATCAAGATGTTACGACGACTTCTTACCGCGAGCCGGAAGAACGCCGGCCAGTCCCCGGCGTCGCGCAAGCGAACCAAGTCGGCCTCGGCGTCGGAGAGATCTGAACTGGCCACCGCGACGTCGTCAAAGAGGCCGCCCCGGGCAAACGCGTCGAGGTCGAGGGTGACGGCGGACGGCTTGCGCAGGGTCAACGAGATCCGTTCCGCCGCCGGCGGCAGCACGATCTGGCAGCGTTCGCCTTGAGGCAGCACCGTTGAGCAGATGGGCGTCTCGTCGGTGACGTCCTGGGCGGTGTAGGCCGCGGCGGCCTTCGCCAAGGTGGCGAGCCACGCCTCGGTGAGCTCCGGCGCCTCACGCCACTCCCAGCCACCGCTCCGCTCCAGGGCGAGCTCGCCCGGCCGGTTGATCACCAGTTCGGTGACGTCATCCGGTTCGAGGCAGCGTTGCAGCGGCGCGAGGTAGTGCTCCAGGACGGCGGTGTCGCGCGCCATGGCCTAGCGCGCCCGCAGGCCGTAGACGCCGGAGAAGTCGAAATCCTGGGCGACGAAGATCGACACCTCCGAGCCCTGCGCCTTGCGCAGCGACGGCGGGATGTTGACCGAGTTCTGCAGGGCGACGGCGGCGGCGTCGGAGGGGACGCGGGCGGTATTGCTTCTGCTGGGGCCTGCCAGGGCGGAGGATCCATCATCAACGATGGAGAGCAGAAGGGCGCCGCCGAAGCGGTCCCAGAAGTGGGTGTCGAGATTTCCGTCGAAGCCCGCGCGGCCCAGGCTGTCGGCGGCCGGAGATTCCAGACGGATCGCCACGCCGGCCGGGGTGACCGCCCGTGTCCAGAGGACGAAGAGGCGCGTCTGCCCCTGCTTGAGGGTGCTGCGGTACTCACCGAGCACCTTGGTGCCCTTTTCCATCAGCACCACCGCCCCGTTGTCCGACAGGACGTCGCGGGGGATCAGACAGCTGACGTAGCCCGGCGTTGCGGTGTCCATTGCCGTCTGCAGCAGACAGGGAATGGCGGCGCCGGCGACGATCAGGAAGTTGCGGTCAGGCAGGCGGGTGGCGTGGGCCTGACCGATGGAGGAGCCCTGCCTCAGCTGATCGAGTTCGGTGACCGCTCTCGCGGCCACCTCGATCGCCGGGACGGCGAACCCGGAAGACGTGGACGCCGCAGCCATGGGGCCGCCGTCACGGCTGTAGGCAATGAGCGGCGCGCTACGGATTGAGGCCTGGGTCGCGCGCCCCTGAGACGCTGCGTTTGGGGGCGGGTTCGATCCTGCCGGCGCTTGGGAGGGCTGACCGGCGCCGGCCGGCGCCAGTACGGGCGCCCCGCTGCCGGGATTTGCCAGGGTCGGTGCGGACGGCGCCGCCAGCGGCTCAAAAGGCACGACCTGGCGGGCTGGTTGCTCAGCCGCCGTGGCCGCATGGGGCTTCGTTCCCCGCCAGGTCGCGGCGACGAACACGCCGCAGCCGACGACGAGGGCGGCCACAACCAACGCTTTACCGGCGCGGCCGGCGCCGAGACGTCCGGAGATCGGAGAAATGGACCGCTCGACGACCGGCGCGGGGCGGACCCGCGGATTGTCGCCGGCTTCGGTATCGATGTCGCTCATGGGTGCGGCGCTCCCTTGTCGGTGCGTTGGACGTCCGTGGCCGTCGTGCCGGTGCCGGGGTTTCGGCCATAGGGCTCGAATGCTTGGTTGAAGAGGCAGAGCACCTCGCGCCCGCGGCGCAGTCGCAGCTCGCGAACCACGGCGTGGATCACGACGAATTCGCCGCGGACGTCGAACGGGACCAGGCTTTCCGTCCCGGAGGACTCCACGCTGAACAGGGTCGGCACCGGCTGATTGGCCGGGAAGCGCAACACCGTGAAGCGGCCGTTGTCGGAGGCTTCCGACGGCTGCAGGCTGCTGGCGCCCTGGACGGCATAGTTGAGGTTGCGCGTCCCCTCGACGACGGCGCGGTCGAGCTTCAGGTCGAGGACTTTCTGCGCCAGACCGGAGGCTTCAGCGCCCTCGTTGGCGGCGGCCTTGGTCTTCTCGTCGGCGGGGTAGCGGAAGCGCAAGCCGAACACCGTGTCGGCGGTCTGTCGCGTCGAGGCGCCAGCCCGCGTCGAGAGCTCGAAGGTGTAGGTGCGCGTGCCGCCGGCCCGGCCCGTGGTGACGATCAGGTTGGTCGGTCCCCGGGGCGCCTTGGGCTTCACGAAGAGGATGTTCTTCTCCGCCGCGACATCCCAGCCGGTGGTGTCGCCGAGCGCCACATGCAGGATGGTCTCGTCGTCGCCCAGCACAATCTGGGTGGCGGTGCGGAACACGCCAGTGATCTTCACCACCGCCCAGGGATCGTAGTCGACCGTCTTGATGCGCGGGTCCGAAGGGCCGGGCCGTGGGGTGTCGAGCGCCCAGGCGGCCGGCGCCGCGCCAAGCAGGAAGGCGGCCATCAGCGTTGCGACCGCGGCCCTCATCGCACCACCTCTGGGTCGGCACGGTAGCTGGTGACCTGGAATCCCAGCGGGTTCCGCAGGCGATCTCCCTCGGCCATGGGCGCCTTGGTGTAGGCGAAGGCCGCGGTCGCGATCCAGTCGCTCTCCGTGATCTGGGACCCGAGCCGTACGGTGCGGTGGAAGCGGACGTCGGCCACGCCCGGGCTGACGAAACTGACCGCGCGGATTTCCACCTGCGCTTCCCCGGTCGGTCCGTAGACGACCTGGGGGCTGGTGGGATTGGCGGGGCGGAAGATGTCGGCCCAGCGCTCCTGCTCAGCTGGTGTCGACATGATCGACACCTGGCGGAAGTTCGCTTCGGCCGCAGGCGCCAGCCAGCCCTCGCGGGCACGGACATATTGCGCCAGGAAATGCTTGGTCACCGCCTCTTCGTAGGTCACCGGCTGACCGCGCTTCAGCGCCGAGACTACGTCCACAGCCCCTGTCGTGCGGTCCACCCGGATCACGAACGGCACGGTTGTCTTCAGCGGCGCGAGCGCGGCGACGGCGCCGACCGCGGCCGTGGCGAGCAGACCGGCGAAGGCCGCCACGCCCCAGGCGAACCGCCTCGACCGTTCGGCGCTCCGCAGGCGATCGGCATCCCAGCTCTTCGCCTCGTCGAAATAGGTCTTCAGGCTGGGGCCGTTCATTGATCGCAACTCGGATGGCTGGCCCCGATGGCCGGTTCTGCGGGACTCGTTGCCGGGGTGGCGGCGGCGCCCGGATCGAGCACGCTGCCATGCGGGTTCGCGGGCCGAAGATGCTTGCCGTCACAGACAGGAAGTGTGGCGCCGCCGGGGCTGGCGCAGCCGGCCGAGGCGATTGCCAGGACCAGGATCAGGATGGATGTCGTTCTCATGCGCGGCCTCCCGCCGGTCGAATTGAGCCGCCGCCGTGCGGCGCGTTGCGTTGGGCTTCCTGCGGACCTTGGGGCGCGCCACCGCGCGGTCCGCGGCCGAGGGACGCGGCGTTGGCGAAGTCAGCCAGGCCTGCGCTGGCGCCGCCGGCGATGCCCGCCGCGATGGCTGGGGTCTGCAGGAAGAAGATCGCGCCCAGCAGGCAGAGGGCGACGAAGAGGAACGCCCCGGCGGTGGGATCCTGACCGTCGATCGAGCCCCATTGCTGCGCGACGAGCGACAGCACCAGTTGAAAGACGGTGATGATCAGGGCGAACAGGACGACGTAGTTCACCGCCTGCGACAGCCAGCCGAAAAAGAAGCGCCGGCTGGCGTCGAAGAGGGCGCAGGCGATGAAGATCGGGCCGAGCGCAATCAGCAGGGCCAGCGCCACCTTCGCCAGCAGCACGACGCCAAAGCCGAGCGCGGCGGCCAGGGCGCCGACCACATAGACGACGGCGGAGAGAATCCACGGCCCGAGATCGACCGGACTGCCGGTTTTCGCAACCTTGTCAGCCAGATAAGCGGCCCGGCCGAAGAACTGGTCGAAGGCCGCCCCGACATCCGGGACGCCTGCGCCGCTGATCGCCTGGGTGAGGGTGTCCGGCAGGGTGTGGAAGAGCGGGGTCGTGACAAAGCTCGAATAGGCCACCGTCGTCGCCAGCATGTAGATGAAGCCGAGCTTCAGGCTGCGGACCGCGAAATCCATGATCGGCTCTTGGATCGCGCCCCGCAGGATCGCGAACCCATAGAGCAGCACGTAAAGCACCAGGGCGGCGCGGAGCGGTCCGGAGACCGCCGCGATCACCGAGCTCGCCCGCTCATTCAGGAAGGTGTCGAGCTTGCCATCCACGAACTGGTAGGCGGGCTCGAAGATCTGGAAGGTCCCGGCCACGGCTAGAACGCCTTGTGGAATTCGTGCATCCGCGCGTCACGCGCCGCCGACGCGATGCCGGCCTGCGCATTTTCGCATTCGGGTCCGCGATGCGCGCCGGAGCGGCACTCGGCGACGACCGCCTTTGCCGTGGCGAGGTTTGCGGCGAAGAAGCTGACGCTCCGCGGTTGCGGCGAGCAGCCGGCGACGGCGACGCAGACCAGCAGGATCAGGGCGCCCCGGCTCATTGGAAGGCCTGTTGGAAGAGCGCCATCCGGGCGTCGCGCGCGGCGGCCGCCCGCTCGCGATCGCGCTGCGCCTGCACGCGGTCTTCCGCCGCCTGGGCCATGGCGAGGCCCTGCAGCCGCATCTGGTCGTTGGCGGCCATCGCCTGCTCGGTGGTGGCGCGGGCCTGCAGGTCGAGCACGGCGCGGGCGTTCGGGGCGGCGTCGATCGCCTGTTGAAGCGTTTGCAGCCCCTCCAGGCGTTGGGCGCCGCCGGTCGCCACCGCCTCGCCCAGAGCCTGGTCGCGCGCCGCCCGCATGCCGGCGGCTTCAAGGTCGGCGCCCAGGGTATCGCCGGAGGACGGGGTGTAGAGCCGGCTGGCGCTGCGGATGGCCTGCGCCCGAACGCCGATATCGCCAAGCGCTGTGACATCGCCCCGGGCCGCGGTCGCCAACGCACCAACGCCGGGGAGCAGCTGGCGCAGGGCCGGGGCTTCTAGGGCGCTGGCGATCCCGCCGACGTTCGAGCCCTGGTTCAGGCTCTGGAACAGCTGCTCGCCCTGCTGCACCCGGGTTTCCGCCTGGTGAAGCTGGTTGAGGGCCGTGGTCGCCTGCTCGATCAGCTTGGCGTAGCTGGCGCCGTCATAGACGGCCATCTGAGCGCGCGCGGGCCCGACGGAGAGCGCGAAGACGGCGGCCGAGGCCGCCAGGGCTTTGAGGGTCATGGAAGCAGCCTCCGTTCGTGATGGAAAGGTTCGAGCCATTGGACGGGGTCGTCGCCGACCCGGGCGCGAATCCGGTCGAGCAGATCGACGGTCTCGGTGCGCCCGGAGAGGATCGCCAAGGCGTCTTCGAGGCCATCGAGGCGCAGCTCGGCGACCACGGAGTTGAGGCCCTGCTTGATCAGGAACTGCCGGGACTCCGGGGCCAGCTCCTCGCGGACGAGGGCAAACTCCCGTCGCGTCAGACCGAAGCCCTCGACGTAGTCGCGCTCAGCGGCGTGCGGGTTCGGCAGGAAGATCTTGGTGGCGCACTGCTCGAGGATCGTATGCGCGATCGGTGAGCGCAGGACGTCCGCCGGGGACTGCGTCCCGAACACCATGAAGGCGTTCTGCTTGCGGAAGGTCTTCAGGCCATCCTGGGCGAGGCCGCGGAAGGCCTCGTCGCCCAGCGCTTTCCAGAATTCGTCGATGTCGATGACCAGCCTGCGGCCATCGACCAGGGCGGAGAGGCGATGGAAGAGGTACATCATCAGCGGCGTGCGGACCTCGGCGTTGTCGAGAACCTCGGTCATGTCGAAGCCGAGGAACCGCGCGTCGAGCGCGACGGCGTCAGCGTCGTTATCCAGGGCCCAGCCCAGGGCGCCGCCCTGGCGCCATTTCTCCAGGCGCGCGCCCACGCCGCCAGCGTCGCGCTGGCCGAGCAGACTCCGCAGCGCGGAGAACGACCTTTGCTCGGGCGGCATTGGCCCGAGCGCCAGGATTGCCTCGTCGATCGCGCGTTCGTCCTGCACGCTCAGCGGCCGATCAGCGTGGCCGACCAGCTGCCGGACCAGGGCGCCCAGGAAGGCGCGGTTGCCGGGCGTGAATTCCAGAGCCTTCAACGGCGCGAAGCCACTTGGTTGGCCGTTGCGCAGGGTGAGGTAGGTCCCGCCGCTGGCGCGGACGAAGAGCTCCGCCCCACGGTCCTTGTCGATGAACACCAGTTGGGGGCTGAACTTCTCCAGCTGCGCCAGCATGAAGTTCTGCACCACGGTCTTCCCAGAGCCGGAGGGGCCGCAGATGAAGGTGTGCCCCAGGTCGCCGACGTGGAAATTGAAGTGGAAGGGTGAGCCGGCGGAGGTGCGCAGCAGCGCCACCGCTGATCCCCAATGGTTGCCGTCCGCGCGGCCCGCCGGATGGGTGTGGAAGGGGGCGAGCGCCGCGAAATTCCGCGAGGTGATCGCCGCGGGCCGGACCCTGCGGCTGAAGTTTCCGGGGAACTGCGCCCAGAACGCGGCCTCGAGCGCGAGGTCCTCCCGCGCGGTGACCAGGCCGGAGTCCGCGAGACTGGCGCGGGCTTTCGACAGATGGTCAGCCAGGGACGGGGGGTCGTCACCGTAGACCAGGATCGAGGCCTGGTGGTCGCCCATGGCGAAGCGGTTGGACATCAAGTCGTCGAGCGCGTCGCTCAGGCCCGCCGTCTGCGATGTCGCCCGGTCACGGGCCGACAGCATCTGGTTCTGCTTGCGCTCCATCACCGCCCGCGCCGCGGCCTTCGAGAGGAAGCTGAAGGACTGGCTGACGACGAGTGGGAAGCGGGCCGACAGCAGTCCGTTCCAGAGGCCGGGACGCGTGGTCGCCGGGTATTCCTTGATCCCGAAGACGGCAGCGAAGCGGGTGTCCGCGACGTCGCGGATCTCCAGGGCTTCGCGCCCGAAGATCAGCCGGGCCAAATAAGCCGCCGACCCGAGATGGCCTCGCACCAGCGGCGCAGGCGCACGGCGGCCGGTGAGCAGGAGGCCGATCAATTCCATCGGCTCGGAGAAGGCCTGGCCGGCGCGCTCGTAGACCGTCAGCGCGCGCGGGGCGTAACGGCCCAGGTATTGGGCGAGATCGCGACCGGCGTCCTCAAGCCGGGCCAAGGCGCTGTCGTCGATGGATTGGGTCGCCCCCGACCGCCGGGCAAACCAGGCGCCGGCGCGATCCGCGGCGTCACGCCCAGGATGCAGCACCAGGGTGACGTAGAGCTCGTTGACGAACATTCGCTCGCCGCCGAGCCGGGCTCGGTACGCCGCATCCAGGTCCGCCGCGAAGGCCGATCGGAAGCGGCCCTCAGGATAGCCGGAGTGTTCACGGCGCACGACGTGATGCCAGATGGCCAACCGATCATCGGCAAGGTTGCGCCAGGCGTTGTTCAGCTTGGCGTGCCAGTCGTTGAGGTCGCGGACATCGGCGGTCTCGAAGCTGGCGCCGTCCAGTTGAAAGCAGAGCATCAACGCCTGGGTGTCCAGGGCCACGACCCGCGCGTTGACGTGGCGGGCATAGGGCAGGGCGGCGTGAGCCTCGGTCTCCCGCGCCAGGAGCGTCTTTGACCGCCGGGCGGTGAGGGCTGCGCTACCCACGCGCCAACTCCGCGACGGCGAAGCGCCGGCGCACCGGCAACGGTGACAGCGAGCTTCCGCCCCACGTCCCGCCATTGCGGGAACGGCCCTTCGTATCGACGAACTGCCAGAGCACTCGGAAAGCGTTGGGGTCGTGCTTGCAGATCGCCCTGCAGACCACGTGCAGCACCGGAGCGATCAGCAGGTAGACCAGGGCATGCGCGGCCAGGAAGACGATGGCCGAGATGATGACGTTGAGACCCATAGCCTCCATCGGCACGCCCGCGATCATCGCTGGCCGTGTGCAGGCCAGGAACAGCGGGTCTTCGGTCAGACGTTCTTCGGGTTCAGTGGCCACTTCAGCCTCCCGAACTGCCGCCGACCATCAGGTCGACCAGGCCGGCCGCGCTGAAGATCACGATGATCCCGATGATGACCGAACCGGCCCGCCGCAGATCCAGGTGACCGAACATCCAGGCGATGCCGGTGACGATGATCGCGATGACCGCGAGGCCACGGATCACGTTCGAATTGAGGATCGAAATGATGTTCTGGATGAAGGTGCCGATGTTGCCGCCCGTGGCGCCGGTGGCCTGGGCGAACGCCGGCGTCGCCGCGGCGCAGAGCACCACGGTCGCCAGGAGAACGGTCGGTCCGGTCCGTTTGAGGAAGCGTGAGGTCAAGGTTGGTCTCCTTGGCGAAGGGATGGGGAGATGACGAAGGCGGCAGGTCTCAGATCGCCGAACGCGTCCCAGGCCGGGGGTTGCGGTGCGGTGAAAGGCGCCTGCCTCCCGACTGGGAGGCCCGGTGCGCCGGCCGCAGACCGCTCGACGCGGGCGACGTAGCCATTCTTGAACCCGCGTTGACGGTCGCCCGTGTTGTAGAGTGAGAGCGCCGTGCGCAACGCCGCCTGGTCGTCGTCGACGAGCGCGCGAACGGCCCGGTAGTTGATCTGCAGCAGCGTGGCGCCGGCGGCGAGACTGCGGCAGGGATCGAAGGCGTCCGCCACGGTAAGGCCCAGGCGGCCCAGATTGCTGCTGTTGATCTGCGCCAGACCGAGATCGATGTTGGCGCCACGCGAGATGAGAGCGTTGGCTTGCGCGATCGCCTCGGTGCGCGACGGAACGCGGAGGCGGCGGGGCGCGGGGCCGTTCACGCCGATCGCCAAGGGATCGAGGCCACTCTCCACCCGCGTCACCGCCAAAAGGGTTTCGGCGGCGGCCTGCGGTGCGCATTGCGCGGCCAGGTGCAGCACGGCCTCTGGGGCGAGGATCAAGGCAGATCCTCCGGCGCGGAGATCAGGCGGGGTCGCGGGGCGTGGCGCATGGCCAGAGTGTTCCCGACCCGAGCCGCGCCCGCGATGCGCAACCCTACGCGTCTGAATGGGTAGACTTGCGCGTTGAGGAAAGGATGGAGACGTGCCGCACCCGCAGCCCGCAATAAACTTGCGGGACATCCGCAGGTCTATTGCGAAGAATGGAGAAAACGATCGGGGTGAGTGCTTTCAGACCGCGTTTCTGGAACGAACCGCAGGGCTGGTTATTTAGCGAACGAAGTGGAGACCTGATTCGGACGCTCGGGGAACCGTCAGGTATTGAGAGGACAACCCGATGCAATCACTGCCGAATGCGGCCCGCCGGGAGGGCGAAGCGACAGGCATTGGTGTCCTGTCGGTGCGCCAGTTGGAGTGCCTTTACTGGGCGCAGGAGGGCAAGAGCGCCACGGACATCGGGCAGCTCATCGGCATTTCCGGCCGAACGGTTGAGCGCCATCTCTTCAATGCCTGCAGAGCGCTGGGCGTCCGCACCCGGGTGCAGGCGGTGATCAAGGCCCGAGACCTGCATCTGTTGCCCACCGCTGCCGGGTCGCCGGAGCGGCCGGCTTCGCCGCGGTCGTTCCGGCGGTAGATGCCACGAATCACGGTGCGTCAGAGTTCAAGCGGAGTTCGGACCCGGCGCCAACCACGCGGCCAATGAGCAATCCGCAATGGAGTTGCGGGAGATCGCAAACTCCATTGCGGATGTCGGGCCCCAAATCATCCGCGCACGCCATTGCGCAGGCCGGCGGCTTGATCAAGCCCGCGATGGTGTAGAGATTTCGCGTAACAAGTTTGGGTTGAGTTCGAGCGACTATGGGTCCGCCCGACCATGATATTCCTGGCCGCGGCAAAATGCTGTCGCGCATCCTGAAGGCGCTTCGGCGCCTGCGGGGGCTGCGGCCTATCGACGTGGCCAACGCCATGAAGATGAAGCCCAGGTCGTACGAATATTTCGAGTCCGGGAAGGCGCGTCTCAACGTCGACCGCGTCCATCAGGTCGCCAAGATCCTCAATGCGGACCCCTACGCCATCCTGGCGGCCATCGACATCGGATCGCCGGCGTTCGCGTTGCGGACGATCGAGAACAAGATGGGGACCCTGTGGCTGATGGCGCTCTTGGAATTCGACGCGACGGCCCAGGACGATATCGCCCGCCTGGCGCCTGCCGTCCTCATCACCGGGTTCACCAAGATGTTCGACGAGCTCCTCTTCTTGGCCCGGGAGCGGGACGCCTCGGCGGAGGACTGGATGTCGGACAAGCCACTTCAGGCGCCGCCGGCAGAACTTGGCCCTGAGGAGTGCGCCGACGACAAGGCGCTGGATCCGCCGAACGGGGATCGGGACCCAGAGCCGCCGAGCGACAGTGACCCCGAAGCGGACACCTAGCGAGACAGGCGAGCCTGACGTGGAGACGCGTAGCCTTGCGCATTTATCGCGGCGAGGGCGGGCGCTTACGCTGAGTCGCAATTGGGCTCCGTCGGCCGTCGCCGAACCGGATTGGGCCCTTGGGAGCGACACATGTCCGACGTCACCGCCACCCCGGCCCGTTTCCTTCGCACTTCTGCAGCCGGCCATTTTCTGGGGCTTTCCGGCCGCACTTTGGAAAAGCATCGCACCTATGGGACGGGGCCAACCTACCGGAAGATCGGCGGCCTCGTCGTCTACACCGTCGATGATCTCCAGGCCTGGGCCGATCGCGGCACCCGGTCGTCAACGTCGGAAATCCGTCGCGAGCGTGTCTATCCGGCTCGACGGATTCTGCCGGTCGAGATAATGCCGCCGCAATCCTGACCTCGACGCGCGAGGTTCTGATCCTGACTCGTTGGCGACGTTCGAAGCGTCCGCTTTCCGGACGAGGGCCACCGTCCGCTTTCGACCCATTGCGGACATTCGCGGTCCTCCAAGTGCTGGCCCAGCGACGGCGGCGCTTTGCCGTAGGCCGGCATCTAGCTTCTCCATCGATTAGTGCGGCTAGCTGGACTCAGGCTGCGCCGCAAGGCGCGCGCCTGGCTGGGGCTATGCGAAGCTGTGACGCAGGCGGCGGCTCCGGCGGAGATAAGCCCCGACCAGCCCAAATCCCGCAATCAACAGGCCATAGGTCGTTGGCTCGGGAATTCCTGCAAATGTGGCGAGTTCGGCGGGCGACCCGAAAAACACATCCCGATCCACCACGCCATTGATCCCCGCGACGGAACCGGTGGCGCTGTATTGCCAGAACGTCCAGGCTGGCCAAGCGTTCGGAAGCAGTGGCTGCGCGCCCCCAAAGCTCGCGACCCAGAGATCGGCGCTGGGTTCGGTGGGCCCGACACTGCCGTTCCAAAAGGTCCTACCCGTGTAGATGATTGGCGTGCGTCCCGTCGAAGTCCTGATGACGTTTGCCCAGGTGGTGATCTCGCCGAGCAGCACGCCTGCGGATTGGCCTCCACTCGTCTCGACATCGAGGACAGGTGCGAGGTCGCCGGGTTGCAGGCTCCCGATCTCGGTCAGCAGCAGGTCCGCCTGCGTTGTTGCATCCTGATTGGGCTGAAAGAACTGATAGGCCCCTCGAATGAGCCCGGCCTGCGACATGCCCGCATAGTTCTGCTGGAAACGCGTATCGATGGCCCCGCCGTTCGCGGCGCGCGCAAAGCCGAAACTGATCCCAGACGCGGCCACAGCTGACCAATCGATCTGGCCCTGGAGAGACGAAACATCAACGCCCTGGGCCGCGCCTGCGGGGGCGACCTGAGCCGAAGCAGCAATTGGCGCGGCGATGATCGCGACCACGCCGCAAAGGCCGAGCAAGTCGCGCATGGACTTAGCACCGAGGCGATCGGCGTACTGGATTTCCATTGGTGACCCCCAACCTGACCGAAGATCGGTCCCTTCCACAGGGAAGTATCAACACACCGGCGAACAGGCGCGAACCCTTTCGCTTGAGGCGCGACTCGCTGCGACATCCGCGTGCCCTAGAACGGTCTCGTCAAAGGGTCGTTGGCTGGCGGATTGTGAAGGTCCGCTTTCGACCCACAGCGGACCTTCAGGGGGTCTGCTTTTGGGTCACGGCCTGAAGCTCCGCTCGCTCGGCGGGGGTCAGGTCTAACGCTGCCGCAAGCTTCCACTGGGCCTGCGCGTCGAGGTTCTTGCCAGCCTTCGCCAGCGCCTCGCCCCACTTCAGGTGCAGGCCGCCCCACCTGGGCGCGAATGGTTCTGCCTTGGCGTAGGCGGCCTGGGCCTCGGACCAACGGCCCAGGCCGGCGAGGGCGTCGCCCTCGTACTTCAGCGGATCGGCGAAGTGGGGCGCGCGGCGCTGGGCTTCGGCCAGGAACGGCAGGGCGGCGGCGGGCTGGCCGTGCTCGACCCGCCAGCGACCACGGTACAGTGGCCCATGGGCGACTGAGGGCGCACGGGCGGCGACCAGGGCGAACAGCCGGTCCGCTCCAGCAGCATCGCCCATGGCGAGCAGCGCCCGACCCTTAAACAGCATGGCGTTGTCACTGTCTGGCGCTAGCACATCCAATATCTCTCCCGCCCCGCGAGCATCCCCGGTCGCGGCGCGCGCCACGCCAATCATGGCGAACTCGGGACTATGGGCGTGGTCGACGTATCGGGCCGACAGGGCAAGGTAGGACGGGGACAGGGCGAGGACCGCTGGCCAATCCTCCGCATAGTAGGCCTTCGTCACCCGGTGCATGAGCAGCTGATGTTCGTTGTCTGCGGCCTTCCACGGGAGGGCGAAGCGGGGATGGTCCAGCCGGGCGGCGGCGGCGGAGATGTCGTGCATCCGCGCCATTGCACGTGCCGGAAATGTGTCAAGTTGCACGGCCTCGTCCAGCACCGCGTGCGGCACGCCCTCGGCTGCTCGGTACTGGCGACGCGACTCCGGGTAGTCCGCCAGAAGATCGGCGAGCTTAGCGCGTGGAATGGTGACGTCCCGCCACTCGAGCGCAAGGGTGCGATCCTTGGGCAGAACCTCGATCAGCTTGCGGTAAGCGCGGATGGCGTTTTCCCAGTGGCCCTGATTGGACTCGTTGATCGCCAATCGGGACCACAAGCCGCTCCAGTCGGGTGTGATCCCCAGGCCCTCCTGCGCCATGGTGATACCGCCAGCCGCGTCTCCCACGTTGTTCCGGGCGTCGCTCAGAACCTCGTAAGCCGTCGCCCGCTCTGCCGGGGTCCGGCCCGCAATCGCGATAGGCTGAGCGATCTGGGTCGCCCCGGCGGGGTCGTCGTGGCTACCGAGCCAGAACGCATAACGAAGCGGCTGGGTGTCGCGATAGATCTGCCGCGCCAGCGCCTGTGCGGAGGCTTCCAGGGCGTCGGCGGGTCCGTCCACCTTCAGGCCCGGACGGCCGGGGACGCGTGCCCGTAAGGCCAGCCCTGTAGGTGTGCGGTAGACCTCGCCGCTGATCTCCGTCTCGTGGCCCAGCCACTGCCGCAGCGCCTCCTGAAGATCGCCAAGCGACACGCCGGTCGTGGGGATAGAGAGCTTGATCGAGCGGCCCCAGTCGTCGCCGTAGTCGCGCGCTTCCCCGGGGGCCAAGGTCTCGGCCCGCAGCCGCGCCAGCTCGTCCAACACCTGGCCAGCGACGACCTCCCCGGAGACGCCGTCGGCCGCCAGCGCCGGCGGCACCTTGAAGGGCTGCAGGATCACGCCGTCGGCATGGGCAGCGTTCCAAATCATCACGCCCAGAGCCGTGGCCACGGCGACGCCGGCGAGGCCGGTGAGGATCTTGAGCGCGAACCCCACGCGCTCGGAAGCGATCTGCCAGCCGCGGTGGCGCAGGTCCGCGTTGATCAGCCGTCGCTGATCGCGCAGCAAAAGCGCCGCCTCTCCCTCCAGCGGTTCTCCGGAAGCTTCGGCTTCCATGGCGATGTCGATAGGATTTGCGCTGGCAGGGGCTCTCTTGAGGCGCGGTCGCGCGCGATTGGTGCTGCTGGCGTCCGTCATAGCCGCAGCCCCCCAAGCCACTGATCTACCAGTGTTCGACTATGCTCGTGCGGTCAACGGGCGAGTACCGGCGGCGGGAGGCTAGCAATATCGCCGTAGCGGTTCCCGCGTCGCCCTCGTCTACCATCCAGAGGGCCCGGTTCGGGTACGAAGGAAAACGTCGGCTTTCGACCCATAGCGGACCTTCCGCGAGTCCGCTTACAGTCATCCCTCAGTGAACCGCTGGGGGCGGCATGGATATTCACAAACCGAAATCGGCATCAACGGCGAGGATCCTCATCTGATTACGCCGAGGCCAATCGGTCCCGAGACCTTCTGCCTGCCCATGTCCACACCCCCGGCCGACCGCGCGAGGAGACCATGAACCGATCTTCGACATTCCGCCGCTGTTTCGCGCCCGCGCTCGCGGCGCTCGGCCTGCTGGCGGCCGCCGCTCCCGTGTGGGCGGCGGATGCGCCTGCCCCAGCGCCCGACCGGACGCAACAACAGGCGGCGTTCCAGGGCTACACCAACGCGTGGCAGGCGACCTCGGAAGTCGCGCGTCAGCAGCTTCTGAAGGACGCCCTGGCGGCCGGCATGACCTACCAGGACGCCTCGACCCACGCCGAGGGCGTCACGGGCGTCGACGCGATGATCGCCAGGTTCCAGCGTCAGAGCCAGGGCGTCTCCCTGCACCTCGACGACCAGCTGCTTTGGGCCGATCACGGCCTGGCCAGGTGGTCGATGACGGACGCCAAGGGGGCCCTGATCATGCATGGCTACGATGTCGTCACCTACGACCCCGTGGGCCGCATCAAGAGCATCGTCGGCTTCTTCGACATTCCGGGGCAGCGGCAGGCTGCTGCGCACTAGCATGGCCGGTCTGCGGTCGGTTCCGTCTGGAAGCCTAAGTCCGCTTTCGACCCATAGCGGACGTTCGCCGTTAGCGATTTGGCTCTTCCAAGACGGTCGGGCCTTCGCTTGGGTGATGCTCAGGGCGTCGGACAGCCAAGGCGCGGCCGATATGCGTTGACTGTGCAGCTTACAGATGTAGTTCTTCCGCGAGGTGCGGGAGAGCGAACGATGCGGGTGTCCCTTTTGATCGCTCTAGCTGTTGTGGCTGCGGCAGGTCGTGCGCTCGCCGCCGACGGGCCAGCCTTAACCTCCCAAGATAGACAGGAAGCGATCCGGAAAACGGCACAGATTCTGAGAGACGTCTACGTCTATCCGGACGTCGGCGCACAGACAGCATCAACGATCGAAGAGAGCTACCGCGCCGGACAATTTGACGAGCTCTCCGATCCCAAAGTATTCGCACAGCGTCTTGGCGACGAACTTCGCGCGGCGACGCACGACCCTCATATGCTCGTCCTGCCACCGGGCTCGACGCCCTTTGACGCTCTTCCCGGTCCGGTTCCGGCCAGCAATGGCGGAATAGTTAAAGCCGCGGTTCTGCGAGGGAACGTCGGCTACGTGGAAATCGCCGGGTTTCCCGACCCGACGATGTTCGAGGATACGGCAGACCAGGTCTTCGGCGATTTGGCGGGAACGAAAGCGCTGATCATAGACATGCGACGCGGCAGCGCCGGCGGCTCGCCGGCGGCGGTTGCTTATCTATGCAGCTTCTTCTTGCCGAAGAGCCAAAAGACACACCTCAACGACATCATCCGTCGCAAACGCGGGACCGACAGCTTCACGACCGAGAGTTTCTATGCGGTGGCCACGCCCTCTCGGTATCCAGATCGCCCGGTGTTCATCCTGACCAGTCGGGCAACGTTCTCGGGCGGCGAGGAGTTGGTCTACGATCTCAAAGCCCTGAAACGCGTGAAGGTCGTCGGCGAGCGCACAGCCGGCGGGGCGAACCCCGGAGGCTTCGCCCCCATCGGTTCCAACATGGCCGCGTTCGTCCCTTCCGGCCGCGCGCGCAATCCTGTCACAGGGACGAATTGGCAGGGGGCAGGAGTGGAGCCAGATCTCCAGACGCCCGCGGATCACGCCTTCGCTGCCGCCTACAAATTGGCCTCTGGCAGGTCGAGACCGGCCGACCCCGGGCATGAGCCAGATAGGAATCTCAGCCCAGAGGCGCACGTGGAACGGTGGGTGTTGAAGGAGCCGCACGACCCTTCGCCCGGGAGAGAGGCCGCGTTACGCCGCCTAATCGGGGACGTTGGTCGCGGAGATTCTCCGCACGATCCCATGACAGCGCAATTCGCTGACGCTCGCAAAGCGGGCGCTACCAACCGTGCAAGCGAGACTCGTGTCGATGGGGCAACTTCAGTCGTTGACCTTTTCAGGGCGAGGCTTGCTGGGGGACGACAATTTCCGCGCCAATTTCGAGCACGGGGTTATGAACTGGTCGATCTACACGCTTCGCAACGGTGCAATTTATGAAGCAAACCCGACGAACTAGGTAGCGGCACCGGCCACGCTCTCTTCGTTGGCGATCTGGTCCCGATCTTCGAAGCTGTGCTGAACCCGATCGCCGCCTGGCGCTCGCGTCCGCGAACCCGCTCCTGGGTAATCGACCTTGGGTCTGCTTTCCCCCGGTACTGACATTCCGAAGGTCCGCTTGCGGGTACCGAGCCGAAGACTGCTTTCGACCCAAAGCGGACCTTCCCACAATTCGTGTTACCGAAGCTCCAGCGCAGTTGATCCGCTGGGGGCGGTCCATGGATATCCACAAACCCAAGCCCTGGCATGGCGGCGGCGAGCTTCTGAAGGAAGTCGGCACCATCGTCATCGGGGTGCTGATCGCGCTGGGGGCGGAACAGGCGGTCCAGGGGATGGAGTGGACGCACAAGATCCAGGCCGCCGAGGCCGCCATGCGCGCAGAACTGCTGTTCGATGACGGACCGGAAGTCTATCAGCGCGCGGCCATGCATGACTGCCTGGTGACCCGGCTCGATGCGATCCGCGCCGGCGTCGAGACCGGCATGGCGCGGGCCGAACTCGTACGCCTGATCGACGGCTATCATCTCGCTTTCCTCTCCTACGACACCCTGGCGCATGATGACGCCACCCACGCCGGCGTGGCGGACCACATGTCCCAGGCCTCGCTCGATGTCTGGACCAAGGCCTATTCGATGATGCCCTACATGGAGCGGGCGAACGCGGAGGAAGCCCTGGAGGTCGGGCGGCTGCGCGCCTTGCGCCGCACCGGCGGCGCGCTGAGCGAGACCGAGCAGGCCCACGTACTGGACGCCGTGGAGGGGCTACGCGTGCAGGAAGTGCGGATGTCGGCGGCGGCGGCCTGGACGCTGCCGGAGATCCGCCGGCTGGGCCCGCTCGACAAGGGCCGGATGACCAGGTTCCTGGGAGACGCGAGGACATGGTACGGCGCGGCCTGCGTCAAGGATTTGCCCGTCGACTGGAAGGGGTGAGGGCCACCGCGACATCCACAAATCCAAGCCTTAGCAGTGTCCGCTTCCCCTCCAATCCTGACATTCCCGGGGTCCGCTTTCGGGCAGTGAGCTGATGTCCGCTTTCGACCCATAGCGGACGTTCGGAAGGAGGGCTGACCGCCACCGCCGACCAATCGCCTGCTCCGCTCCGGCGTTGACGGCATGCGGGCGTTAGCCTCCCTTACCCCTCCGGGGGATTGGCGTGATGGGTGAGTTTTTAGAGGCCGACGGCGAAACCGCGGCCGAGGCCGCCTTTCAGACCGACGCCGCCGGCGTTGGCCTGGCCATGGACCGGGCGCGCGCCCGTCGGGGCGGAAAAGGCGATGAGGCCACCGACCGTTTCCTGGCGGCCCAGGAAGCCCTGATCGCCAAGCAGGGCCACCACCTCGACGCACAGTTTCGCATTCTCGGTCTCGACCACTGGTCCAAGCGTCTTCGCTTGGCTCTGCAGGCGCTCACCATCCTGGCGGCGACGCTGGCGCTGAGCGCCGTCGGCTGGATGGCCGTGGGCGCCGCCCACGCCGACGGCGTGGTCATCAAGGCCTTCGCCGTCGCCCCGGACCTGGCGCGCCGTGGCGTCACCGGCGAGGTGGTGGCCAGCCAACTGCTCGACAAGCTGACCGACATCACAGACCAGGCCCAGTCCAGCGTGGCGTCGGGCAAGTTCGGCGCCGGCTGGGGCCAAAACATCTCCATTCAAATCCCTGAGACCGGGGTCAGCCTCGGCGAGGTCGACCGCTGGCTGCGCGAAAAGCTGGGTCATGAACGCAACCTCTCCGGCGAAATCGTCCAGAACCCCGACGGGACCGTGACGCTGAGTACGCGGCTGGGCGCCAAGGCGTTGCCGCCGCAGACCGGCGCGCCTGCAGACCTGTCCCAGCTCATCGCCCGCGCGGCCGAGACGCTCTACCGGCGTGAAAGCCCGATGACCTATGTGCAGTACCTG
>PLEH01000215.1 GCA_003136395.1 Phenylobacterium sp.
TGACCACGTCATCGTCGGCGGCGCATCAGTCGCCAGCCTCAAAAGCCTCGGCCTGATGTGAGGCGCGGCGATGACCCTGGCCTCCATTGTCCGCGCGGTCGGCGGCGAACTCTACGCAGGCGGCCGGCGCGCCAGCGTGCCGGGCCCAGGCCACGGTCGTTGGGACCGCTCCGTGTCCCTCCTGTTGGTCGGCGACAGGGTGGTGATCAACACCTTCGCCGGCGAGGACTGGCGCCAGGTGGCTGACCACCTGCGCGAACTTGGCCTGATCGGGCCATCGGGCCGGCTATGCAGCGTGGCGGTTGGATCGTTGGCGCCCGAGGTCGAGCGTCCTAGTCAGCGAGAGCGCACCGAATGTGCTCGACGGATCTGGGAGGATAGCCTGCCGATCATCGGCACGCTGTCTGCGCAACATTGCCGACGGCGCGGCATCGATAGCCCGCCGCCGGCGGCTCTGCGGCATCATCCCGGGCTGGCCGCCGCGGTCTACGCGGACGTGGGGCTTCGCCGTCCGGCGCTCATCGCCGCCATCCGAACCGCCGAGGGCGACCTCTGCGGCGTTGAGGTCACCTATCTCGCGCCGAATGGCGATCGGGCGCGCCTTGCGACCCCGCGCAAGACGATCGGCGGCTGCCCGGCAGGCGCAGCCGTGCGCCTGGAGCCTGTCGGGCCTCGGATGCTGGTGGGAGAGGGGGTGTTCACGACCCTATCGGCGAGCTTGCGCTTTGAGCGGCCCGCGTGGGCGCTGCTTTCAATCCGCAACCTGATCTGCTGGCGTCCCCCGCCCGGCGTCGAAGACGTGCTGGTGGCCGCGGATCGCGGCGTGGAGGGCGAGCGCGCGGCGCGCCGCCTGGTGGGCGCGTTGCGGGCCGACGGTCTTGGGGCCGTCGGTAGGGTTCCAGCGGCGCCCCATGCGGNNAGCGATGGACGGATGGTCCGGGCCGTCGACCCCGGAGTGATTGAGATGACCTCTACCGCTGAGAAGACCATGGCCGTTCCAGAGGCCAACGAACGCCGGGTGCGGGTGCGCATCCGGGACCTTGGCCTGGCGCCGGAGAACCTGCGCTTCAAGGAGCCGGCCGACGACGGTATCCCACGGCTGGCGGACACGATCCGCGCCGCCGATCTGATCTACCCGCCGATCGTGCGCCCCGGACGGGGTCGCCGTGAGCAACGCTACATGGTCCTCGATGGCCGCCGTCGCCGGTTCGCCCTACTGCTGGAGGTGGAGCGCGGCCACCGCTCGCTCGACGACGAGATCGAGTGCGTGCTCGCCACCGGCAGGGCCGCACAAGCCGCCGCTGTCGTGCTCACGGCCACGGAACAGACGCCGGTCCATCTGGCCGACGTCGTGGTGGCGATCGGCAAGCTTCGGAAGGCCAAGATGGACACCGCCGCCATCGCCGCCGCCCTCGGCTACGGCGAACTGGAGATCAAGCGCCTCGAAGCGCTGTCCGCCGTGCATGGCAAGGTGCTGGAGGCTTTCCGGCGTGGGAAGTTGACCCTGCGCCAGGTGCGGATGTTCGCGCGGCTGAGCGACCGCAAGCGCCAGGCCGAGCTCGCCGAGACCGCCTTGGCCGGCTACTTCCAGGACTACCAGCTGCAGCAGCTGGTCCAGGGCGGCCGGGTGAGTGTCGACACCGACGCCCTGAAGCTCGTGGGCCTGACCCGCTACGCGGAGGCCGGTGGGCGCATCTCGGCCGATCTGTTCGGCGAGCTGCCGGATGTCCTCCTCGATCCAGAGGTCCTGCAGAAGCTGTGGCGGGACCGGGCGGAGACATTCGTGGGCGCACTGGAGCAACACGGCGTGACGGTCCACATCGGCGACGACCGCGGCTTCGGCGCCCCGGACGAACTCATGCGGCTGCCGTACGTCCATGATGGCATGCTTCCAGACGAGCGCCGCGAGGCCTATCGGACCGCGCGCTCCGAGGTCGCCTCGGCGCGGGCGCTGCTTGAGGACGTCGATATTGCCGATGAGACGGCTGACCTCCCCCTGGCCGGGCTGCTCGCCGCCCGCATCGCCTCCGCACGTGCGGGCCTGATCAATGGCGCCGTCGAGGCGGTGCTCCTGTCGCCTTGTGCGACCGACGGCCTCGAGCTGACCGCTTTCTGGCGGTGGACCGAGACCGAAGATGCCAGCGAGGACGACAGCGCTGACGACGGTGACGACGAGACGGAGAGCCGCCGCGACCTGTCTCACGGCCGGCACGTGCCGGACATTTCGCAGCTGCCGGTCGAGGTCGACGTCACCGGTTTTGGTCACCGGGTTCACGAATTGCGAACCGACGTCGCCACGCGGGGCCTGATCCGGGACCTGGCCGACCACCCTGGCGCTGCGCTGACCGCTGTGGTGGCGCAGTTGTTCAAGGAGGTGGCGCTCCATGACCACATCTACGCCGGCGCCTCGGCCCTGACGATCAAGGCGACGGGGTATCGGTGGGCGCAAGCCCCGGCGGTTCCGTCGTTGGATGGCGCCGTGCGGGACCGGCTGGCCAAGCGGCGAGACGACTACCTGGCCTCCGGCCTGCGTCCGATCCCGTTCGTCGACCAGCTCACGCACGACGACAAGTTGACCTTGCTCGCCGAGTTGGTGGCGGTGTCGCTCGATCTGCGGGAGGCCCGAACGACCAGCCTGCGACGTGAAGCCCGGGCTGAAGCGAGCGAACTTGCCGCTTTGTGCGGCGCCGATCTGCGTCGTCACTGGACGCCTGACGCGACGTTCCTCGCATTGCACTCGAAGCCCCAGCTGCTGGCGATGCTGGACGCAATGGAGGTCGACGACGATCGGCTGCGCGGTCTGAAGAAGCCGGCGTTGGTCGACACCGTGACGGGGGAAGCAGCGGAACGCCGGTGGGCTCCGGAAGCCCTGCTCTGGACGAAGCCCCAACCGGACGAGGTCGTCTCGGGCGACGGCGATGAACCGGCGCCGCTGACCGAGGCCATTGAGACTATCGACGCCGAAGCCGCCTGACGTCTGCGAGCCTCCGCCCAGTGCGGGGGCTCGTCCTTTGCTATGTCTGCTGCGGGGAGGGCGTGATGGGCGAGGCGATCGGCTATTTTCTCGAGCTGCGGATCCGCTTCCGTCGCAATCCCGAGGCGCGGGCGATCGTCGATCGCTGCCTGGGTTTGATCGCGGCTGCGCAGCAGGCGGAACCGCATCAGTTCTCGGAGCTCGAAGCTGAGGTCGACCGCCTGCGCGGTGAGCTCGTGAGACGGTTCGGCGAGAAGGAGGACGCGACGCGTCACTGAGCCGCCTGGAGGGGGAGGGAGGGCCTTCCGGAGTGCGCCAGGACATTGGGTTCGGCGCCCGGAGACCAGCCCCATGACCTGCCTTCCAGCGACGTTGCCAAGTGCGGCACGGCCGACGCAGATCTCTCGCCGAGAGTCTGACAGCAGCTGGTCCGATGACCGTATCGAGCGTCTGCGGACCCTTTGGGCGGATGACGAGCTGAGCGCCAGCGACATTGCCCGCCGGCTCGGGATTACTCGCAATGCCGTGCTCGGCAAGATCCATCGGCTCGGCCTCTCCAACCGACGCCCGCCGGCCGGGCCACGGTCAACTGTCCCCCGGCCACCGAAGGTCGCCAGAGTCCGCCGAGCGAAGATCCCATCACCTCCGCCGCCGCCCAAGGCGGCGCCCCGGCCGGAGCTCGGTCCCGGCCTGGTGGCCCACCTCGAAGATATCCCGGCCCAGGCCTGTCATTGGCCAGTTGGCGATCCCGCATCCGCCGCATTCCGGTTTTGCGGTCGCGCGGCGTCTCGCGCGCCCTACTGCGAGGACCATCGGCAGGTTGCCTACCAGCCCGGCGGGCCCCGGCCGGTCACAGGATTGATCCGGCTCTTTGTGGCAGGCTGATCGGCGTCCCGCGCTCGGGTTCAGACCGAAGTTGGAGGCGCGACGGGGCCACGCCGTCGGGTCGCCGGCAAGGGTGCGCTTCGCCCCTGCGGGCCCTGGCCTGCGCCCCGACGGCGCGGCGGGAGGGTCGCGAGCTTCGGCTCGAACCCAACCCAGGAGCCCATCATGCACAAGCCACACGCCGGTTTCTTCAACTCTGCGGACCTCGACGGTTTCGACGCCCTGACGGCGGCCCTTGAGGATCCACGGCCCCATCCCACGGAGGCCGCGCTTCGACAGCTTGGCGTCGCCGCCATGTCGGAGATGCTGGACCTCGTCCTCGGGACCGCCCTTGAGGATCATTCGACGACCATCTGCGAGACGTTCATCGGCGGTCTCCACGCGGGCGTGCAGAGGCTCGACCGCGACGCGGATCGTTTCCGGGAGGAGCTGGCGAGAGCTTTGCGGGACTTCGATGGCAGCGAGGTGGCCGACGGCGACCTGCAGGAGGCCAAGCACCGCGCCGATGCCGTGGACGTCGCCGCGCGGTCACTCGAACATGTCCGGGATGCTGCGGCCGACTGCTATGCGACCGCCACGGGTGAAGTCTGGAGCCCCTGGCGGGGAAGCGTCCGTGGAAGTGTCACCACCGCGGCACAGATCGACGCTCAGGAAGCCCTCCGATGTGCGCAGGCCCGGCGGCTCGACAGTTCCGATGCCGGCGCGACGGTGGTTGCCTTCAGGGCTTCGCCCCGTGGCGATGCGCCTGAGGATGCGAGCCGCATCTTCGACGCCCTGAAC
>PLEH01000110.1 GCA_003136395.1 Phenylobacterium sp.
GAGGTCGCGGTCAATGCGCTGTGGGATGACTTTTCGGTGCGCGACGGCGACGCGCGGCTCTGGCCGCAGACCGAGCACCTGAAAGCCGCGGTGGTCCTGGGCGACGAGGCCCAGGGCCTGCGCGCCGCGCGCGGATTGGCGCAATACCTCGACACCCCGGCCCGCGGCGCCTGGCGCGACAAGCTTCGGGCCGACGGGACCTTCGTCGAGGAGCCCGCGCCGGCGACCACGTTCTATCACCTGATGGTGGCGATCCTGGAGCTCGTGGCGCACGCACGCTAACGGCGGTGGGCGAGCTTTCCGGCGAGGTAGGTGCGCTCGACCACCCGGTCGTCGCCCAGGATACTCAGTATAAAGATCTTTTCGGCGATGGCGCCCGCGCCGGCCGTGCGCCGGGCGAGCAGCGGCGTGGCGGCGAGGTCGAGGACCAGGAAGTCGGCCTCCTTGCCGGGACATAGGTTACCCACCTTGTCGTCGATCCTGAGCGCCTTAGCCCCGGCGAGCGTCGCCAGGTAGAAGGCGTGCATCGGGTCCAGGGTCTCCCCGCAGAGTTGGCCCACCTTGTAGGCCTCGCCCATCATGTCCAGCAGGGAGAAGGAGGCGCCGGCGCCGATGTCGGCGCCCAGGCCCACGGTGACGCCGCAGTCGCAGGCCCGCTTCAGGCTGAAGAGGCCCGAGCCCAGCAAGAGGTTCGAGGACGGGCAGAAGGCGATGGAGGCTCCGGCGGCGTACATCCGCCGAAGCGCGTCTTCCGTGGAATGGACGCAGTGGGCGAAGACGGACCTTGGGCCGACCAGGCCATGGCGGGCGTAGACGTCCAGGTAGTCGCGGGCGTTGGGGAAGAGGTCTCTGATCCGGGCGATCTCCGCGAGGTTCTCCGACATGTGGGTGTGGATCAGCACATCCGGATGGGCCGCGGCGACCTCGCCGGCCATTGCCAGCTGCGCGTCCGAGGAGGTGACCGCGAAGCGGGGGGTGACGGCGTATCCCAGGCGCCCGCGGCCCCGCCAGGCGCGGATCAGGGCCTCGGTGTCGGCCCGGCCGCTCTCGACGGTGTCGGTCAGCGCGGCGGGCGCATTGCGGTCCATCAGCACCTTGCCGGCGACAAGGCGCATGTTGCGCGCGAGCGCCGCCTCGAAGAGGGCCTCGACCGAGGTCTTGTGGACCGTGCCGAACACCAGGGCGCTGGTCGTGCCGTTGCGCAGCAGCTCCTCACAGAAAAAGGCGGCGACCTCGTCGGCGTGGGCGCGGCCGGCGAAGGCCTGTTCGGCGGGGAAGGTGTGGGCGTTCAGCCAGTCGAGCAGCTGTGAGCCCCAGGCGGCCACCACGTCGGTCTGCGGATAGTGGGTATGGGCATCGACGAAGCCGGGGGTGATCAGCTTGCCGGGGAAGGCGGTGACGGGCGTGTCGGCGGTCAGGGTTGGAAAGATGTCCGTATACGGTCCAAGCGCGGCCACATGGCCGTCCTCGACCACCAGCAGGCCGTCTTCGTGGTAGGCGTAGGCGGCTTCCACTGGCGCCTCGCGGGGGTCCGCCAGCATGTGCAGCAAGGACGCGCGGTAGGCCTGTCGTGGTCCTCGGCGGGTCACGCTGGCATCCCGCCTAGTCGAAGACCAGACGCGGGAAATAGAAGCTGACGATCCAGTTGGGCATGTCGACGATCTCGCTGATGCGCAGGTCCCCGCAGACTGAGCAGAGCATGTAGGCCTCGACCGGCTTCAGGCCTTGCGTGGCGCAGATGAGGTCGACCATGCGGCTCACCGCCTCGCGCGCGCCGGTCATCAGGTCCGGGCCGACGCCGGTGGTGACTTCGTAGCCCTTGGCGTCCAGGTGCCGGCTGACCGGACCGGGGGTGGTGAAGCGCGGGGCCTCCAGGCGGGCGTCCTTGATCAGGTCGAGGGTGAGGGTGACCGACATCGGGCTTTCGATGGCCGTGCCGCAGATCTCGCCATCGCCCTGGGCGGCGTGGGTGTCGCCGATGGAGAAGAGGCCGCCCGCCACTTCCACCGGCAGGTAGAGGGTGACGCCGGCCGCCAGGTCGCGGATGTCGAGGTTGCCGCCGACGCGGCGGGGCGGGACGACCGAGTGCAGGCCGGGCTCGGCCAGCGCCAGGCCGATGGTCCCGGCGAACGGCTTCAGCGGCACGCGGGCCGTGGCTGAGAAGGCCGCGGGGCCCATGGCCACATTGTCGTAAGACCACAGATGCAACGCCGGATCGGCGAACTGGTCGGCCAGCAGGCCGAAGCCCTGGATGTTGGCGGTCCAGCCGAAGCCGGAGGGCGCGAAGGCCTCCAGCGTGATCTTCACCGCATCGCCCGGCCGGGCGCCGTCGATGTAGACCGGGCCGGTGACGGGATTGATCCGGCCGAAGTCGAGGGTGGTCACGTCAGCCACGGTGCTGGCGGCGGTGAGCCGGCCGCCCGAGGCGTCCTGGCACTCGAATTCGAGGGTCGTTCCCGGCGCCACGGTCAGCACCGGCGGGAACGCATTGTCCCAGCCCAGGTGGCAGCGATCGCCATGGATCGTGTGGGCGGCCGTCGCCATCAGCCGGCGGCCTTCATTCGCCGCCCGGCCGGCGGGCCCTGGCTTCGGCCGCGCGAAGGCCGCTCAGGATGTCGACCAGGGCGTAGTTGCCCTCGTGGNNTCGTGGCAGGCGTATTCGAAGAGCCTGTCCTTCATGCCGTTGAGGCTCATCTCGGCGCGCCAGGGCCGGGTGTAGTAGGTGGGGTCCTCCACCTGGAACTCGTAGAAGATCTGGCCCGCAGAGGCGCGCGTGAAGCGTTCGGTCACCCGGCCCCTTGGCGTGAGGAAGAGGGGGCCGGCGCGGCCTTGTTCGGCGTTCACATTGACCGTCTCGACCACCAG
>PLEH01000015.1 GCA_003136395.1 Phenylobacterium sp.
CCACCTGCATCGGCAATTCGGGACCCCTCACGGAGCCGGTCGCCGCGGCGCTCGCCGCAGGCGCCCGACCGGTCGCCGTGATCTCGGGCAACCGCAACTTCCCCGGCCGCGTCCACCCGCAGATCGAGCTCGCCTTCCTTGCCTCACCGCCGATGGTGGTCGCTTTCGCGCTGGCCGGGGACGCGGATCGCGACATCCTCGCCGACCCGATCGGCCGGACGCCCGACGGTCGGGCCATCCGGCTGGCCGACCTGTGGCCCACGGGGGCCGAGATCGACGAGGCTCTCGCGGCCGGAGCGCAGCCCGGCGACTACGCCCGCGCCTATGACGCCGCCGAGGCGAGTCCGGCATGGGCGGCGCTGGCTGCGCCGACCGGGGCGCTCTACCCCTGGGATCCCGGCTCGACCTACCTGCGCCGCCCGCCGTTCGTGACGGTCCAGGGCGCGCCCCGCCTCGGCCACTACCTGGCCCATCCGCTGCTGGTGCTGGGCGACGACATCACCACCGACCACATCTCCCCGGCCGGGGCTGTGCCGAAGGCCAGTCCGGCGGCGGACTATCTGGTCGCCCGCGGCGAGGACCCGGCCGATCTGAACGTCTTCTCCGCCCGGCGCGGCAATTGGGAGGTGATGGTGCGGGGGCTCTTCACCAACCGCGCGGTGCGCAACCGCCTGGGCGAGGCCATTCCCCCCGGCTGCACGATCCATGCGCCCTCGGGAGAGACCCTGCCCCTATGGACCGCGGCGGAGCGCTACAGGGCGCAGGACGAGCCGGTGGTGATCGTCGCCGGCGAGCGCTATGGCATGGGCTCCTCCCGCGACTGGGCCGCCAAAGGGCCGGCGCTGCTGGGGGTCCGGGCGGTCCTGGCGGCGAGCTTCGAGGCGATCCACCGGTCCAATCTGATCAACATGGGGGTCCTGCCGCTGATCACGCCCCCCGAGGCGCCGCTGCACGAGATGGGACTGGCGCCGGGCGACCGGATCGAAATCGACGCCGAGCGGGAACCTTGGCGGCCGCACGCGGCGGTGGCCGTTGTGGTCCACCGCGCGGACCACGCGCCGCTTCGCCTTACGGCGACAGCCGCGATCGAGACCGGCCTGGAAGGGGAAGTCCTGCGGGTCGGCGGCGCCATCCCGCGGCTTCTGCAGCGCGTGCTCAGACGGGACGCGGCCTGAGCCGCGCGGCGAATGTCATCGCCGCGGCCACCGCCGTCAGCACCGCCAGAAACGCCAGCCCGCCCACGGCGGCGCCGGTGCGCGCCTTCACCATGCCGATCGCATAGGGCCCGACGAAGCCGCCCAGGTTGCCAATGGAGTTGATCGCCGCGATCGAGACCGCTGCCGTCGATCGGGAGAGGAACAGGCTCGGCAGGGCCCAGAACGGCGCCTTGAAGGCGTAGAGCCCGGTGAGCGCGGCGGAGATCAGCAAGACGGAGCCCCAGAGATCCCGCGCGAAGACCGCCGCCCCAAGGGCCGCCGCGGCCAACGCCAGCGGCAGGGCGGCGTGAAGACGTCGCTCTCCCTTCCGGTCCGAGCGGCGCGACCACAGGATCATGCCGACGGTGGCGATGGCGTAGGGCACGGTGGAGACCAGGCCCACCTGCAGGTTGGAGAGCTCCTTGCCCGACGCCTTGACGATCTGCGGTAGCCAGTAGCCGACCCCCAGGCTGCCGCACTGGTAGACGAAGTAGATCGCCGAGAGGAACAGCACCTTCGGATCGGTGATGGCCTTCACCACCCCCAGGGCCAGGTGAGGATTGGCGGCGTCGTCCCGTGCGATCTGCGCCACCAGCCAGCCACGCTCTCCCGGCGAGAGCCACTTTGCGTCCGCCGGGCGGTCAGTCAGCAGGACCAGCGCAACCGCGCCGCCCAGGATCGGCGGGATGCCTTCGATCAGCAGCATCCAGCGCCAGCCGGAGAGGCCGAGCCCGGTGACATGATCCATGATCAGCGTGCTGAGGGGCGCACCCAGCAACAGGGAGACGGGGATGGCGGCGGCGAAGACAGCGATGGTCATCGCCTGATCCTTCGCTCGGAACCAGTGGGTCAGATAGATGATGATGCCGGGGAAGAAGCCGGCTTCCGCCACCCCCAGGAGGAAACGCAGCACATAGAGCTGCCATGTCGTATGCACGAAGGCGCTGGCCACGGCCAGCACGCCCCAACTGACCAGGATCCGCGCGATCCAGACCCGGGCGCCGTAGCGGGCGAGCGCCAGGTTGGACGGCACCTCGAACAGGAAATAGCCGAGAAAGAAGATGCCGGCGCCGAAGCCGAATACGGTCGGCGAGAAACCCAGGTCCTTGTTCATGGTCAGCGCCGCGAAGCCGATGTTGACGCGGTCGATGAAGGCAATGAAGTAGAGCAGCATCACGAAGGGGACGATGCGCAGGGTGACCTTGCGCAGCGCGCGCGTTTCCAGCTCGGCACTCATTTGGTGGGCTCCTCGCCTGATCTGTATTGTTTTTGATTTCCGCGCCATCCGGCGCGTTGAAGGCCACCCTGCGACCGCCGGGGCCCGGACTCAATTGGCTCCCGTTTATACAAAAAAATGATATAATCAGATCCGGGAGAGAGCCGATGGATCTTCATCAATTGCGATGTTTCGTGGCGGCGGCCGAGGAACTGCATTTCGGCAGGGCGGCGCAGCGGCTCGAAATGCTGCCCTCGGCGCTCGGACGCTTCATCCGGCTGCTTGAAGAGGATCTCGGTACAAGGCTGATGACGCGCACCACTCGCAGCGTCACCCTGACCGACGATGGGACCGCGCTTCTCAAGGAAGCCCGCGCCTTGCTGGCGCAGGCTGATGCGCTCGCGGCCAAGTACCGGACGCACGGTCGAAGCCAGGCCGCAACGATCCGTGTCGGCGCGATCGACAGTGCCGCCGCCGGGCTGCTGCCGATGCTGCTGCAGGATTTCCGCAAGCAGCGTCCGGACGTCACGGTTCAACTGGTCGAGGACAAGACGATCCGGCTACTGCCGCGCGTTCTATCCGGCCGTATTGACCTCGCCTTCGTGCGTCCTCCGGAACATCCGGACAAGCGGTTGGAATTCATGTTTCTCCTGCATGAGACCGCCGTCGTCGCGGTTTCCGATCGCCATCCGTTCGCATCGCGGAAACGGCTGAGCATTGCGGATCTGGCCGATCAGCCGCTGATCGTGCCCGAGCGTCGTTCACGTCCGCATAGCCACGATCTCACCATGAAACTATTTGCTAAAGCCGGGTTGCATGCCCGCATCGTCCAACTTGCCGATGAAAAGCAGACCATCGTAAACCTAGTAGCTGCCGAACTGGGTGTTGCAATCGTCCCACGGTGGACATCACGAATGGCAGCGCGCGGCGTTTGTTACATACCGCTTAAGGCGTCCGATATGAACAGGTTGCCACTTGCAGCGGCCTGGACACGCGGATCACGCGATTCCATCCGTGACGAGATGTTAATGATGCTTCAATCTGGTATATCGGGTTATGCGCTAGAGGCTTAGATAGCCAGCGTCCGCCATGCCCGGCGCGCCCTTCGGCCCGTCATTGCGCAGCACCAGAACGTCGTCCGGCTCTACGTCCAAATTCGGATCGTCTATTCGGCTGGCCATATCTGGCGACCCGCGCGCTCCCAATTCTCGTTGTCGGGCGCTACCGCGCGCACCGACCAGCCGCTGCGCAGGAAGATCGCCGCAATGTCGCAGCCCATCAACCCGCAGCCGACGATGACGGCGGCCTGTTAACGCGGTATCAGGCCCAGGCCTCGGCATTCAGCTTGGCGATGGCTTTTTCGTCGAACGCATAGCCGAGACCGGGATCAGTTGGCAGAGCGATGCCCTTGCCCGGCGCCAGCGTTACCTGACGGTCGATGATCTTGCGGAAGTTCAACACCTGATCGGTGGCAAAATATTCGACCATCTCGCCGTTCGGAATTGCTGCGACCAGATGCACGTGCAGATCGTGGAACCAGTGCGGGCACATATTAACGCCGTAGCAGTCGGCCAGCGCCGCGATCTTCTTGAACTCGGTGATGCCGCCGCACACTGCGGCATCGGTCTGCAAAATCGCAGCCCCGCCCTTGTCCAGCAGTTCCTTGTGGCGCCAGCGTCCGGCCTCGATCTCGCCGGTCGCGACATTAATTCTGGTGGCCGCCGCCAGCTTGGCATGGTTGTCGATCTGGTCCGGGCTGAACGGCTCTTCGATCCAGTACGGATCGTAGTCGGCAAACCGTTCGCAGTAGCGCAGCGCGGTCGGAACGTCCTGCCAGGCATTGTTGGCGTCCAGCATCAACAGCGCATCGGGTCCGATTGCCTTGCGCGCCGCAGCGACGCGCTTTTCGTCGCCGACCGGATCTTCGCGGCCAACCTTCATCTTCACGCCCTGCAGGCCCAGCGCCAAATACGAGGCCATTTCCTCACCCAACATCTCCGGTGTCTTGCCGTCGAGATAATAGCCGCCGCTGCCATAGGCCGGCACTGGATCGCGCGTCGCCGCGCCCAGGTAGCGATACAGCGGCGTGCGCTGCGCCACGCTGGAGGCGCGGGCGGCGGCCATGGAAACCGCCAGGATGGCGTTGG
>PLEH01000150.1 GCA_003136395.1 Phenylobacterium sp.
CGTCCAGCTGCATGACGATATCCGAGCCCAGCAGGTCTGCCTGGATCTCGATGGAGCGTTCCGGGGTCAGGACGTGTTTGGAGCCGTCGAGATGGCTCTGGAAGGTCACCGCCTCCTCCGTGACCTTGGAGATCTTCGAGAGCGACATGACCTGGAAGCCGCCCGAGTCGGTCAGGATCGGCCTTTCCCAGCGCATGAACCGGTGGAGGCCGCCAAGCCTCGCCAGCCGCTCAGCCGTGGGCCGCAGCATCAGGTGATAGGTGTTGCCGAGCAGGATATCGGCCCCCGTCTGGGCCACTTGATCGACGGTCAGCGCCTTGACCGTCCCGGCGGTCCCCACAGGCATGAAGGCCGGCGTGCGGATGTCGCCGCGGGGCGTTGCGAGCACGCCCGTCCGCGCCTTGCCGTCAGTGGCCGCGATGGTGAAGGGGAAGGCCGCCATCAGCCCGCCTTCCAGAGCAGGCTGGCGTCGCCATAGGAATAGAACCGGTAGCCCGCAGCGATCGCATGGGCGTAGGCGCCGCGCATGGCCGAAAGGCCCGCGAAGGCCGAAACCAGCATGAATAGCGTCGACTTCGGCAGGTGGAAGTTGGTCATCAGGCCATCCACGGCCCGGAACCGGTAGCCCGGCGTGATGAAGATCGCCGTCTCGCCGTTGAAGCCGCGGACGACGCCATCCTCGCCGGCGGCCGACTCCAGCAGCCTGAGCGAGGTGGTCCCCACGCAGACGATCCGCCCGCCCGCCTGTCGCACGGCGTTCACCCGGTCGGCGGTCGCGGCGTCGACCTCGCCCCACTCCGGATGCATCCGATGCTCGGCCACCACCTCGGTCTTCACCGGCAGGAAGGTGCCCGCGCCGACGTGCAGCGTGACGAAGGCCGTCTCCACGCCGGCGGCAGCCAGACGGGCGAAGAGCTCCGGCGTGAAGTGCAGGCCCGCGGTGGGCGCCGCCACCGAGCCGTCCTCCTCGGCATAGACCGTCTGGTAGTCGGTGCGGTCCTGCTCATCCTCCACGCGCTTGGCGGCGATATAGGGCGGCAGCGGCATGGCTCCGCGCTCGGCGATGGCGGCGTCGAGGTCCGGGCCCGCCAGATCGAAGCTCAGCGTCACCTCGCCGCCCTCGCCCTTGCCGGTCACGGTGGCGTCCAGCGCCCCCAGCAGGCAGGCGCGATCGGAGCTCTCGCCGAATACGATGCGGTCGCCCTGCGCCAGCCGCTTGCCGGGCCGCATGAAGGCCGTCCAGCGGTGCAGGGCGAGCCGGCGGTGCAGCGTCGCCTCAACGGCCACCTGGCTTTCGCCACGATGGCGAACGCCCTTCAGCCGCGCCGGAATCACCCGGGTGTCGTTGAGCACCAGCATGTCGCCGGCCCGGAGCTCGCCCGGCAGGTCGCTGACCCTCAGGTCGCGCAGCGGCGCGCCGGGCGCCACGACGAGCAGACGCGCGGCATCGCGGGGAGACGCCGGCCGAAGCGCGATGCTGGCCTCGGGAAGATCGAAGTCGAAATCGCTGAGCTGCATGGAGCCTGGGTGAAGGCCATGCGCCTCCGCGCGCGTCAAGCCGCGCCCGACAACCTCAGGCGTCCGCCGCGACCTTCATGGATTTGATCGCGCCCGGATCGCGCGGCGGCTCGCCCTTGGGCAGCGCGTCGATGTGCTCCATGCCCACGGTTACCTCGCCCCAGACGGTGTACTGATTGTCCAGGAATCGGGCGTCGTCGAAGCAGATGAAAAACTGGCTGTTGGCCGAGTTCGGATTGGCCGTGCGCGCCATGGAGCAGACGCCACGCACATGCGGCTCCTTGGAGAACTCCGCCGGCAGGTTCGGCTTCGGCGAGCCGCCCGAACCCGTGCCCGTGGGATCGCCGCCCTGGGCCATGAACCCCGGGATCACCCGGTGGAACACGACGCCGTCGTAGAAGCCCTCGCGGGCCAGCTCCTTGATCCGCCCGACGTGCTGCGGCGCCAGGTCCGGGCGAAGCTTGATGGTCACCGGCCCCGAGGCCAGTTCCATGATCAGGGTGTTCTCAGCGTCGTCCATCATTTCACCTCAGCAGGAATGTCTACATCGCAGGCCGTGAAGTCCGCGCCCTTTGCGGCGCGCACGCGGCTGATCTGGGCCTTGAACCACGGCCCGTTCGTATCGATCACGCGGACCTTGGGGCGGCTCGCCTCAGGCAAATCGGCCAGCAGGCGAACGTATTCCATGCGGTCCTGGGGATCTTCCACCGGCTCGCCCGTCTTGATCGCGCGGACCACGTCCAGGCCGCTGATCACCCGGCCCCAGGCGGTGTATTTGCGCTCCAGCGAAGGATAGGGGTAGCGCATCAGGAAGAACTGGCTGTTGCCGCTGTCGGGGTTCTCGTCGCGGGCCATGCCCATGACGCCCTGACAATAGAGGCCCCAGGCGGTGACCTTCTGGTCCTTGGTCATGGCCGCCAGCTGCATCGACTGGCTCTCCACCGGCAGCGACTTCAGGAACCCGATCTCGGCCACCGTCTGGTCGGCGGCCATCACGAAGGGTAAATCTGAGCCGCGGCGGAAGGTGAATTCGGCGGGGATGTTGGGCTTGGACGACCCGCCCTGGCCGTTGTTCTGCGGATCGCCGGTCTGATCCATGAACTTGTCGATGACCCGGAAGAAACGCTGGCCGTCGTAGAAGTTTTCGTGCGCCAGCGCGCGGACCTGCGTCACGTGCAGGGGCGCGACCTCGGGGATCATCTCCACGACGATGCGGCCCTTGTTGGTGTCGATCACCAGGACATTGTTCGGATCGGGCGTGCGCCAGTCGCCTGGACCCGGCGCGGGCGGTCCGGAGGCCGGCGGCGGCGCGGCGACAGCGGCGGCGGGCGCTTTGGGCTTCGGCGCGGCGACAGCGGTGACCGCGACAGCTGCGGCGCAAGCGGCGAAGAGAAGCGTTCGTTTCATGGATTGCACTCGTAATGGGCTGGACGCGCGGACGCCAGAGCTCCGATCAGGCCCGGCCGGCCTTGGCCATCAACCGGTCCTTGACGCTGGGGCTGACGAACTTAGCGACGTCGCCGCCCAGCATAGCGATCTCCTTCACCAGCCTCGAGGCGATCGCCAGGTGGCGGGGGTCGGCCATCAGAAACACCGTCTCGATATTGCGGTCCAGTTGCTGGTTCATGGCGGTGATCGCGAACTCGAACTCGAAGTCCGCCATGGCGCGCAAGCCGCGAACCATAATCCCGGCTCCGATCTCGTGAGCGAAATGGGTGGTCAGACCCTCATAGGGCTGCACGACGATCTCGGTGGACTTGCGAAAAGGCGCCACCGCTTCCTCGACCATTGCCACCCGCTCGTCGAGGTCGAACATTGGGGTCTTGCCGGTGTCGATGGCGACGCCCAGCACCAGCTTGTCGACCAATTTTACGGCGCGCCCGATCAGGTCGGTGTGGCCGTTGTGAATCGGGTCGAAGCTGCCCGGATAGAGCCCGACGCGGGTCATGCGGCTTGGTCCCTCAACAACCGATCTTCGCCTTTCGCCGCCGGACGCGGTTATGGCAAGGGGAAATGCGCGCCGACCCGCATCTCGTCTAGGATTTCGAGCTCGGAATCCAGGGCAGGATCATCGAGACCCGCTTCTGGTAGAGGCGGTAGGTCTCCCCGAATATGGCCACCAGATCGCGCTCCTCAAGCTGGATGCCGATCAGGATGTAGCCGGTGGTGGCGCCTGCGAAGACCAGTCGGCCCAGCGTCATTACGGGCGCCGCCCAGAAGGCCATGATGAACCCCAGATAGATCGGATGACGCACCACCCGGTAGAACAGCGGCGTCCGGAAATCCGGCGGCGGGATGTCCTTGCCCGAGGCGTAGGCCCAGACCTGGCGCAGGCCGAAGAGGTCGAAATGTTTGATCAGGAAGGTGCTGGTCAGCACGATCAGCCAGCCGGCAAGGCTCACCGCCATCAGCGCTGTCGAGGCGGCTCCGGCGGGTGCGGTCCAGATCACGGCGGGCAGCGGCCGCCACTGCCAGAACAGCAGGACGAGCGCCAGCGACGCCAGCAACACATAGGTCGACCGCTCGATGGNNCGGCGGCACGATCTTCGTCCAGACGGCCTTGAAGGCCGGCCGAGCCATGACGCTGTGTTGGACCGCAAAGACCCCTAGCAGCAGGGCGTTGATCACCAGGCTGGGGATGAACGCGCCCGCCGTCCCCGAATCGATGGTCTTGGGGACAATCGCGTCCTCCACGAAGCCGATCGAATAGAGGAACGCCGCGAAGAAGATCGCATAGCTCACCACGCCGTACAGAAAGCCCAGAATCCGGCCCATGTCGTCGCCCTCCCTACGGAAGACGGGAAGCTGGACTGGACAGGCTTGGCTGTCAAACCACCGTATCAGCGTTCGTCGAGCTAGGCTTCCGGTCCGCCGCCGGCGTCAGGACCATCGGCTTCGCCGCCCTCGCCGGCCCTTTCGGCCCCATCCTCATCGCCGTCGTCCTCATCGCCCTCGTCCTCACCGGTGTCGGCCAGGCGCTCGACGGAGACCACGTGCTCCTCCTCGGCGGTTCTGAAGACAATGACGCCCTGGGTGTTGCGGCTGGCGATGCGGACCTGGCCGACGGGCGTGCGGATCAGCTGCCCCTGGTCTGTGACCAGCAGGATCTGGTCGGTGTCATCGACCGGGAACGAGGCCGCGAGCTTGCCGCCCCGCTTGCTGAGGTCCTGGGCCAGGAGGCCCTGCCCGCCGCGCCCGGTGCGCCGGAAATCATAGGCCGACGACCGCTTGCCATAGCCCTCGGTGGACACCGTCAGGATGAATTCCTCGGCGCCGCCCAGCTCGGCGATCCGCTCGACGCTGAGCGTCACGGTCTCGTCCTCGCCCTCGTCCTCGTCCGGCGCGGGCGCTTCTTCGCCGTCGGCCGGTTCGCCGCTGGCGGCCGCGCGCATGGCGGTGGCGTGCTTCAGATAGGCGCTGCGTTCCGCCGGCGTCGCGGCCACCGAGCGCAGGATGGCCATGGAAATGACGCTGTCGCTCTGCGCCAGCCGCACGCCGCGCACCCCTGTGGAGTCGCGGCCCGCGAAAACCCGCACCTCTTCGGTCGCAAAGCGGATACAGCGACCGAGCGCGGTGGTCAGCAGGATGTCGTTGACGCCGGCGTTGCAGGTGCCGACGCCGATGATCTGGTCGCCCTCATCGAGCTTCATGGCGATCTTGCCGTTGCGGCGCACATCCACGAAGTCGGAGAGCTTGTTGCGCCGGACGCCCCCTGAGCGGGTGGCGAACATGACGTCGTACTGGTCCCAGGTCGCCTCGTCCTCCGGCAGCGGCAGGATCGAGGTGATGCTCTCGCCTGGCTCGATAGGCAGGATGTTGACCCAGGCCTTGCCGCGGGAGGTGGGCGTGCCGACCGGCAGGCGCCAGACCTTCAGCTTGTAGACCTTGCCGCCCGACGAGAAGAACAGCATCGGGGTGTGGGTGTTGGCGGAGAAGACGCGGGTCACCGCATCCTCGTCCTTGGTCGACATGCCCGAGCGGCCTTTGCCGCCCCGGTGCTGGGTCCGGTAGATCGAGAGCGGCGTGCGCTTCACATAGCCGCCGTGGGTGACGGTGATCACCATGTCGTCGCGCGGGATCAGGTCCTCGTCCTCGACGTCGGCGTCGCCCTCGACGATCTCGGTGCGGCGTGGCACGGCGAAGGCCTCGCGGACCTCCACCAGCTCGGTGCGCACGATGGCCATGACGGCTTCACGGGACGCCAGCAGCTCCAGGTAGCCCTGGATGGCGTCAGCCAGCGTCTGGGCTTCGCCGAAGATCTCGTCGCGGCCCAGGCCGGTCAGGCGAGACAGCGTCAGCGCCAGGATGGCGCGGGCCTGTTCGTCGGACAGCCGGATCTTGTTCCCGTCGACGACCAGGGTGCGCGGATCGGCGATCAGCTCGACCAGCGGCAGCATGTCGCCCGCCGGCCAGTCCTTGGCGATCAGCCGCTCGCGGGCCTCCGCGGGGTCCTTGGACGAGCGGATGATGTGGATGAACTCGTCGATATTGGCGACGGCGATCGCCAAGCCCACCAGCACGTGGCCGCGGTCGCGGGATTTCGACAGTTCGAACTTGGTCCGCCGGACCACCACCTCTTCGCGGAAATCCACGAAGGCGGTGACCATGTCGCGCAGGCCCATCTGCTCGGGCCGGCCGCGGTTGAGCGCCAGCGCATTCACGCCGAACGAGGACTGCAGCGGGGTGTAGCGGTAGAGCTGGTTGAGAATCACGTCGGCCGCGGCGTCGCGCTTCATCTCGATGACGATGCGCATGCCCTGGCGGTCGCTCTCGTCGCGCAGGTCCGAGATTCCCTCGATCCGCTTCTCGCGCACCAACTCGGCGATCCGCTCGACCAGGCCCGCCTTGTTCAGCTGGTAGGGGATCGAGTGGATGATGATCGCTTCGCGGTCCTTGTGAAGCTCCTCGATGGTCGCCACCCCGCGCATGATCACCGAGCCGCGGCCGGTCATCAGCGCGGTGCGCGCACCGGTCCGGCCGATGATCTGGCCACCGGTCGGAAAGTCTGGACCCGGGACGATGTCCAGCAGGGCGTCGAGCGAGATCTCCGGATCGTCGATGTAGGCTAGGCACGCGTCCACCACTTCGCCAAGGTTGTGCGGCGGGATGTTGGTGGCCATGCCGACAGCGATGCCGCCCGCGCCGTTGACCAGCAGGTTCGGGATCCGCGACGGCAGGACGACAGGCTCATGCTCGGAGCCGTCGTAGTTGTCCTTGAAGTCGACGGTGTCCTTGTCGAGGTCGGCCAGGATCGACATGGCCCCCTTGGTCATGCGGCACTCGGTGTAGCGCATGGCGGCCGGCGGATCATTGTCCACCGAGCCGAAGTTCCCCTGCCCGTCGATCAGCAGGAGGCTCATGGAGAAGGGCTGGGCCATCCTGACCAGGGTGTCGTAGATCGCGACGTCGCCGTGCGGGTGGTACTTGCCCATCACGTCGCCGACCACGCGGGCGCATTTCACGTAGGAGCGGTCCGGCGTGTGGCCCTGTTCTCCCATCGAATAGAGGATGCGCCGGTGCACGGGCTTGAGGCCGTCGCGCACATCGGGCAACGCCCGGCTCACGATCACGCTCATGGCGTAGTCGAGATACGAGCGCTTCAGCTCATCTTCGATGGCGATAGGCGCAATGCCCCCATGCCGGTCGGCGGGAGGCGTGGTGTGTTCGTCGGTCAAGGGAGGGATTTAGCCGTTAGAATCGGACTGCTTAGGTGGGGGCCATGATTAGCATTCTGAAGCCCCGGACGCCAACTTTCGTGCGCGCGTACGCGCGCACGTGTGCGCGGAGCCCTTGAGACAGGCGGTGACCGCGGCCCGCCGGCGTCATAAGAAGCAATTCCGACAAGGACGACTGCCCCAATGCCGCTCAATCTCGGCGAGCCCGCCCCCTGGTTCACGGCGCCGACGCCCTCCAATCCGGAGTTCGTCTTCGACACCGTCGCCGGACGATATGTCCTCCTGGTCTTCCTGCCCAAGGACGACACCGCCGCGGCCGGCGAGGCGCTGCGGATGCTCGCGAGCCAGCAGGCGCGGTTCGACGACGAGATGCTGAGCGCATTCGCCGTGGTGCGCGATCCGGGCACGGCCGCCTCGGTTCACGACATGCGGGGCCTGCGCTGGTTCCTGGACCTGGATGGCGCGGTAAGCCGGCTCTACGGCGCCCTGTCGCCGGATGGCGTCGAGAACCCCATGTGGCTGCTACTCGATCCGACGCTGCGCACGATCGGCCGGGTGCGGCTATCCAGCGCCCAGTCGATATTCAGCTACATGGCGCGGCTGAAGCCGCCTTCGGAGCATGCCGGGACGCCTTTGCACGCGCCCGTGCTGATCGCGCCCAGGATCTTCGAGCCGGACCTTTGCGCCAGACTCATCGCCCTGCATGAGGCCGATGGCGGCCGGTTCACCGGCGTGATGCGCGACGAGGGCGAGCGGACGGTCGCCGTCATGGACGAGCTGAAGAAGCGCCGCGACGTGCTGGTGGAGGATCCCGACCTGCAGGCAGCCCTGCGCGAGCGGCTGGAGCGACGCCTGTTCCCGATGATCGCCCGCGCGCTCGGCTTCGCCGTGACCCGCATCGAGCGCTATGTGGTGAGCTGCTACGACGCCGCTGACGGCGCGGTCTTCCACCCCCACCGGGACTCCACCACCTTCGGCACCGTCCACCGCAAGTTCGCCTGCTCGCTCAATCTGAACGAGGACTTCTCGGGCGGCGACCTGCGGTTCCCGGAATATGGCGCCAAGACCTACCGTCCGCCGCCGGGCGGCGCGGTGGTGTTCTCCTGTTCGGTCCTGCACGAGGCGACGCGGGTCACCGCCGGGCGTCGCTACGCCTTCCTGCCGTTCTTCTACGACGAAGCCGGGGCCGCGGCGCAGGCCGCCTATCGCGCCCGCGTGGGCGCGCCCGTCGAGCCCGCCGCCTGATGGACGCCGAGCTTGCCGCATCGACCTGGTCGCCGCCGTTCAGCCCGGGAGATCCCGCGCCGTGGTTCGAGGCGGCGACGCCCACCAATCCGCACTTCCATTTCAGCACCTGCGTCGGCGGCTACATGCTCCTGGGCTTCCTGCCCTCGCCCGGCCCGGCGCGCGACGCCGCGCTCAGCGCCATCCAGGCGCATCGGAGCCTGTTCAACGACCGGAAGCTGGCGGCGTTCCTGGTCGTGCGCGACACGGACTCGATCGCCGCGGCGCGCAATCAGGATCCTGGCCTGCGCTGGTTCCTGGACGCCGACGGGGCGGTGAGCCGCCTCTATGGGGCCCTGGACGCCACCCCGGCCGGGGAAGCCGCCGAACACCCCTACTGGCTGGTGCTTGATCCGTCGCATCGGGTGCTGAGCCGGTTCGCGATCTCCAATGTGGCCGGCCTGTTCGCGGCCCTGAAGACGCTTCCCGAGGTCGCTGACTACGCCGGGACTGAACTATTCGCCCCGGTGCTGATCGTGCCGCGGGTGTTCGATGAGGACCTCTGCAGGCGGCTCATTGCGCTCTACGAGGCCGATGGCGGCGCGCAGTCCGGCGTGATGCGCGACGTCGACGGGCGCACGGTGGGGGTGCTCGACGACTTCAAGCGACGCCGGGACGTGCCTATCGAGAGTCCCGAACTGCGCCATGAGATCCTGTGGCGCCTGGAGCGTTGCCTCGTGCCGGAGATCGCCAGGGTCTTCCAGTTTCAGGTCACGCGCCTCGAGCGCTACATCGTGGCCTGCTACGACGCCGCCGACGGGGGCTATTTCCGTCCCCACCGGGACAATGAAACGCTCGGCACGGCGCACCGCAAGTTCGCCTGCTCGATCAATCTCAACGCCGAGGCGTTCGAGGGCGGCGACCTGCGCTTCCCCGAGTTCGGCCCCAGGACCTATCGCCCGCCCACCGGCGGCGCGGTGGTCTTCGCCTCCGGCCTGCAGCACGAGGCGACGCCGGTCACGCGGGGGCGCCGCTACGCCTTCCTGCCGTTCTTCTACGACGAGGCGGGCCAGGCGGTCCGCGAGGCCAACGCGGCCTTCACGGCCCGTCCCGAGCCTGAAGCGCCGGCGAGCCCGGGACCTTGAGTTTTCGCAGCCCCGCCCCCAACTCCGCCGCAATCCCCTGGCTAGGTCTGACCATGAAACGACTGCTTCCCCTGCTCGCTTTTCCGCTCCTGTCAGGCCTGGCCGCCGCCGGCCCGGCGGCCGCTCAGAACGCCATCAGCCCGGGCTATTGGGAGACCACCAGCAAGGTCACCTCCCCCTTCCCGACCAGGAAGACCGAGCGGCGCTGCATCAAGCCGCAGGACGTGGCCAAGTTCATGGAAGGCAAGATCAACCACATCTACACCTGCACCTACCCGACCAAGCACGTGGCAGAAGGCAAGATCCGGCTGGATGGGACCTGCGCCACCCGCGACGGCCCGTCGATCCCGATTCACGGCGAAGGGGCGTTCACGGCCGACACCCTGCACCTCGACGCGCAGATCACCCCGCAGTTCGGCGGCCTGAACGTGCCGGTCCACGCCAGCACCGACGCCAAACGCCTCGGCGAGACCTGCCCGGATCCGGGAGCCCCGGCGGGCTGACCCCAAACCCTAAGAACGGGGGCCCTAGAACGGGATTTCGTCGTCCAGGTCGGCGGAGAAGTCCTCGCGCGGCGCAGAGGCCGGCTGGGCGCGCGGACCCGAGGAGAAGCCGCCGTTGTAGCCGCCGCCCTCGCCCGCTTCGGCATTGTCGCCGCGGCCGTCCAGCATGGTCAGTTCGCCGCGGAATTTCTGCAGAACGATCTCGGTGGAGAACTTCTCCACGCCGGACTGGTCCTGCCATTTGCGGGTCTGGATCGCGCCCTCGACATAGACCTTGGCGCCCTTACGCAGGTACTGCTCGCAGACCTTGACGATGTTCTCATTGAACACCACCACCCGATGCCACTCGGTCTTTTCCTTGCGCTCGCCTGAACTGCGGTCGCGCCAGGTTTCGGACGTCGCGATGCGCAGGTTCGCCACCCGGTCGCCCGAGGTGAGCGAACGAATTTCGGGGTCGGCCCCGAGGTTGCCGATGAGGATGACCTTGTTGACGCTGCCCGCCATGTCCAAGCTTCCGTAGCTACGGGCCCTTCAGGCCCCATTCCGCAAAATTGCGGGGCCACGCTAGCGGGCCGCCAGCGGTTGAGCAAGGACTTTGTTCTCTCTTCGTTCACCTTTGAACGGAACCGTCCACAGGCAATCGGCGCTCACTGGGTCGGCATGGCGCCGGGAATGGCCAGGCGGCCGTCGCCGGTCCGCACCAGGGCCACATAGCGTGGTCCTTCCAGGCTGGTGGAGGTCAGCACGCCCTCGGCCGTCAGGAACAGGAAGTTGGCCTGGAAGGCGCCGTAGATCTCCTGCTGGCTACCGCCCATGCGCAGGAATTTCACCCGCATGGCCTCGAGGTTCGCGGCGCAGGTTTCCAGGTTAGGCGTATTGACAAGCTTGAAGTATTTCAATTTTCCGCCCTTCTGCGGGACGACGTTGTAACAGACCCCCGGGTCTCCCGGCGGCTCGGTTTGCTTCGTGCAGGCCGAAAGCGCGGCGGTGGTGATCAGAAGGGCGGCGGCGGTGAGGGCGAGGCGTTGCATGGCCAAATCCTACACAAGTAATTTCCGATGCGCGAGCCGTCAGCCGGCCGGCGCCGCGGGACAGACCGGCTGATCCATCAACGTCCGGAAATTGCGGTTGTCGGCGGAGATTTCCACCTTGCCGGGCGCCAGCCGCAACGTCTGCTGGGCCCAGCGCCCATAGGCCGCCTCGCCCGCGTGCTCGCAACGGCCTGCAAACAGCGCCTGGACGCAGGCGTTCAGGGCCATCTCGTTCGACAGCCTGCGCCACTGGCCAGCGGCGTAGCTGAGGCAGGCGCCGGAGGCCCCGCTAACGACCTGCGGCAGAGCCGGCGTCGGGGCGGCGGCCTCGGCCGGCGCGGCCTGCTCGGCCTTGCTGTCGGCGGGCGGCAGCGGGGTGATCATGGCGCCGGCCTGGTCCGCGGCGGCGAGCGCTCCACTGGGGTCCAGCCCCACGTCGAGCGCGTCGGTGGAGACCCCGTTGCGCTTGGCGCAGGCGGCGAGCGTCATCTCGCCGACGAACTGGCCGGCCACGAAGCAGCGCAGCGGCCGGGTGGAGTCCATGCGCCCGTCGCCCGCGTCAGCCGAATCGATCACCAGGCCGGCGCGGGAGGCCGGCGGCGGAGCTGTGGCCTCGCCGCGATGCTGGGCCACCAGGGCCCAGGCGATGGCCAGTCCTGCCAACAGCGCGACGGCGGCGCCGGCCAGCACCAGCACGGTCCTGCGGTCCTTCAAGAAATCCATGGCTCTCGCTAGACCCCGCCGGCGCCTGTTTCAAGGCGTCCAAGAGCCGATCATGCAGCCTATGCGCGGGCGCTCAGGCGAAGGTGGAGGTCGAGGGGGCGGTATTGCCGCCGGTAAGGCGGGCGAGCCCGGCCTGGAGGTTGGCGAGCTCCGCGGTCAGATAGGCCGGCACGGCGCCGGTCTTGCCGTTGGCGGCGGCGATCGAGGCGGCCGTCTTGGGGGTCGCTGCGGTCACCAGGTCCTGGTAGGCCTTGCGGACAATACCCATGGCCGCGCCGACGACCGCGCGGGCGTGGCTGATCTGGGCGGCGCTGTCGATGTTGAGCGTGCTCGACAGCCCCAGGCCGTAGATGTTCGGGCCGCCGTCGGCCGGCGTGGTGACGCCCTTCGTGGTGGTGGTCAGGTTGAGCAGGCCCTCCGGCAGGCCCAGTGTCGCCAGCGCGTTCTTGCCCGCGGGACCCGCGCCGAGGCTGACGGTCTGCGTGGAGTTGGCCGGCGCGATCTTGAGCTGCCGCTGACCGCTGACGGTCGTGATGGTCGCAAGCGCCTGGTAGCCGCTCGCGCGCTGGATCTTCAGCGCCAGGGTGTCGAGGGTTTCGCCCGCGTCGATGGTGATCTTGGTGGCCGGCCCCGCGCCGGTGGCGATCGTGAACTGCTCGCCCGCCCGAAGCGAACTCTGCGCGGTCAGCTGCTGGGAGGGGTCTCCCCCGATCGTCCCCTTGGGTAATCCGAGCCGGTCCAGGAAGCTGGCGCCCGTGGTGTCCACGGCGATGGCGGTGGGGACCGCCATCCCGTCCTTGCCGGTGAACCGCTCCGAATTGACGATGGCCCCCGTCGCGATGTCGAGCTGGGCGATGAAGCCGTCCTTGGTTCCGACCGCCGGCTGACCCGGCAGGTCCGTTCCGGCCTGGCCGCCGATCCACACCTGACCGCCCGAGACCGCCAGGGATGTCGCCTTGTCCTCGCCGGTTCCACCGTAGTAGGCGATGGCGTCGCTCGGACCGGAGGAGAGGTTTTCCGAAACCTGGGCGGCGAAGGCGTCCGTCCCGCCGGAGGCGGCGCGGGTCACCGTGCCCGCCGCCAAGGCCCCGTTGGCGGTGTTGCCGGCCACCACAAGCTGGCCGCCGCTCAGGGCCAGGCCCGTGATGGTGCCGCCTTGCAGGTCGCCCAGGTCGCGGGTGGCCGACAGCGCCGGCGTTCCCGAGGAGATGTCGAAGTTGCGCAGGATGGCGTGGCCGTTCTCGACACTGGCGGTAATCAGGGAATTGCCGTCCACAACCATGCCCTTCACCGAATCCTGGGCGGTCGTGCCGAAGGTCTGGGTGAAGGTCGCCTGCGGCGTGCCGCTGGCGCTCGTCTGGAAGGCTTCGATATAGCCGTCGTAGCCGCCGATCGGGGCGCCGGCCCCGGGCAAGGCGCCCTGAGCCTGGCCGGCCACATAGACCGTGGCGCCGTCGGCGCTGAAGGAGACCTGGCTGGCCTGGTCCTGCTGGGCCGAGCCGCGGCGCTCGGTCCACAGCTCGTTGCCGCTGGAATCGTAGAGCGTGACGAAGCTATCGGTCTGGTCGGCGAAGGCGCCCGTGAGGCCGGAATTCAGCGCCCCCTCGGTCGCGCCGTTCAAGCCGCCGGTCACCGAGCCGGTCACCGCCACCTGCCCTGTGGACGAAATGGCCAGGCCCATTCCCGAGGCGGTGGCGGACGCGCCGAGTGTGCGGGCGTAAACGAAGCGCCCAGCCGAATCGTACTTCACCAGGGCGACGTCCTGCGCGCCCTGGAGGGACTGTCCGTAGGTCGTGCCCGTAACATCGGCCAGCATGTAGACCGACCCGTCGGATGCGACCTGGGTCGCGTGGACGGCGCCGATGTTCGGCTCGAGGTTGTTGGCGAACACCCGCCCGGCCACGAAGTTCGGCTGGTTTGGGAGTTGCGGCGGCGTGTCGACGTTGACGGTGTCGGTCTGGAATTTCAGCAACTGGTTGCGGGTGTTGGAGTCGTTGGTGGCCGGATTGTTGTCCGGGTTCGGGTTGCCGACCGTCTGGGCCACATAGACCGCTCCGGCCGTCTGCGGGGCGGTGAAGGTCACCTGCTCGCTGGTGCCAATATTGATCTGCATCCCATACTGGTCGGAGGTGGGCGGCAAGGTGATGGTCTGCCCGCCCGCGGTGATCGTCTGCGGCTGGCCAGGCGTCTTACTGCTGGCGAACCGGGTTTCGACGCCCGCGGCCGCAAGCTGCTGATTGATATAGTTGATCACATTGGCCAGGCTGCGCGGCTGGGCGCCCAGGTTCGACAGGTCGATCGGAACATTAAATGACGACAGGTTCCGCTTGATAGATATATTGAATTGGGCGGTACCGGCGAAGGCTGCAACGTCCGTCGTCAGCGAGGTGGCGAGCGGCGGCGTGACGTAGGTGGTGGCCGGTTTGGAAATCTGCAGGGTGGCCTTGGCGCTGCTGGCGTCGGCGCCGTCCGCAAGCCGTAGCTTGCTGAAGTCGGCCGTGCCCAAGTAGCTCGAGACTTGGGCTAGGCCGCTGTTGAAGGCCCTGGAGAGCTGCTTCTGCGCCTCAGGCGAGATGCCGCCGGCCGCTTGCGCGGCGATGTTGGAAAGCGTGTCCAGGCCCTTGTAGAGGGCGAACAGCTTCTTGTAGTCGGCAGACGCGCCCGGCAGATCGAGCTGGGTCGCGCTTTCGTTGATGATCGGCTGACCGGCGAGCGCGGTCTGCACGTTCGCATTGGCCTGAGCGGGGGGCTCGGCGGAATTCCACGGGGGCGTGGGCGCGACCCGAGCGGCAGGCGTGTTGCTCGCCGCCGTCCCGCTGGTCGACATCAGGCTGGAGAGATCCATGGTGATAAAGCCGTTCGAGTTCGTGCTCGAACTCGTCGAGTTGAACAGCCCCAGCACGTAGCTCTGGTCACCGATCTGCATCGCACGCCCTTGGCGGACAAAAGCTCCGCGCCCCGACACTGCGCCCGCGAGGGTTTAGAGCTTGTTAAAGGTCGCCCCAACACGCGCGCTGAAACGCCAGAAAACGCTCAAGAAAAAACCCGAGCCGCCGAAGCGCCCCGGGTCTTCCATTAAGCCCCAACGGAATGGGTTATTTGAAGAGCGACAGGATGATCTGCGGCGCCTGGTTGGCGATCGAGAGCGCCTGGGTGCCGAGCTGCTGCTGCACCTGCAGGGACTGCAGGCGCGCGCTTTCCCTAGCCAGGTCCGCGTCGACCAGATTGCCGACGCCGGTCGTCAGCTGATCGGAGAGTTTCTGGACGAAGAGGTTGTGGTTTCCGATCTCCTTGGACTGGGACCCGAGGTTGCCCAGCGCCGCATTGGTATTGATGATCGAGGCCGAAAGCTGGGCCAGCGCGATGCTGGCGGCCGCGACGCTGGTGATCGAGGAGGTCGACGGCACGGTGACGATCCCGCCGCCAAGCGACAGATTCTGGCTCGACAGGGTGATGAAGCCGGTGGCGTTGGCATTGGCGATGAACTTGATCTGGGCGACGCTGCCGTCCAGCAGGTTCGCGCCATCGAAGTTGGCGTTCTGCACGATCGAGGTGATCTGGCGAAGCTCCGACTTGTAGGCGGAATCGAGCGAATTGCGCGACGCGGTGTCGATGGACGGATCGAGCGCGGCCACCACATTGGCCTTCATCTGCACCAGCAGGTCCGAGATCGTCGCCCCGGCCGATGAGGCCACGTCGGCGATCGACGTCGCCCTGTCGAGGCTCGACTTCACCGCTCCGAGCGAGCCGATGTCGGCCCGCTGCCCCTGGGCGATGGCCCAGGTCGCGGCGTTGTCCTTGGCGGTGTTGATCGCCAGGCCGGTGCTGATCCGGTTCTGCACCTCGGCAAGCTGGCTGCCGGTGTTGTTCAGGTTCTGCAGCGCGATAAGAGCCGCATCATTGGTATGTACGCTCAGGGCCATCAGCCACTCTCCTCGGCGCCCGCCCTTCTCGCCTGGGGTGCGAGTCGCGGGCTTGGTCGAGGCTCAAGCTATGGAATCGTGATGAGCAGATGGTTAACGCGAACGCCGATTGCCGCCGCCGGCGCGCCGGGGCGGTGTTCGGGTCTCGGTTTACGCGCCCTTGCGGGAGCGTCTTGGAGGATCAGGCCTTGGTTCGGACTACGTCGCCGGCTTCGTAATTGAGTTGCTCGCGGAGCTTCAGGACCTGGTCCCGAGGCAGCTGCTGGATGACTTCACCCGTGAGCCGATTGACCGTCTTGTAGACGTAGGAATTGCTGGCCTTGTCCTCTTCTATGACCAAACGCATATCCACCGGATCCTGGCTTTGAGCGGCTCGCTCCGCCGTCGACGACGTGTCGACGCGTGACGGGGCGGGCTTCTGGCCGAAGGTGGGATCGGGGGTGGCTGCGAATGCCGCAACCTTGTTGTCCATCTCGTTTGCCGTGGGCGCTTCTGGCGCCTACGCTCCATGAAGGAAAAGGCGAGCGGCGGGGGGCCGAGCCCCCCCCCCGCCGCCACGCGACCTATTTGAAGAGGCCGAGAAGGATCGAGGACGACTGGTTGGCGATCGAGAGCGCCTGAATGCCCAGTTGCTGCTTGGTCTGCAGCGCCTGGAGATTGGCGCTTTCCTTCGCCAGGTCGGCGTCCACCAGGTTGCCCACGCCCACGTCGATCGTGTTCTGCAGGTTGGTGATGAACGTCTGGTGAGACGCCAGCGCCTTGCTGCCCGTGCCGAGCTTACCGAGAGCGCTCGAAACGTTGGCGATCGAGGTGTTCAGAGCCGCGATCTGGATCGATGCCGCAGCGGTCGTGCCGATCGAGGCCGCAGCCGCGATCGTCACGTTCGCACCGCCCAGAGCCAGGCTCTGGTGGGCGACGCTGATCACCTGGGTGCCGGATTCGTTGGCCAGGGCCTGGATCTGCACTGCGCCACCGTCGATCAGGTTGGCGCCGTTGAACACCGCGTTGGACGTGACCGTGGTGATCTGATTGCGCAACGAGATGAATTCGTTGTTCAGAGCCGCACGGCTGGTCGTGTCCAGAGTGACGTCAACGGCCGCGAGGGCCTTTTCCTTCATCTGGTTCAGCAGGTCCGACACGGAGGTGCCGGCCGACAGGGCGACATCGACGGTCGATTGACCGCGCTGCAGCGACGAAACCACCGAATTCAGGGCGTTCGAAACAGCGCGCTGGTTTTGCGCGATGCCGTAGATGGCCGCATTGTCCTTCGCGCTCGAAACCTTCAGGCCGGTGTTGATCCGGTTCTGAGTGGTCTGCAGTTGCGCTTGCGTGACGCTGAGGTTCTGCAGGGCGACGAGGGCGCCGGCATTGGTGTTGACGGAGAAGCTCATATGAATAGTCCTTTTCTCAGGTCGTCGGCCGTCATTTTGGCAGCCGCGAGCGTTTTGCCCGGTCTCGTGAGATGCAAGCATCGGGCCATTTCGGCCGCTACAGCACCGCTCCTAAGAGATTGAAATCCTGCGGTTATAGGTCTGTTATCCACGTTTCAGACCGGCAGGTTTTGCCTAGCAGGCTCGGTGCTCGGCAAATTCTGCCTGGCAGGTCGGCAGAAAGGCGCGCAGGCATCGCCCCGCACACGGGAAACCGCTCGCCGGGCCTGTGACTTCTGAGTTGTGAGAGGACGTCGGCCGCGGGGCCAAAGCGTCGGCCGTCAGGCCGCGGCGCTGGCCGCCGCCGACGCAGGGGCCAGCCCCTGCATGATCATCCGGTTGACTTCGATCAGCGGCTCGATCTGCTCCTGTCGGCGGATCACAGCGCTGGTGTGCCGCGCCACCCAGATGGAGAGCGAGATGATCGAGGCGCGCAGCGGCGCCGGCAGGCCGTTGCCGGGGCTGGAGCAATCGTCACTCAGCGCAGTCCAGACGCGACGGTTCCAATCCAGAACGTCTATGCGCGCCGGAATATCGGTGGGATCGGTCTTGGCCGCCTCCATCAGCGCAAGCGTAACCTGCGCGAAAAGACGGTATTCCATCTGACGTGGGCTTTCAGCCCAGGTCGCCGCCTTTTGGTAAGCTTGAAGGGACATGCCCCAACCTCTCGTCTTCGTATTCCATGAGTTTCCGGCACCGCATCAGCGCCTTGTAGTATTCCCGCTCCATGCAGTTCTTGGAGATCTCCACACACTCGGTGAGGACCACGGGGTTGCCGATGACGTTCATGAATTCGGTCAGGCGCCGGACGAACTCGTCGTAGTAGCGGTCCGCCCCGGCCTCATCGAGGTACATCATCATCACCGGGAAGTAGATATGCCGCGCCGGCGTGGTGACCTCCGACTCCTGCATGATGTCCTTCTCGCGCAGGACCGACGCCTTGTTCTGAAGGACGAGCACGCCGCGCCGGTCCCCGTTCTGCACCACGGCGCCGTTGAGGACGAATTTCTCACCCGGCTTCAGTGACAATTTTAGCGGCAAACCCGCCTCCCGATTTCAGCGCCTGCGAATCGTCACCGCGACTCGAACGCGCCATTGTCACCCCCAACTCAGGATCCGCGCACGGCAGAATTAAGCGGGCGCGGGTTAACGGCCCATTGCCGCACTGAAAAGCGGCGGCCCGACGGCGCGTTTTCGGCGATTCCGTCGGCGCCTTAAGCTCGCGTTAGCCATGTTGGACGAGGAGATGGGGCACGCTCTCGGAGACTCCGCTTCCATGCCGCGCCAGGCCCAACCCACCGCCACGTCCCCCCTGGCGCTGCAAACCGCGGCGCCGACGCCGCAAGCGCTCACCTCCGACGCCATTGGCGAGGCCGGCTCCGCCACCGCGCTGGCAAAGCTGAACACCGCGGTCGCCGAGCTCAAGGCCATGGCGGTCGCGCCGATGCTGCAGCGCGCGATCGACGCCATCCGCGCCGAGGATGCGAAGACGGCCTACGACTGGGCGGTCAGGGCGCTCGAGCAGGACGAACACAGCGGCCTCGGCTGGTACCTCCTGGGCATCGCCCTTGAGCGGGCCGGCGACTTCGCCAATTCCATCCGCGCCTATGAAGCGGCCCTCAAGCTGTTGCCGGACCACGGCGAGGTCGCCTGCGACCTCGGCCGGCTGGCCCTTCGGCTGGGCATGAAGCCGCAGGCCGAGGACCTGTTCCGCCGCTTTCTGGCCCGTTACCCGGACGACCCCGAGGCCGCCAACAACCTCGTGTGCGCCATCCGCGACCAGGGACGTCACGGCGAAGCCATCGAGACCCTGCGGCCGGCGATCCTGAAGATGCCGGACAATCCCATGCTGTGGAACACCATGGGGACGATCCTTTCCGACCAGGGCGATTTCGCCAACGCCCAGGTGTTCTTCGCCGAGGCGATGCGGCTTGACCCGAAATTCCCCAAGGCGCGGCACAACCTCGCCAACGTCCTGCTCATGCAGGGCGACATCGAGGCGGCCCTGGTGGAAAACGCCACCGCCATCGAGGGCGTGAAGGCCGGCGACGACCGCCAGATGATGCGTCTGGCCCGCTCCACCATGCTCCACTGCGTCGGACGCATCGGCGAGGGGTGGGACGAGTACGAATCGCGCATCCATCCACAGTTCAGCGGCCGCACGGCGTTTGCGATCAACCGGCCGCGCTGGGAGCCTGGCGCGGACCTGGCCGGCAAGTCGTTCCTGGTGGTGTGCGAACAGGGCCTGGGCGACGAAGTTCTGTTCGCCAACGTCCTGCCCGACCTGATCGAGCGCCTCGGGCCCGAGGGCAAACTTACGATCGCCGCGGAGGCCCGGCTCGTGCCGCTCTTCCAGCGGTCCTTCCCCATGGCCACAGTCGGCGCCCATGCCACCTATGACGTCAGCGGCGTGCTGACCCGCGTCATCCCCTTCATCGGCGATGGCGCGACCATCGACCTTTGGGCTCCGATCGCCTCGCTGATGTGCGAGTTCCGGCGCTCTTTGGACGCCTTCCCGCCCCGGCCCAGCTTCCTCGTCGCCGACCCCAAACGGGTGGCCCACTGGCGCAGGGTGCTGAAGACGGCGCCGGCCGGTCTGAAGGTCGGGCTGCTTTGGAAGAGCGCGATCACCAAGGACTCGCGCCACCGCTATTTCGCCGCCTTCGCCGATTGGGCGGCCGTGTTCGCGCAGAGGGGCGTCACCTTCGTCAACCTGCAGTACGGGGACTGCGCCGAGGAACTGGCCGCCGCCAAGCGGGACTTCGGCGTTGAGATCTGGTCGCCACCGGGCATCGACCTCAAGCAGGACCTCGACGACATCGCCGCCCTCTCCTGCGCCCTGGACCTGGTGGTTGGCTTCGCCAACGCCACCTTCAACATCGCCGCGGCCTGCGGAACACCCAGCTTCCTGGTCTCGGTCCCCGGCGCCTGGACGAGGCTGGGGACCGAGACCATGCCCTGGTACCCCTCGACGCGGGTGTTCCTGCCGCCCGGCTTTGGCCAATGGGAACCGGTGATGGCTGAGGTGGCCGACGCGGTCGAGGCCTTCGTCGCCGAACGCTGACCTGTCGCGACTAGGCCGGAAGCTCGAACCCGCGCGCCGCCAGGCGCGCCCGGCTCGCCTCGCGCGTCGCCGCCCAGTCGGACGCCAGCAGGCCCAGGCCCACGACATCCGTCAGCTCGCCGTCCTTGCGGACGTGCTGGCGAAACAGCGCCTCACGCCGGAACCCGAAGCCCTCGTGCAGCCGCCACACCGCCTCGTTGCCGATCAGCACCTCGCACCAGAGCTTGTTCAGTCCCAGCTCGCCGAACACGTGCTCTATCACCCAGTATTCCACGAAGGCGCCGATCCCCTGCCCGCGCGTCGAGGGATCGGCCAGATAGTAGGCCCAGGCCGTGCGGCTGTGCTCGGGCGCCAGGTCGTAGAGGTTGGCCAGGCCTACCGGCAGGCCGTTCGCCTCGATGATCCAGTACCGTCGGCGCGGGTCGGCCAGGGCGCCGGCGAACCAGCGGGCATGCTCCTGCGGCGTGATCACGTGGTCGCTGTACATCCAGCGCGCGATTTCCGGCAGGTTGCGCCAGGCGAGCAGCTGGTCCCTGTCGTCGGCCTCCAGCGGCCGGAGCACGACGCTCGGCGCGCCGCTCACGCCGGCGCCTTTGCGGTGTTCACGGCCAGGGCCGCGATCGCCTCGGAATCGAACTTTGGATTCGACGGATAGAGCCTGGCGTAGACGTCCCGGACGAAGGCCAGGTCGTCCGGCAGATCCACGGTCCAGCGCAGGCTCGCCAGGGACTCGCGCCGTGAAACGCCGGCCAAGCGGTAGGTCTCCGGCCGCCGGTAGATGTAGGGCGTCACGTGCTCGCGCTCGTAGGGATCGCTGGCGCGTTCGGCGGCCTCGATCAGGACGGCGGGCCGGATGACCTCCACGTCGAGGCCGTGCGGATAGGTGCGGGTTCCCAGCGTGTTGGAGGTGTAGTCCGCCCCCGCCTCGTGGTGATGCGCGATCACCTGGTCGATCAGCTCGGGATCGGTGAGCGGGCAATCGGCGGTCAGGCGCACCACGGCCTTGGCGTCAGGCTCAAGCGCCAGCGCTGCGCGAAAGCGCCCCAGCACGTCGTCCAGGGATCCGCGAAACACCGTCAACCCAAGGCTCTCGCAATAGGCCGCCAGCGGGTCGTCGCTGGCGTCCGTGCTGGTGGCCACCACCAGCGGGTCGATGCGCCTGGCCCGGCGCAGCCGTTCGACCTGACGCCCGATCATAGGCTCGCCCAGCACCGGCGCCATGACCTTTCCAGGCAACCGGGACGAGGTCATTCGAGCCTGGAGGATGGCAAGGTTCAACGGGCGGCGCCTCTCTGCAAGTCTCTGAGTACTGCCGAATCTGTCGCGCCCCAAAGCCGCTTGCATGGCGCGCGTCTGTCTTTAGGCTGGCCGGAAGTAAACAACTGTTCGAACGCGGGCCCGGACCCGCCCCGGGGAACCTGAATGAGCCAGCGTTTTGAAGGCACCGACGCCTACATCGCCACCGATGACCTGAAGGTCGCCGTCAACGCAGCGATCGCGCTGGAGCGCCCTCTGCTCATCAAGGGCGAGCCCGGCACCGGCAAGACGGTTCTGGCCTACGAAATCGCCGCGGCGCTGGGCGCACCGCTGATCACCTGGCACATCAAATCGACCACCAAGGCCCACCAGGGGCTCTACGAATATGACGCGGTCACGCGCCTGCGCGACAGCCAGCTGGGTGAAATCGGCGTTAAGGACGTCAAGAACTACATCAAGAAGGGCAAGCTCTGGGAAGCGTTCGAAAGCCCCGTGCGGCCGGTCCTGCTGATCGACGAGATCGACAAGGCCGACATCGAGTTCCCCAACGACCTGCTCCAGGAACTCGATCGGATGGAGTTCTACGTCTACGAGACCAACGAGACGATCAAGGCCGCCATCCGTCCGATCGTCCTGATCACCTCCAACAACGAAAAAGAACTGCCGGACGCCTTCCTGCGCCGCTGCTTCTTCCACTACATCCGCTTCCCGGAGGCCGAGACGATGAACGAGATCGTCGAGGTCCACTATCCGGGCATCAAGCAGAAGCTGGTCGCCGAGGCGCTCAGGATTTTCTACGACATGCGCAAGGTGCCGGGCCTGAAGAAGAAGCCCTCGACGTCGGAGCTGCTCGACTGGCTGAAGCTGTTGATGGTCGAGGACATCGACGCCGACGCCCTGAAGGAAAAAGACCCCACCAAGCTGATCCCGCCGCTGCACGGCGCGCTCCTGAAGAACGAGCAGGACGTGCACCTGTTCGAGCGCCTGGCCTTCCTGGCGCGGCGCGAGGGTGCGGGGTCGCGGCCGGGCCAATAATCCCGGCGCGGACCGCGCTGTAACCGGCGTTACATCGAATTCACTCGCCTTTTGAAGGGGCTCCGGTCAGGTTCGTGAGTGAACGGACTGGAGCCTTTTTCATGAAGTCGCTGCTCTTCCTCTCGGCCTGCGGGCTGATGCTGACCGGGATATCCGCCTGCGCGCCGACGTCGCCGCCCACGGCGCGTGTCGCGCTCGACTGTCCCACCGAGGTCGGCGGCCTCAAACTCTCCAACATGGCGCCGGACCGGAAGACCTGCCTCTATTCGAGTCGCGACGGCGATGAGGTGTCCCTGCGGCTGCTGAGCGTCTCCGCGGGCGCCTATGAGGCGGCCCTTCAGCCGGTCGAGGCCGAGCTGCAGGCCCAGGTTCAGCCGGAGCCGGCCGCCGACGCCAAGCCGGGCGTCGCCGTCGCCAAGGCCGCGACCTCGGCCGCGGCGGACGCCTCGGCGGTCGCCAAACAGGCGGCCGAGGACGCCAAGAGCACGATCAAGAAGGCCGACAAGGACGAGGACAGCGATTCCAAGGACAACGCCGACTCCGCCGACCGCCATGGCGACCACGCCCACATCGACCTGCCCGGCATCCACATCAACGCCGACGACGACAAGGCCGACGTCAATGTCGGCATGGTGCATGTGAACGCCGGCGAGAACGGCGCCACGGTGCGGATGTCCCGCGATGTGCGCCTGCGCGGCGAGGCGTTTTCGCGGGAAAGGCGCGGCTTCAGGGCCACCTTCATCCTCGCCCGGGACGACCTGAAGGATGGCTGGAAGGCGGTCGGCTATGAAGCGGCCGGCCCCAAGGTGGGTCCGATCACCGTGGCGGTCTTCAAGGCCCACGAGGGGACCCGCCACGACGTTTCCGATGACATCAAGCGACTGGTTCGCCGCAACGGTGGGGTCTAGGCGATCCGATCGCCCCGGATTGCAATATGCAAGGCTGACAAACCGCCGGCTTCAGCTAGGCTTCGCACATCAGTCTTTCGGGGATGCCCATGATCAGCGCTGTTCTCGCCGCCACGGCATTGTTCTTCCAGGCTGCGCCGGTCGCGGACCATGCCGCGGCCGCGCCGCCGGCGGCGCCCGTCAGGAGCGTCAGCCCCGTGACCGTCACCGGTCAGGGCAGCCACGCCACCCTCGAGGCCGGCGGCACAGTCGTCTGCCATGACGAGGTCCGCCTGGGCAGCCTCTTCCCCAAGAAGGTCTGCGCCCGCAAGGACGAGATCGTTCAACGCACCCGCGAGGATCAGGCCGAACTGCGGCGCAACACGGCGCTTCGCCCCTGGAGAGACCCGGGCGGCTGATCGTCCCGACTCAGCCCGCGGGCTGCACTTCGACGACCTTGTAGGTGAGCGGCCGGCCATCCTCGTCGGTGACGGTGACGTATTCCCCTACCGCAAAGCGATGCTCGCCCAGCCGGTGCAACGGCTCGTCGTCGGCGGCCTCGCCCTCCTCGTAGTCGAAGAACCAGCGCGACCCCCGCCGCGCCAGCCGCCCGTCGGCCGGATCCTCGTCCGGCGAAAAGCGGCGCACCGTGCAGGCGTCGCGCGCCTTGGAATAGGCCCCCTCGTCCAGGTGACCGTCGTCGGTCAGGGGCGCGGTCAGAGCGTAGCCGCGGTGGTCGTCACCGCCTGCGAACTCGGTGCCCGGGTTGCGGGCAAGCCGCATGACGATGCGAGACAGGGTCATTGTAGGTCCTCTGGGAACGCTAGTGAGATAGGAACAGCGAAGGCGCGTCGGAATTCAACAGGGTGCGTGTCGTACCCCCGAAGATAAATTCCTGCAGCCGCGGGTGGCCGAACGCGCCGGCCACCAATATATCGGCGCCCGACTTCCGCGCCGCATAAAGCAGCACCGGCGCGGCGTCGCCGGTGTCCGGCAGGACATCGACCTCCGCCTCGACGCCGCGCGCCGCGTAATAGGATTGCAGGCGGCCCGCGTCGAAGCTGCGCGAACTGGCCTTGGGCGCGGCCAGGATCACCACCTTGGCGGCCTTTTCCAGGAGCGGCAGCGCCAGGCGGGCCGCGCGGCTCGCCTCCTTGCCGCCGTCCCAGGCCACCGCGACGGTCCCGCCAACCTTCAGCCCCTCGCGGGCGATCAGCACCGGGCGCTGCTCGTCGGCCACCATCTGCTGGAACGCCTCGGCAAGCGGCCCACGGCCCCGCGCTGGGTCGGAGGTGAACACCACCACGTCGCACAGGCGGCTTTCCGCCGACAGGCCGGCCCAGACCGGGGTCTGCAGCGAGATGAAGCGGCTCTTGGCGTAAGAGGTCTTGTCCATGGCCGCCCGGGCGTTCTTCTCGCCGACCTGAGCGGCCTCTTTGAGGGACTCCAGCGCGGTGGTCTGCACCCCGCCCAGGAAGCCCTCGCCCATCCAAGGCATGACGTCAGCCACGTCGGCGGGCGTGTAGACCCCGACCATCTCGGCCTGGAAGGGTTCGGCCAGCATGACGGCGGCGGCGACAGCGGCCGCGTCGCCCTGCCCGCCCGATAGCGGCGCCATGATACGAGCCCAGCTCATCGGTTCGGCTCTCCTTCAACGTGAACTTCAATGGCCCAGGGCCTATGCTCGCATTGATATTTGCCAAGGCATGGGCCAGTTCACCACCTTGACTGTGGAGGGAATGCTTCCGTGAGGAAAGGGCTGCGTCGTTCGGCGAAAGAACCCCGCGCCTGGCAACGCATGCTGTCGGGCCGGCGGCTGGACCTGCTCGACCCCTCGCCCATGGACATCGAGATCGAGGACATCGCCCACGGCTTGGCCCGTGTCGCCCGCTGGAACGGCCAGACGATCGGCGAGCACGCGTTCTCCGTCGCCCAGCATTCGGTGGTGGTCGAGGAGATCGTCGCTCACATCCAGCCTGACACTGCCCCGCGCTGGCGCCTGGCCGCCTTGCTGCACGACGCCTCGGAATATGTGATCGGCGACATGATCTCGCCGTTCAAGGCCGCGTTGGGCGTCAACTACAAGGACTTCGAGGAGCGGCTGGAAAACGCCATCCACACCCGCTTCGGCCTGCCAGCCAGGACGCCCGCGGCGATCAAGACGCTGATCAAGCGGGCCGACCGGGCCTGCGCCTTCTTCGAGGCGACCCAGCTCGCAGGGTTCAACCACGCCGAGTCGTTGGCCTTTTTCGACGCTCCGCCAGCCGGCTACAGCCTGAAAATCGAGCCTCAGCCCCCTGCCGTGGCGCAGCAGCGCTATGTCGAACGCTTCCATGTGCTGTCCGAGGCCGCCGGATATACCTCGGTCGCCGCGGCGTTCGACACCGAATGAGCGGGGCTTTCGACAGCACAGTGGTCATCGGCCTCTCGGCCGTGGTGGTGGCCATCCAGGACGACGACGCCGTCGTGCTCACGGTGCGGCCGCCAGGCGCCAGCGCCGAGGGTCTGCCGTTCGGACCGTTCGATCCCAAGGGTCACCGCACATTCGAGCTGGCGATGAGGGCCTTCGTCACTGAGCAGACCCGCTTCACACTGGGCTATGTCGAGCAGCTCTACACCTTTGGCGACAAGGGTCGTGATGCGCCTCTGGCCGATATGGGCCGCCACAGCGGCGACAGCCCCGACCACGCCCGGGTAATCTCGGTGGGTTACCTGGCGCTCGCCACGGCCGCGGTCGACACCCATGCGCCGGGGTCCGAATGGCGGCCTTGGACACGGTTCTTCCCCTACGAGGACTGGCGCGAGGGACGGCCCGCCGCCCTGGCGCTGATCGAAGAGGCGCTGCGCCAATGGGCCGGCGGCGACGCGCAGCGCCTGAGCCGCGCGCGCCTGCTGTTCGCTCTGGAGGGCGCACCCTGGAACGAGGAGCGGGTGCTGGAGCGCTACGAGCTGCTCTACGAAGCCGGCCTGGCGCGCGAGGCCGCCCGCGACCGCGGCGAGGCCGCCACCGCCCTGCGCGCGCCGCTGTCCGCCGCGCTCGGCGAGCCCATGCTCTCCGACCACCGGCGCATCCTCGCCACCGCGGTCAGCCGCCTGCGGGGCAAGCTGAAGTACCGCCCGGTGGTCTTCGAGCTGATGCCCGAGGCCTTCACGCTCTCGGCGCTGCAACGCGCCGTCGAGGCGATCGCCGGGGTTCCCCTGCACAAGCAGAACTTCCGCCGCGCCCTGGAGCGAGCCGACCTCGTCGAAGGCCTCGGCCGGATGGACGCCGACACCGGCGGCCGCCCGGCCGAGCTCTACCGGTTCCGCCGCGAGATCCTGGGCGCCCGGCCGGTCTCCGGGCTCTCCCTGCCGCTGCTGCGGGACTAGGACAGGGCCGCGGCGATGGCGGCGCCGTTCGGACTGCCGAGGCCCGTGCAGGCGTCCCAGCCCTCGACCGCTTCGAAGTCGCCGTTGTCTCCCGCGGTCACGTCCCGCAGCGCCGAGGGCGCCGCATAGAGCGCCGGGTTGATCAGGCCGGCGCGTTTGCCGCTCGCGGCGTTGACGATGGCGATCAGCCCAGCCCAGAGCGGGGCCACCGCGCTGGTGCCGCCGATCACGGCCGTCTGGCCATCGACCCTGATCTCATAGCCGCTCTGCGGATCGGCGTCGGCCGCCACGTCGGGCACGCCGCGCTTGGCCAGCATGCTGGCCTGGCCGCCTTTCCGCGTGGACTTGAGGCCGCTCTGCCAGGATGGAGCCTCGAAAGCGACGCTGACCCCGCCGCCGCCCGCCCCGCCGCCCGCGCCGTCGTTCCAGACCTGCTCGCCGGCAATGGTCTGACCGGACGTGGTCAGCCGGGTGCCGCCACACGCCGTGGCGTGGGGGCTGGACGCCGGGAAATCGACGTGGGCCTGGCCATCGTTCAGGCCGTCGGACGACCCGTCGTCGCCGGAGGCCGCGAGCACCGTCACTCCCATCACCGCCGCGGCCTGGAAGGCGCTGTCGAAGGCCTTGAGGGATTGGGGCGTCCAGCTCGCCTCAGGACCGCCCCAGCTGATCGAGACGACCGAAGGCTTGTTCTTGGCGTCATGGACCGCCGTGGTGATGGCGTTCAGGAAGCCGGCGTCCGTGTTTGGGGCGAAATAGACGGTGATGTGCGCGCCAGGCGCGACCCCGCCGGCCACCTCGATGTCCAGAACCACTTCGCCGTCCGCGCCGTTGGGGTCGCCGGTGGGCTTGTTGGCGGCATGATCCACACCGATCGCGGTGACCGCGGGCTTGCCGACGCCGAGACCCGCGAAATAGGCCTTCAGGTCGGCCGGCCGGTAGCCGCCGCCCAGTTCTATCAGGGCGATGCACTGGCCTTGGCCGGTCCCGGCCGGGAAACCATAGAGCTTGGCCAGCTGCGGCGGCGTGAACGAACTCGACGCGCCTGGCGTGTGCGCCCCCAGGTTGGAACGAATGCGGAAGTGCGGTTTGGCGGCCGGCCGATTGTCGAGACCCATGACCGCTTCGACCACGTCGGACAGTTCCTCGGGAATCTGCACCGCGCCAATCCGTCCGCGATAGGAGCCCGCGTCATATTCGAAGTCCTGCAGCTCTACATCAAACGCCGCCTCGAACTGCGCCACCGTGCCGGACAGGATCACCGTGCGGCGCGCAGCGTCGTTACTGACGATCGCCAGATCGTGGGAGTCCGCGAAGGACACGACCTTTTCGATATCCGCCGGATCGGCGCCGTAGGCCGCGGCGAAGGCCGCGTGGTCCATATGGCCGCCGGGGGCCGAGGTCGCGGCGCGGGATTTCAAACCCGCGGCGTCACGCCGCCGCAGAAGGACGGTCACCTCCAGGCGTTGATCGGACGCGGTCCTGCCGACCGCTACGGCGCCGGCGAGCGGCGAACGCTCTGATCCGGGAACAGGACGCTTGGCCATGACGCAAACCCCTATGTTTGTAACGGCCGGTCTGCCGGCCGCCTTCCAGCGAGAATTCTACCGTAGCGGGTGGGATTGCTCTACTTGAGATGGTGCGCCAACACGGCAAAGTGTGCGGTCGGTCGGGCCCCACAGCGCACAACCGAAATCCCATCGGCGAGGCAATGACGTCGTCGCCGCAGTGGGCCTAGGCCGCCTCGCGCTCCGATTCAGTCGCCGCCTGCCGCGCCGCCCACTCCGCCTTGAGCTTGGCGCTGGTGTCGCGGCTGCCGTCCGGGGTCCAGCCCGGGGCGCCGAACAGCCAGCCCAGGATGTGGCGCGGCTGGCGGGCGATGTCCTGCGCCATGCCGATCCACTCGTGGAACGCCACGCGCACGATGTTGAAGGTGCCGAGGTTGTGGACTAGCCCGTAGCGACAAGCCTCCTCGTCCAGCTCCGGCTGGAAGGTCCCGAACATCCGGTCCCAGATGATCAGGATGCCGGCGTAGTTGCGGTCGAGGTAGCGCGGGTTGCGGGCATGGTGCACGCGGTGGTGCGACGGGGTGTTGAAGACCGCCTCGATGGGCCGCGGCAGGCGGCGGATCGCCTCGGTGTGAATCCAGTACTGGTAGACCAGGCTGACGCCCTTCTGGATCAGCACCATGGCCGGCGGAAATCCAATCAGCGACAAAGGCAGCCATAGAGCCCAGGTGCCGGCCAACCCGCCGGTCCAGGTCTGCCGAAGCGCCGTCGACAGGTTGTAGTGCTGGGAGGAGTGGTGGTTGACGTGTGCCGCCCACCAGAACCGCCGCTCGTGGCTGAGCCGATGGAACCAGTAATAGGTCATGTCCTCCAGCAGGAAGACCAGGATCCAGGCCCAGATCGCGGTCATCGGGATCGTGAAGAGACGATGCTGGTAGATCCACATGGCCGCCGCGAAGCTGGCCCCGGCCGTTAGCAGGCCGGCCACCGACGACACCAGGCCCATGGTCAAGGAAACGGCGGTGTCCTTGGTCTCGTATTGAGCCTTGAGCGCGCCAAAGCGGGCCAGGACGATCTCCAGGATCACCGTGATGATGAAGAACGGCGTGGCGAGCGTGACCGGATCGAAGCCCTTCATGCCGCCAGTTCCTTCGGCGGCCAGACGCCGAGCGCCAGCACGGCCTTGGGCGCCGTGACGTCGGCGAGCGCGATACGGACGCGGCCATCCTGCGCGCGGGCCGCCAGCGCCTTGGACCAGTCGATCTGACGGGCGGCGTAGCCGTCGCCTACGCGGGTCAGGATCAGCGCCCGATCGCCGGACTTCGCCAGCGCGCCCAGGCCGTCGGTGGCGATCCACAGGCTCTCGACCTCGCGGCCCGGGAACTCATCGGCCAGCCAGCGCCGCGCCGTGGCCTCGTCCAGCGGCGGCGCGCCGCGCCCCCGCGTCGCCCAGGCGGCCAGCCCGATCATCAGGCCGACGGCTACCGCCGAAACTGCGAGCTGGATCAGGTAAGCGCTGTTCACTCGGGGAACCTGCCCGCGCCCGCGCCGTCGGGTCAAGAAAAAGCCCTCCCGGTGAAGGGAGGGCTTTCCGTCGCAGCCAGGAGGCTGCGGCTAGAACTTCCGGACGTAGGACAGGGCGTAGACATTCGCCGCCCCGCCGTTGCTGCCGGTATATTCCTCGCGCGTGTAGTCGGCGCGGACACCGTTCTTGTCGTCGAAGCGATATTGCCCGCCGACGCCGTAGTTCCAGGAATCGCCGCTGGTGCTGTCGGCCACGCCAAAAGCGCTTGCGCTGGCCTTGGCCCGGGTCTCGCCGTAGCCGATGCGGGCCAGGAGGTCGAACTGCGGCGACAGCGGCAGGAAGCCGACGCCGTAGATCGCCTCCTGGTGCTGGATCTTGGCCTTGATGTCGACGCCATTCACGGTGGTCTTGTCGTTGGTCACGCCGGCGCCGAGTTCGCCCTCGACGCCGAAGTACTGCCCGAAGCGGGCGCCGACACGGCCCTGGATGGTGCCGAGGTTCAGGTGATCGGTGCTGGAGTCCGCATAGCCGAGCGTTCCGTAGAACGTCGTGCCCGTGTTCGCCGTCTGAGCCGACGCCGCGGCCGGCAGCAACGCCGCCAGGGCCAGGGCGGAAGCGGCGGTGATCAAAGCTCTCATTGGATTTCGTCCTTAGTCTACGCAAACAGCCCAACCCACGCGGGGTTCGGCTCCAAACGCGGCCCGAGGTTGTCGGTTCGGCCTTATTGATATGGCGAACGCCGTATGTGGCTCCTGAGCCACTAGCCCCGGCGGGCTCCCGGCGTGCTATCACTCCGCTTTCGCCGCCGGAGACGTCCCTTGCCGCAAGCCGTGATCCCCGCCACCGGCCTCTACACCCCGCCGCAGAGCCTCTCGAATGCGGAGCTGGTGGACACCTTCAACGCCTATGTGGAGCGCTTCAACGCGGCCAACGCCGAGGCGATCGCCGAGGGCGAGGTTGCGGCGCTCACGCCGTCCTCCGTCGAGTTCATCGAGAAGGCCTCGGGCATCAAGTCACGCTATGTGGTCGACAAGACCGGCCTGACCGATCCCGACGTCATGCGCCCCAACATTCCCGAGCGATCCAACGAGGAGATCTCGGTCCTGGCCGAGATGGCGGTCGAGGCGGCCAAGCAGGCCATCGCGCGCTGGGGAAAGCCCGCCTCGGAGATCGACGCGGTGATCTGTGCGGCCTCGAACATGCAGCGCGCCTATCCGGCCATGGCCATCGAGGTGCAACAGGCGCTCGGCATCGGCGGCTTCGCCTTCGACATGAACGTCGCCTGCTCCTCCGCCACCTTCGGCATCAAGACCGCCGCCGACTTCGTGGCCTCGGGCTCGGCGCGCGCGGTGCTGATGGTCAATCCCGAGATCTGCTCGGGCCACCTCAACTTCCGCGACCGCGACAGCCACTTCATCTTCGGCGATGTCGCCACCGCCGTGATCGTGGAAGCCGAAGACCGCGCGACCGGCGGCTGGGACATCCTGGGCACGCGCCTGAAGACCCAGTTCTCCAACAACATCCGCAACAATTTCGGTTTCCTGAACCGCGCCGCGCCGGAAGGGATCGGGGCCATCGACAAGCTCTTCGTCCAGGAAGGCCGCAAGGTGTTCCGCGAGGTCGTGCCGCTGGTCTCCGACATGATCGTCGAGCACGCGAGCGACCTCGGCGTCGATCCGACGGGGCTGAAGCGCCTCTGGCTGCATCAAGCCAACATCAACATGAACGAGATGATCGGCCGCCGCGTCCTGGGCCGCGACCCCGCGCCGGGCGAGAACGTCATCATCCTCGACGAGTTCGCCAACACCTCCTCGGCCGGCTCGATCATCGCCTTCCACCGCGCCAACGACGACTTCGCCAAAGGCGAGACCGGGCTGATCTGCTCCTTCGGCGCCGGCTACTCCGCCGGCACGGTGTTCGTCAGGAAGCGCTGAGCGGCTTAGTGCGGGGCTTCGGTCTCGGGTGAAGGCGCAGGACTTGCCCCCGCCTCCGGCTTCGGATGCTCAGCCTTCCAGTCCATCATCGCCCGCACGCGAGCCCCCACCGAGGGATGGTCGTAGAAGATGAACTCCTCGAACTTCGAGGGGCTGTCGGCCCGGTACTCGATGGTCTTCACCAGCGCCTTGGCCAAGCCGTCGGGCTCGTTGAAGTGGACAACCGAGAAGTGGTCGGCGTCGGCCTCGCCCCAGCGGCTGAAGCTGTTGGTGATCGGCGTGGCCAGCAGGGTCAGCACGGTGACGATGATCGAGATCACCGGGAAGCCCGCCGGGTCGGCGATGCTCGTGACGCCCTTCGCGCCGAGAAGACCCGCCGCCCAGGGAAACAGCCGGCTGACCAGGAACAGCCCCACGATCGCGACCGCGCCCTGGAATAGCGCCCCGAGCAGGACATGCTTCCTCACGTAGTGGCCCATCTCGTGGCCCACCACGCCCCTCACCTCGGCGAGGTCGGCGTCCTTCTTGAACATCACGTCGCTCATGGCGACGCGGCCGTAGCCGAACAGGCCGCCGGCGTTGGCGGTGTAGCGGTTGGACTGCTTGGAGCCGTTATAGATCAGGATCTTGTCCGACGGCACCCCCACCTGCTTGGCCATGGCCACCACCTCGTCCCGCACCGGACCGGGCGGCGCGGGCTTGTAGGTGTTGAACAGCGGTTCGATCAGGAAGATGCCGGCAATGAAGAAGATGATGGTGACGGCCGTCGTCGCCACTCCGGCCCACAGCCACCATGTCCGCGGCGCCCGCCGGATCAGCCAGTAGAGCAGCGAAAAGACGATGAGCGAGCTCACGATGCCGATCGCCATTTGCATGAAGTGCTCGGTGAGCCAGCCGGCGAAGGGCTGGCTGGTCAGGCCATAGCCTCTTTCGCGCCACCAGCGGGCGTAGGCGTCCCAGGGGATCGAGATCAGCCCCTCAAGTATGAAGTCGACCAGGAGGACAAGGAGCACCGCCAACCACGGCCGCGGCTTCTTGGCTTCCACCCCACCGCGCACGCGCACCAGCACGCCTGTCTGGATGACAATCCACGACACCAGGACGCTGACCAGCGCGCCCCACAGCAGCACCCAGTGCCCGCCTTGGGTGTAGGCCGTGGCCTTGGCGTGCGCCTCGGGCGACAGCGTCGCTAGATAGGCCGCCGTCGCCGCGGCCGGATCGAATCCCTGGGCCATTTCTGCCTCCCTGTTTCCTCGTGGGCGGGAGGAGGCCAGAGATTGCCGAGCTTGTCAGGTCCGAAACCGCGCTAGGCTCAAGCAAAGGAGTCGCTCATGAAGCGTATCGCCGCCGTTTCGCTCACCGTCCTCGCCGCAGCCTTGACCTTGGGTGCGGCCAGGCCGGCCGCCTACGACTACGTGATCCGCGGCGGCGAGATACTCGACGGCTCCGGCGGTAAACCCTTCCAGGGC
>PLEH01000087.1 GCA_003136395.1 Phenylobacterium sp.
AACGGCACCTGCAACTACATCCTGACGGAAATGGAGGCGACGGGCCGGGCCTTCGCCGAGGTGCTCGCCGAGGCTCAGCGCCTTGGTTACGCCGAGGCCGACCCAACCATGGACGTGGGCGGGTTCGACGCGGCCCACAAGATCTCCATCCTCGCGGCGCTGGCCTTCGGCTGCGCGCCCAATTACGCCGCCGCCGAGATCGAGGGGATCGCCGGCGTTGAACTGCTGGACATTCAGCTCGCCCGAGACCTGGGCTACCGGATCAAGCTGGTGGCGTCGGCCGACCGCTCGCCGGACGGGGTGCTGGTGCGCGTGCATCCGTCCCTGGCGCCGCTCGCCCACCCCCTGGCCCAGGCCGGGGGCGCGCTGAATGCGCTGTTCATCGAAGGCACGCGCACCGGGCGCATCTTCATCCAAGGCCCCGGCGCGGGCGCCGGGCCCACCGCCGCCGCCGTGGCCGCCGACATCGCCGATGTCATGGCCGGCGCCGTACGTCCGGTGTTCCAGGCTCCGGCCGGCAAGCTTCAGCCGTTCACGCCGGTGGATCCCTCCAAGAGCATCGGCCGCGCGTATCTGCGCCTGTCGGTCAAGGACGAGCCCGGCGTGATCGCCGCTGTCTCGGAAACCCTGGCCGAGGCCGGCGTCTCTATCGAGAGCTTCCTGCAGAAACCGGTAGAAAACGCGCAGGGAGTCCCGATCGTGCTCACCACCCACGCGGTCGCCGAATCCGTGCTGAAGGCGGCCATAGATCGCATCGCGGCCCTGCCGGCTGTGCTGGACCGTCCGCGCCTGCTACGCATCGCCCGCATTTGAGAATCCCGGAGACGCCTGAGACATGACTTCGCAAGTCCTCGACCGCAGCCTGGTGCTGGACGCGGTCCGCGTCACCGAGATCGCCGCCATCGCCGCCTGGAAGCTGGTGGGACGGGGCGATGAGAAGGCCGCCGACCAGGCCGCCGTTGACGCCATGCGCACGGCGCTCAACGACCTCGACCTCGACGGCGAGATCGTCATCGGCGAGGGCGAGCGCGACGAGGCGCCCATGCTCTACATCGGCGAGAAGGTGGGGAAGGGCGGCAAGCACAAGATCGACATCGCGCTGGATCCGCTGGAAGGCACCACCCTCACCGCCAAAGCCATGGCCAACGCGCTGGCCGTCATGGCCTGGGCGCCCAAGGGGACCATGCTCAACGCGCCCGACACCTACATGGACAAGATCGCCTGTGGGCCGGGCTATCCGGCCGGGGTCATCGATCTCGACAAGTCGCCGTCGGAAAACGTCAAGGCGCTGGCCAAGGCCAAGGGCGTGAAGCCCGACGAGATCACCGTCTGCGTTCTCGACCGCCCGCGCCACGCTGAGATCATCGCCGACCTGCGGGCCGTGGGCGCGCGGGTCTATCTGATCACCGACGGCGATGTGGCCGGCGTGATGAACACCGCCGATCCTTCGACAGGCGTCGACCTCTATGTGGGTTCCGGAGGCGCGCCCGAAGGCGTGCTGGCCTGCGCGGCTCTGAAGTGCGTCGGCGGCCAGTTCCAGGGCCGCCTGGTCTTCCGCAACGCCGACGAGAAGGCCCGCGCCGCGCGCGTCGGCATCACCGATCTCGACCGCAAATATGACCTGCACGAGATGGTCCGCGCCGACGCGATCTTCGCCGCCACCGGCGTCACCAACGGCGCTTTGCTGGACGGGGTGAAGGTCGAGGGCGGCTTCGTCCACACCCACACCCTGGTGCTCAACTCCGCGACCCGCACCGCGCGCGAAGTGCGGATGAAACGGCCAGTCTAAGGGGCGCGGCGGAGGGCTCTTCCCCCGAGCCCCCTTACGTCAGCGCGTCTTCTTGCAGTTCTTGAAGCGCAGGTCGGCGCCATCGAGCGTGACCGTCCTGCCGTCCGTCCAGAACTTGTCCGCGCCGTTGGAGAACTGCGCGCCGGTGGCGCTCGGCGACCGCTTCAGCACGAAACGCTTGTTGTTTGGGCTGCTGGTCAGGGTGGCGGCCGTCGGCATGTCGGAGTCGTAGGAGACCAGGAACGCGCCGTTCTCACACGTATAGAAGGCTTCATAGAAGTCGTTCATCGGCGGCTGCATCGTCTGCTGGGCCATGGCCGGCGCCGCAATCAAGCCCGCCGCAAGAACCACGGCGCTCACTGACAAAGCTCTCATCCTCAGGATCCTCCCCGGGAGACGGCTTTTTTGACTTCGGACGCTTGCGTCTCTCTTCAGTCGATTTCGACTACATACCACCGTTCGCGATTCCACGAAGTATACTGAACCGATGGATCAATGGGCCGGCAGTTCGCGCACCCAGATGTTGCGGAAGCTNNAGGGCTTGCCGATGTAGAGCGTCTCGCCGGTCAGCACGACGTCGTTCTGCACCAGCACCCCGTTGTGGAATGCGGTCACCTTGGCCGGCGACCTGACCTTGCCGTCCGCCGCGAAGGTCGGCGCCGTCCAGATCACGTCATAGGTCTGCCATGCGCCCGGTGGGCGCATGGCGTTCACCAGGGGCGGGCTCTGCTTGTACAGGCTGGCCGCCTGGCCGTTCACATAGGTCTCGTTCTTGTAGCTATCGAGGATCTGCAGCTCGTAGCCCGCGTCCCCCGGCCCGGTGGACGCCAGGAAGACGCCAGAGTTGCCCCGCGCCTGGCCTGAGCCGGTGACGTCGGTCGGAACCCGCCATTCCAAGTGCAGCTGGTAGTTCTTGAAGCTCTTCCTGGTCTCGATGTTGCCGTGGGTCTTGGAAACAACCAGCACCCCGTCCTTCATATCCCAGGCGGCCGGCGACTTGTCCTTCGTGGCGATCCACTGATCCAGGCTCTTGCCGTCGAACAGTACGATGGCGTCCGAAGGCGCCTGGCCGTCGGTCTTGCCCGGCGTCACCACCGGCGGGACCGGTGTCCACTGTTCGGTGTCCTGCGGCTTGGCGGACGATCCCGGCGGGGGCGGCACGGCCTGGGCCAGGGCCCCCGAGGCGGCGAACAGCAGAAGCCCCGCCGCCAGACCCGCCTGAGTCAGGCGCCTCACAGCTCCCATCCCTTGCGATATTGGCGGCTCAGATACTGGTTGGCGCTCTCGACGTTGGTCACCCGGCCGGCGACCCCGTCGTAGAGGATCGCCTGGTCGGCCTGCAACGCCACCACGCCGAGGTTCATGGTCTCGTTCAGACGCGTCGCATATTCGAACGGGCAGGAGATCTTCTCCTCGCCGCGGATGGCGCGGATCCAGTTCATCTCGTGGCCGTTCATGCCGCCCTGGATGCGGGGCAGGGAGTGCGGGATCTTTGCGGCCTTTTCATCGAGGCCGGCGCCGATCAGCACAGGCTTCTCGCCATAGGTCTCGTGCATCAGCATGCCGTGGGCGCCCACGAACAACACCCCGCCATCACCGCTCATCGACATGTTGGCCGGGAAGCCGGGCGGCGTCGGCGGCAGCATGCCCCCGTCGTACCAGACCATGGTCAGCGGCCCGCCTTTCGCGCCCCCGAACTCGTAGTGGGTGACGCTGGCCAGAGGATAGCTGGTGATCACCGGCGGACGCTTGGTGTCCCAGAGGCTGGCGTTGCCGGCCCAGCGCGAATGCCGCGTCTCCACCTTGGTGGGCAGGCCCGGATCCAGCGCCCAGAACGGGAAGTCGATCAGGTGCGCGCCCATGTCGCCCAGTGCGCCGGAGCCGAACGGCGTCCAGCCCCTCCAGTTGAAGGCCGCGTAGTCGGGGTTGTAGCCCCAGTCGACGTTGGCCGGACCGAGCCACGTGGCCCAGTCGAGGCTTCCCGGCGCACCCACCGCGGCGGGCTTCGGCACGCCCTGCGGCCACACCGGCCGGTTGGTCCAGACGTGGACCTCGGCGACCTTGCCGATCACCCCGCCGCGGATCAGCTCGATCACGCGGCGCCCATCGTCGCCCGAGTGGCCCTGGTTGCCCATCTGGGTGATCATGTTCGGATTGGCCGCGGCCAGGGCCGCGAGCTTGCGGCTCTCGGTGATGTTGTAGGTCAGGGGCTTCTGCACAAAGACGTGGTAGCCGCGCTCCATCGCCCAGCGGGCGGCCACGGCGTGGTGATGGTCCGGCGTGGCGATCAGGACCGCGTCGATGTCCTTCTGCGCATCGAACATCTTGCGGTAGTCGGTGAAGCGCGCGGCCTTGTCGTAGGCCGCCTTCAGCGGCTCCTTCGACGGGCTGATCCAGCCGGTCTTGTCCACCAGCGCGTGCAGCACGTGGTCGTAGTCCACGTCCGCCGTGGCGACGATGTTCTGGCTGGTCAGCTTGGACATGTTGGACGCGCCCTGGCCGCCCGCCCCGATCACCGCGATATTGACCTTGTCACTGGCCGACAGCTTGCGGGCGGCGAACGCCGGCCCGGCCAGCAGCGCCGCGGTCCCCGCCGCCGCGCCCAGGACGCCGCGACGGGTGATCCGTTGCGGTCCGAACCGGCTGGCGTCGCTGGCGTCAAATACGGTCATGGTTTGCTCCCCGGAGGTTCTTGATTGGCGGGCATTTGGCCTAGGCTTTGGCCCGCTTTGCAAGACCGGGGACGGCTGGTGACCTCCGTCCGTATCTGACGCACCCGTCGGCTACCTAAGACGCCTCTGACCGCTGGCGACTCGCGCGCCGGGGGCCGATAGTCGGGGCTTGGAGCCTCAGGAGCGACACTTGGCGGATGGAAGCCCCCAGCTTGGCTATCTCGGCGTCACGCGCTCGCTCAGCGGACGGCTGTGGCGCGAGCGGGCGGCCGATCCGGAGCTGGTGCGCCGCCATCAGCTGAACCACGGCCTTTCCGAGCCGCTGGCCCGGGCGCTCGCGGCGCGGGGCGTGCTGGCCGAGCAGGGCGAGACCTATCTCAACCCGACGCTGAAGGCGCTGTTCCCCGACCCCTCGACCTTCACCGACATGGACAAGGCCGCCGCGATCCTGGTGGACGCGCTGGAGCGCCAGCGGCCGCTGGTCGTATTCGCCGACTATGACGTGGACGGCGCCTCTTCGGCCGCCCAGCTGGTGCGCTGGTTCCGGGCGCTGGGGCACGACCTGCCGATCTATGTCCCAGACCGCATCCTAGAGGGTTACGGCCCGTCGCCGGCGGCCTTCCGGCGCCTGAAGGCCGAGGGCGCGGACCTGGTGATCACCGTCGACTGCGGAGCCGCGGCGCACGATGCGCTGGCCTGCGCCGCCGAGATCGGCCTGGAGGTGGTGGTGATCGACCACCACCTGATGCGCGGCGAGGAAATCCCGCATGTCGCCGCGCTGGTGAACCCCAACCGGCCCGACGACATGTCAGGCCAGGGGCGCCTGGCCGCGGCCGGCGTGACCTTCGTCCTCCTGGCGGCGCTGAACCGCGAAGCCCGCAAGCGGGGGCTGTTCGGCGACCGGCCCGAGCCGGACATTCGCCAGTGGCTCGACCTCGCCGCCATGGGCGCCATCTGCGACGTCACCGAGCTGCGCGGCTTCAACCGGGCGCTGGCGGCGCAGGGCCTGAAGGTGATGTCCTGCTGGCGCAACCCGGGCCTGAAGGCGCTGATGGAGGTGGCGAAAAGCCAGGGCCCGGCCTCGGTCTTCCACGTGGGCTTCATCCTGGGCCCGCGGATCAACGCCGGCGGCCGGATCGGACGGGCCGATCTGGGCGCACGGCTGCTCGCCACCGACGACCCGGAGGAGGCGAGGGGGCTCGCCGAGGAGTTGGACGCGCTCAACGCCTCGCGCAAGGAGGTCGAGCGCGAGGTCACCGAGGCGGCGATCGCCCACATCGAGACCGAGAGCAACCAGGCCGACGCCCCCATGCTGCTGGTGGCGCAGGACGACTGGCATCCGGGCGTCATCGGCATCGTCGCAGGACGGCTGCGTGAGAAATACCGCAAGCCCGTGGTGGTGGTCGGCGTCGACCGCGCCGCCAATGTCGGCAAGGGCTCCGGCCGGTCGCAGCCTGGGGTCAATCTCGGCCGGGCGGTGCAGGCGGCCTATGACGAAGGTCTGCTGCTGGCCGGCGGCGGTCACGCCATGGCCGCAGGGTTGTCGGTGCGGCCGGGCACGATCCCGGAACTGCGCGCCTTCCTCTGCGAGCGCCTGGCGGCCGAAAGCGAGATCGCCACTGCCGCGGATGGCCTGGAGATCGACGCGCTCGTTACCACCAAGGGTTGTGATCGGGCGCTATGGCAGGACTTCCAGCGGATGGCCCCTTTCGGCCCCGGCAATGCTGAGCCGCTGTTCGCGCTGGCCGACGTTCGCGTCGAGCGGCCCATGGCGCTCAAAGGCGGCCATGTGCGCGTCACCCTGACCGATCCGTCCGGCGGCAGACTTAAGGCTGTGGCCTGGCGCGTGGAAGGCTCGGAGACCGGCCGCCGGCTCCTGACCGAAGGGGGCGCGATCCACGTGGCGGGCCGCCTGAAGCCCGACGATTGGCAGGGTCGGCAGGGCGTGGAATTCGAGATCGAGGACGTCGCCGATCCGCGTAGGGCCTGAGGGCGGCCAACCAGTGTGCTGGATTTGAAGTTCGCCTCGTTAAGGGCCATGCTTTGAGCGAACTTCAAACCCAAGAAGCACACTGGAAACATAGACTTGCTAGCGTCCTTATCGCTTCCGAAGTTCGTCCGAGTTTGCCGCAAGCGCATGCGAACTTCGGAATCGGGACGCTAGTCTTGCACCCCCTGGGGAAGGCGGATATAGAGCCGCCCTCGCGCCACGCGGTCCCTTCGTCTATCGGTTAGGACGCCAGGTTTTCAACCTGGAGAGAGGGGTTCGACTCCCCTAGGGACTGCCAGGCGACGCCGCGTGTGTCGGCTATACGATGTAATTCCCCTCACGCGTGCAATTTCCGTTGACGCGCCATAGTTACCAGAACACTGTTATAGTTGGCTCAGTCCGATTGTAAGGGTCGGAGAGTAACGGGCCGAGGGGCATATGGCTGGTTACGAATTCGAGCAGGCGGATGCGCAGGACGAGGCGGTCCGCATCTGTGGCCGCGTCAAGTGGTTCGACGCCGGTAAGGGCTATGGATTCATCGTCCCTGACGATCCGAGCAAGACTGATCTGAAGGATGTCTTGCTGCATGTGACGAGCTTGCGCAGCTCCGGGCGCGAAAACGCCCTCGAAGGCTCGATCATCACCTGCGACGTGGTCCGCCGCCCCAAGGGCTGGCAGGTGGCCGAGGTCGTTGAGATCGACGAGAGCTCCGCGCCGCCCCCCGCCGAGCGCCGGCCCCGCGAGGGCGGCCCGCGGGGAGACCGCGAGGCCTTCCTGCGCGGGGATTTCGCCAACCGGGCGCCGCCGCGACGGCCGCCGCCGGCGTCCGGGCCGCTGGAACGGGCGAAGGTGAAGTGGTTCAACCGCACCAAGGGCTACGGCTTCGTGGTCCGCGACGTCGAGCCGGGCGACATCTTCGTCCACATCGAGACCCTGCGCCGCTCGGGCATGGACGATCTGCAGCCCGGCGACGATGTGATGGTGCGCTTCGCCGAGGGCCCCAAGGGTCTGGTGGTCGCCGAGATCGAAGCCCCCGAACTGGACTGACCCTTGCCTGGGACGAACGGCTCCCCTTAAGGAGGAGCGCGCCTTTGCCTGGGAGCCCGGCTTGCCGTTCCTGTTCCGTCAGACCTTCGGCTGCGCCGCAGCCCTGGCCGCCCTGCTGGCCCTGCCGGCCGCCGCGGCGGTTCCCACCGGCGGATTCCAGATCCGGCACATCTATCCGCACGACGCCACCGCCTTCACCGAGGGCCTCTTCTACCTGCACGGAGACCTCTACGAGAGCACCGGCATCCCGGGCCGGTCGAACATCCGCCGCGTCCGGCTGAACGATGGCGTGGTCCTGCAGTCCACGTCCATCGCGCCCAGCCTGTTCGGCGAGGGGATCGTCAACTGGGGCGAAGAGATCGTCAGCCTCACCTGGCAGGACCATGTGGGTTTCCGATGGGACCTAAGGACGCTCGCCCAGAAGAAGACCTTCCGCTATCCCGGCGAAGGCTGGGCGCTCACCCAGGACGGCAAGCACCTGATCATGAGCGACGGAACGCCGGTGCTGCGTGTCCTCGACCCCGTCACCTTCCGCCAGGTGCGCACGATCAAGGTCACGGTGGACGGGCTGCCCGTCTCGAACCTCAACGAACTGGAATGGGTCAAGGGCGAGATCCTGGCCAACATCTGGCAGACTAACCTGATCGCGCGGGTCGATCCGGCGACCGGCAAGGTGAAAGCCTGGCTCGACCTCACCGGCCTGCCCGAGACCGTGAGCTCGCCCAATCCCGACGCGGTGCTGAACGGCATCGCCTATGACCGCCAGCACGACCGATTGTTCGTCACCGGCAAGGACTGGCCGCATCTCTACGAGATCCGCCTGACGCCGCCAAAGGGGGCGGCCCCCAAAGGTTCGAGCCGGTGAGTCAGCCGGCTGATGACGAAGCTGCGCCCCCGCCGCCCGAAGGCTATGCGCCGTCACTAGGGCGCGGCGGCTTTTCGACCCTCAACGGGCCCTATTTCTATCGCGAGGGCGATGGCAAGACCGCCGAGCAGGCCTTCTACGCCTTGAAGCGCCACGCCAATGGCGTGGGCCTGGTGCATGGCGGCATGCTCTCGGCCTTCATGGACGGGGTGTTGGCCAGCGCTGTCTGGCGCGGGACTGGCCAGAGGGCCGTGACGATCCATCTCTCCATCGATTTCCTGCATATGGCCCGGGTGGGAGAGTGGGTGATGGGCGAGGGGAAGATGACGCGGGCCACCAGGGACGTGGCCTTCGCCGAGGGCCGCGCCTACGTCGGCGGCCACGACGTGGTCCGCTGTTCGGGCATCTTCAAGCTGATGAACCGCGACCGCTAAGGCAGCTCGTAGCCGACCGCGCCCTCGACCTCGAGGGTCCGCTGGACGGCCGGCCGTTGCAGCACCTTGTCGTGCAGGCGCTTCAGGTTCGGGAATTCCTCGGCCGGCGGCTTCAGCGAGTTGAAGAACCGCCAGAACAGCCGGAAGAGGTGGATGTCGGCGATCGAATAGCGGTCCCCCACGGCCCAGTCGCGCGGTCCCAGCCGCTGGTCGGCCAGCGCATAGATCTTCCGGGCTTGCTCGAGGCCCTGGCGGCGCGCCGGATGCACGGTGGCGGCGATGAACGACATCCAGGAGATGACCTGAGCCTGGGCCTCGGCGTCGTCGGGCAACAGGCCGGCGTCGGGATAGGTTCGCGCCAGATAAAACAGGATCGCAGCCACCTCGGTCAGCGGACGGCCGTCGATCACCAGTGTCGGAACCTGCCCGAGGGGATTGATCGCCAGATATTCCGGCGTCCTGTTCTCGGCCTTCTTGAACGACAGCGCCCGGCCCTCAAAGGCCGCGCCCGTCTCGAAGAGGGCGATATGCGGCGCCATGGAACTGGCGCCCGGCGCAAAATAGAGCGTGAGCATGGCCTGCGGCCTCCCGTCGCCTGCGGAGCCTAAGTCTGCGGCTTACGTTGCCGAAAGCCGAAAACGCTTATATCGCAACACCGCCGGCGCTTTCGGGGCGTAGCGCAGCCTGGTAGCGCATCTGCTTTGGGAGCAGAGGGTCGCAGGTTCAAATCCTGCCGCCCCGACCATCGCCGGCCAACGACTTGAGGTTTCGTCCATGCTCGCGCGCATCTTCCGCCCGTCCAAGACCGCCATGCAGTCGGGGAAGGCCAAGTCGGTCGCCTGGGTGCTGGAGTTCGAGCCGACGGACGCCAGACGGCAGGACCCCTTGATGGGCTGGACCCAGACGGCCGACACCGAAGGTCAGGTCCGGCTGGAGTTCGAGACCAAGGAAGAGGCCGTGCGCTACGCCGACCAGCACGGCATCGCCTTCCAGCTGATCGATCCCAAGCCCGCCAAGCGGATCCTCAAGGCCTATGCGGACAACTTCGCCTTCGGGCGTAAGGTCCCGTGGACCCACTGAGACCCTGTTTCGCGCCCTTAGCTCAACCGGATAGAGCACTCGCCTTCTAAGCGAGCGGTTGCAGGTTCGAGTCCTGCAGGGCGCGCCAGGACCCTCAACCCGGTCAGCTCAGCGCTTCCTGTCCGGCGCGCAGGCGATCCTGCTCACCGCCGGCGGCATGTAGGGCCCCACGTTCGGGTGCGGGCGGTCCAGGTTGATCTCGATGAACTGCATGCTGTTCATGGCCGCGCGCTCCTCGACGTGATCGCACCACTTCCGGAGCTCCCGGGGATATCGCGCCTTCAGGTCAGCCACGACTGTGGCGACGCAGGTGTCGTCACGGGACGAACAGCCCTTTGGCGACAGACGCCGGCCCGTCACGGTGACGCCTTCCACCACCTTGCCGGGCGCCGCAGCCGCGGGGCCCGGCGCAGGGGTTGATTGCGCGGAGGCGCCGCCGGCGATCAGGGCGGCCGAAATCAGAAGTCCGAAGGCGGGTCTCAGCATTGTCCTTCCAACGCGACCTGCTAGGGCCGAAATCAGGCATAGGGATTTCGCTCAGTGTCCAGCGTGACAACCCAGTCGGCCCGGGCCGGCATTTCGGCCAGGATCCAGCGGGTCAGGCGCTCATAGTGGGCGACGAAGCGGGCGATCTGGGTTTCGTCCAGGCCGCCAGCCCCCCCTTTTTGCGGGCTCTTGGCGCGGAGCTTGGCTTCCTGCTCGGCGCGCCAGCCCACCACCACCTCGAAGCTGGGGGCTTCCAGCAGGATCAGGTCGTGCAGGCGCGCGAAGAGCGCCTGATAGGGACCGTCGAGCTGGTCGTTGACGTAGCCGCGCCAGATCCCTTGCGGGTCCTCGTCGCGCTCCAGGTCGTTGACCGGCGTGGCCAGCGCCGCCCGGCCCTGGCTGACCGCGCCCACGCACCAGCCCTCCAGCAGGATCACATCCACCGGCGAGGCGATCGTCCGCCAGGTTCCGCGCGGCGTCCGATTGTCCGTCGCCTTGTCGAAGCGGGGCAGGGTCACCTTGCCCTTGGTGCGGAGCTGATCGATAGCCGCGCCCAGCATGCCGACGTCGTGGGTGCCGGGCGGACCGCGGGTCGCCAGCAACGGATGGATCTCGCGCGCCAGCCGCTGGCGGGCGTCATGGGTCAGGTAGAAGTCGTCGAGCGACAAGGCCACGGCGCGCATCCCGCGCTTTTCCAGGAGGTGGGCGGCATAGCGGGCAATGGTGCTCTTGCCGGACCCCTGCGCGCCGCAGAGGCCGATGACGGCTGTGCGCTTGCGGTCGATGCGGCGGCGCTGGGCGCGCGCGGCCAGGGGCTCGCAGACCAGCTCCGCGGTGCGGCGAAAGGACTCGGGCAGGCCCTCTTCGGCGATGAAGCTCTCCAAGTGATCCTTCACGCCATGCCGGCCTGTTGGGCGTAGACGCCGAGCGCGCGCTGGAGATCGGCCATCAGGTCCTCGGGGTTCTCCAGCCCGATATGCAGGCGGATCAGGGGGCCGCCATAGGACGGACGGAGGGTGCGCGTCTTCAGTTGATGGTCGCAGGAGATCGCCAGGCTCTCAAAGCCGCCCCAGGAGAACCCCAGGCCGAAGAGGGTGAGGTCATCGAGGAAGGCGTTCACCGCGCGCTCCGGACCCGGCCGCAGGGCGAAGGCGAAGAGGCCGCAGGCGCCGGTGTAGTCGCGGGCCCAGAGTTCGTGGCCCGGCGACCCGGGAAGGGCAGGGTAGTAGACACGCGCCACCTCCGGCCGACCCTGCAGCCAGTTGGCGATGGCGAGGCTGCTCTGGCCATGTTTCGCGAGCCGGGTAGGCAGCGTGCGCAGCCCGCGCAGCATCTCGTAGGCATCCTCGCCGGTCACCGCCCAGCCGAGGTGTATGACCCCATCCTCCAGCGCGCGGACCAGCTTGCGATCGTTCGCAGCGGCCGAGCCCATGAACACGTCGGAGTGGCCGCCGACATATTTGGTGAGCGCCTGCACGGCGATATCTATCCCGTGGTCCAGCGGCTTGTAGAGATAGCCGGCGCCCCAGGTGTTGTCGGACACCGTCAGGATGCCGCGCGCGCGCGCGAGTTCGGCGACGCGGGCCATATCCTGCACCTCGAAGCTCAGTGAACCGGGGGATTCCATCAGGATCAGGCGGACCGCGTCCGAGGCTTCGCCGACCAGGGCTTCGGGCGGCTGGCAGGGATCGAAGTAGCGCACCCGAATCCCGAAGCGCTTGAGCAGGTGGTCGCAGAACCGGCGCGTGGGCTTGTAGATCGTATCGGTGACCAGCACCTCGTCCCCGGTCTTCAGCACCGCCAGCAGGGCTCCGGTGAGCGCCGAGAGGCCGGAGGGGTAGAGGGTGACGCCCTGGGCGTGTTCCAGCTCCGCCAGGGCCGCCTGCAGCGCGAACTGGGCGGAAAGGCCCTGGCGGCCGTAGGTCAGATGGTTGGCCTCGTCGTAAAGGCTGGCCGCGTCCGGCAGCAGGACCGTGGAGCCTTTTTGGATCGCGGGACCGACCGTCTTCACCGCCGGCCTCGTATTGTGGCCGGCGCGGATCAGGCGCGTTTCGTCTCGGCCATTCTTGGGGGGCATACGGGTTGCGGGGCCTAGGCTGCCGGGCGAGAGTGCCCGCCGCACTTAGAGCCCGCGGGTTGGGCTCTTTCAAGGAGCACGGATGATCCGGCGGTTGGCCGCGGCGGCGCTAACGATCCTGACCTTGAGCGCCTGCGACGGCGGCTCGAAGCCCCCGACGACGCCCGCGCCCGCTGGCAAGACCGCCAGCAGCGACACGATCCTCTACAAGGCCACGCCCAGCAAGGTGCTGGCGGCGGTAAGGAAGCGCGGTTACGTCGCCTGCGGCGTGAACCCCGGCCTGCCGGGCTTCGCCTATCCGGACTTCCGTGGAACCTGGCGTGGGTTCGACGTCGACATCTGCCGGGCGGTCGCCGCCGCCGTGCTGGGAGACGCCAGCAAGGTGCGGTTCACGCCGATCGGAGGGCCTGACCGGTTCGGCGCTCTGCAAAAGGGGGAGATCGATATTCTGTCGCGCAATACCTCATGGTCCTATTCCCGCGACGCCGGGCTGGGCCTCGATTTCGCCGCGACCACCTATTTCGACGGCCAGGGGTTCCTGGCGCCCAAGGCGCTCGGCCTGACCAGCGCCGCGGAGCTGTCCGGCGCGCGGATCTGCGTCCAGGCGGGAACCGCCAGCCAGGACAACCTCGCCGATTTCTTCCGGGTTCGCGGCCTGAGCTACAAACCCGTGGTCGTGGCCTCGGAGGCCCAGGCCCGGCGGCTCTATGAGAACGACGGTTGCGATGTGTTCACCGCCGACATCTCGGCGCTCGCCGGGTCGCGCTCGGTGCTCAACAACCCCGGCGCGCACGTGATCCTGCCCGACGTGATCTCCAAGGAGCCCCTAGGGCCGGTGGTGCGGCAGAACGATCCGGCGTGGGCCGACATCGTCCGCTGGACGGTCTACGCGACGATCCTGGGCGAGGAGCTGGGTCTCACCTCCAAGACCGTCGTCCAGGCCCGCGAGACGGCGTCCGATCCCCAGACGCGGCGCCTGCTAGGTGTGGATGGCGACTATGGCGCGCTCCTGGGTCTGCCAAAGGACTGGGCTTTCCAGGTGATCCGCCAGGTCGGGGCCTATCACGAGATCTTCCGCCGCGACGTCGGCTCGGACTCTGCCCTGAAGCTGGATCGGGGTCTTAACGCCCTGTGGAACGCGCCGAAGCCCGGCCTGCTCTACGCGCCGCCCTTCCGCTAGAGGGTCACGCGCCGGTTACGATCGGCGTGTCCGACCGGCCGCCCCATTCGGTCCAGGAGCCGTCGTAGACCGCCACATCCTCGCGGCCCAGGCGCGCCAGGGCGAGCGCCAGCACCGCGGCGCTGACGCCGGAGCCGCAGGTCGTGACGAGGGGGCCCTGGAGATCGGCGCCGGCGCCTTCAAAGGCGGCGCGCAGCGCCTCGGGAGACTTCATCGTGCCGTCGGCGTTGATCAGCCCGCCGAAGGGGACATTCAACGCGCCCGGCATATGGCCGCCGCGCAGGCCCGCGCGGGGTTCGGGAACCTCGCCCCGAAAGCGCGGCGCGGGACGGGCGTCGATGACCTGGGCGTCGCGGGCGCTCAGCGTGGCGCGCACGGCGTCGATGTCGCGGACGAGGCTGGGGTCGAAGGCGGGTTCGATGGTCGTGGCGGCCGGACGGCGGAGGGCGGTCTCAACCGGGCGGTCCTCGGCGCGCCACTTCACGAGGCCGCCGTCGAGGACGAAGACCTCGGGGAAGCCCATGGTCCGAAGCGTCCACCAGACGCGGGGGGCGGAGAAGATGCCCTGGGCGTCGTAGACCACGACGGTCAGGTCCCGGCGCAGGCCGAGCGCGCCCGCGGCTTGGGCAAACGCGTCTGCCGCCGGGAGCATGTGCGGCAGGTCGGTCGCGTGGTCGGCGATCGCGTCAATGTCGAAGAATACCGCCCCGGGGATGTGGCCGGCGGCATAAGCCTCCCCGCCCGTGCGAGGCTCGCTCGGCATGAACCAGCTCGCGTCGACCACCTGGACCTCAGCGGAGCCAAGCCGCGCGGCTAGCCAGGCGGTGGAGACCAGGGGGTCGACCAGCGGGGCGCTCATTCCATCCATCCGGGCACGGGCAGGTCCCGCTCGCGCAGGAACGCCGGGTTGTAGATCTTCGACTGGTAGCGTTGCCCAAGATCGGCGAGCACCGTGACGATCGTCTTGCCGGGGCCGAGGTCGCGGGCGAGCTGGATCGCGCCGGCGACGTTGATGCCGGTCGAGCCGCCCATCACCAGGCCCTCGTGTTCCACCAGATCGAAAAGGGCGAGCAGCATGTCCTCGTCGGAGACGCGATAGGACCGGTCAACCGTCAGGCCCTCCAGATTGGCGGTGATGCGGCCCTGGCCGATGCCCTCGGTGATGGAACTGCCTTCCGGCTTGAGCTCGCCGGCCGTGTACCAGCTGTAGATCGCCGAGCCGAACGGATCGACCAGGCCGATGGCCACGTCGGGGTTCTTCTCGTGCAACGCCAGGGCGACGCCGGCCAGGGTGCCGCCGGAGCCCACCGCGCTGATGAAGCCATCCACCTTGCCGTCCGTCTGCGCCCAGATTTCCGGGCCGGTCGTGCGCACATGCGCCTCGCGGTTGGCGACGTTGTCGAATTGATTGGCCCAGACGGCGCCAGCCAGTTCGGATTCGTCAAGTTCCTGCGCCAAACGGCCGGAAACCTTCACATAATTCATTTCGTTGGCGTAGGGGACAGCGTCGACCTCGACCAGTTCGGCGCCATAGAGCCGGATGGCGTCCTTCTTTTCCTGGCTCTGGGTGCGCGGGATGACGATGGTGCAGCTGTAGCCCAGGGCCTTGGCGACCATGGCCAGGCCGATGCCGGT
>PLEH01000307.1 GCA_003136395.1 Phenylobacterium sp.
CCACTCGCACCGCCAATTCCTGGCTTCCCCGGGCAAATCCAATCGCCTAAGGTTTCTGGGAACTGGCCGTGGTGCCCTCTGGTACACACGGTTGGTACACAACCGGGCGATCCAGTTATCCGCTGAGCGGATCGAGCCATCGCAAGGCCGGTTGGACTTCAGCCTTCAATTTGAAGTCCGCAATGGGACGCCGCTGTGAGCGGAGGACGCCCCACCTTCCTTCAGCGTCGAGGCCACGCCTTTTATGTGCGCGTGCGCGTGCCCGACGAGCTGAGAGAGGCCGTGGGCGCTCGCGAGCTTCATCGTGCTCTTGGCACGGACAGTCCGTCAGCCGCTGCCTCCTTGGCCCTGATTTATGCCGCGCGCGCGATGGAGGTGTTCGACGTGGCGAAACGAGATGGTCTCTCAAAGGAGCAAGTCAGGGTCCTTGTGACCCAGGCGTTTTCAGACTTGCGCGTTCAGGCGGACAGAGGGTTGCCGTTTGGGACGACGAAATCGCCCGCGAGATCGTTATTCGGGATCCCGCACTGCTCCTGACTGCTGGCGATCCTTCGAGCCTGCCGCTCGATGTTCGCCTCGCAACACTCGAAGCGACGTTCAAACAACTCGCGTCTGGCGTCACTCGCTACAGCTCCCTCGACCATGACACGCTTAGGAGGTTCGCGACTCCCGACATCATGCCGGCCCTCACCAAGGGGTGGGAACTGTATGGCATCGACGACGATGTACGACGTCTGATCTTGATGATGATCGACGCTGGCCGCCTTTCCGATGGGATTGAAATCGCGAGGGACGCGGCGAGTGGGCGGCACTCATGTAGCGTCACCAGGCTCTGGGGAATTCGCGCGTTGGGCGTCGTCGGCGAGTCCGCCGATCTGGAAGCGTTGGCGTCAACAGTGGAAGAGGAGGCGGCCACCTTGGACGCCTCAGTTGTTTGGGAATTGCTGAGTAGCACCTTCCCGAAACACCTCTCCGTCGAAGGGTTTGTGAGCGTCCTGAGCGACCTTGAGAAGGCGGGTGATCCTTCACACCAGTTCGATTGGCGCGGGAAACAACTCGTAGATCGGCTCAAGGCTCGGGACGATCTCAAAAAGATGACATCGGCTCTGCTGCCCCTGACAGAAGAGGAGGATGAGGACGAGATTCCGAAACCGCGATTTTCGGGAGATCGCAAACTGCGCCCACTTCTCCAATCGGCGGCGTCGGGCCTGCTGAAGCTCCTACCGGTGCGGACGAGTGACGAAATCATCATCGATGCAGCCGTGAAGCTAGCGGGTGATAGCTACGGCGGTCGACGCTTTGAGGACAAGGAATTTGGGGCGATGCTGCAGGCTTCGCCGGAGCGAAGACGCATAGGTCTCTGGCGCGCCGTTGAATTGCTGAAAGATCACCGGCGGCTGCAACGCATCGGTCTGACCAATGTCTGGCAGCTCGAATTTGCTGGCTGGTCCGCAGGACTAAGGGAGCAGGATAGCCTTGGTGTCGTACTGCTTGCCATCGCGGATCAGGAAATAGGAGCGGGCGGGCTTGAACCCGTAGCGGGCCAAGAAGGGATCGCGGGTCAGGTCATCGAACTCGCGCAGCGCCGAGTTCACGGCCTCGACCGTCAGATCGTTGAGCGACATCTAGCGCGGCCTCTGAAGGGTTGTGGTGATTGCGAAGATCCACTCGGCCTAGGCACTCAGCAGCCCGGAGGGAAATCCGACGTGTTGGTGTCGTTGTTGAAGTAAGTACCGTCGGGCTGCTTGTTATAAATGACTTGCTGGCTCCGAGTTCCAGTGAAGTTCACGGCAAATTGTCGCCCACGAACCATGGGAACTATCTTTCCCGTGTAGTTATAATCGCCTGGCCCGTGCTTAATGTCGAAGTCCCGTTGATAGGAACTCTGGACCGTGAATCTTAATCTTTCTTCCGGCCCGGTTGGTGTTAGTGCTACGATAGTGTCAGTCTCTGAGGAACATCCCATGCCACCGTAGTGGTTGGTAAGGAGCATCGTGGGTACGTCATCCAAATCTGTTCGGACGTTCCAGGGCACCATTTTTCCATAGTCGGTCCCACCGGCTGCTATAGTCCAGTGACCGAGTACCGTGAATCCAGTGGGGCTGTGCCGTAGGTAATGGATCGTCATCGCGCCTCCACAGGCGTGACAGTCATAGTCCGTGTTCTTGCCCTCTCCCTTAGACACCAGCGCGACAACATCCGGGGCGAATATCAATGAACGCTGCTGGCGAGAATTCGAGGGAATGTTCACGTGAAGAGCCGCCGGGGCCGGCTGGATAGTCAACCCGGAAAGGTGCGGGACCGCCGAATGCCAACCGGAACGCTTCTAACAAGTCGGCGCCATTGGAAACGGTGGGCGTTTCCACCTTGGGAGGAGTGGGGAGTTCCACTTTGGAGGCTGTCGGCACTTCGACCTTGGGGGCTGTAGACACCTCCGCCCGATCTTTTTTCGCCGGTCCGCAGGCTGCGACCGCTACGGTCGCCAACAATACAAAGACACGCTGCAAATTCATTTTCACTGGACTGCCCCCGAACCCGTGGCGCGCATTGTAGCTGGTGCATTTTGTCCCCGGTCAACCATACGGCGGCAGCAGGACGCCTTGACGATTGCCTTCGGACCCTTCACCGCCGTCATCGCGAACGTCCCGGCCTCGTCGAGCCGATCAGCGTTCGGGCGGGGTCCGCTTTCCGGCCGGAAGCCGAGGTCCGCTCTCGACCCGTAGTGGACGTTCGAAAGGTCCGCTTCCGGGCGACTCAACCGCAGGTCCAGAAGGTCCAGACGCCTGGGGCCAAAACTAAGTCGAGCGGCTGCAGGAAAATCTGGAAGGGGACATCAACTAGCACCTCGGAGGACGTGGGTCAGTGGCTGTCCTGAGGCCCTGCTTTTGGTACACAACTGGTACACAAACCTGGTACACACTTGGTACACGCGATCCTTCAGCTATAATAAAATCAATAGCTTGAGAGATTGATGGCGGTCAGGTTCCCATCCCACTCGCACCGCCAATCAGGCGGCGAAATCGTCTCTCAAACCCTTGATCGAAGCCAAGGCGCGGATTTTGCGGCGCCTAGCCTGCTGGTCCCTGATGACCGGGATGAGCGTGGCGAACTACCTCACCTGAACCGCGCATCGTCACCCCGCGGGTCGAACAAAGGGCGCGCGGCAATCGCCGCGCTCGGGCTGGGACCGGTCTAGCGGAACGCGGGTTGGAGCGCCCGACGTCTTTAGATACCTGTCGAACCAGTCGATGGCGGCGTTGATCGCCAGCCCCCGCTCGGCGCCGTAGATGCCGTAGTGGGTGATGCCGGGAACCATTATCGCCTTGCGCGGCCCCTTGACCCGTTCGCAGGCCAAGAGGCCGTTCCTGGCGTTGGAGAACAGCTCTTCGTTCTGCGCCATGATGAAGAGGGCGGGCTGGGTGACGCGGTGAGCGTCCTCGACGGGCGCCCAGCGGAGGAGCTTGTTGCCGACGGGCGCCCCGATCAGATTGCCCACGACGCGCGCCCGATCGGACGGATACTGCGCCTCGCCCGTCGCGATAAGGCTGGCGGCGGCGTTCGCATCCTTGATGGATTGAGCGGGAGCCGGCTGATAGGGCGCCATCGGCCGTGAATCCAGGCTCCCGACCTGGCTGACCAGGACCTTCACCCGGGGTTCGTGGGCGGCGACATAGACGACGTGGCCGCCGGAATAGCTCGAGCCGCGAATGCCGATGCGCTCCGGATCCACCATCCGCTGGGTGACCGCGTAACTGATCGCGTTGAACCAGTCCTCGTTCTGCTCCCACGGATCGATATAGCCGCGCAGTTCCNNGTCAGGACGACCCGGCCGTCACTGTCGCCCCAGCCACGATAGTCAAACAGCATGACAAGATAGCCCGCACGGGCGAGATCCACCGCGTCCTGGCGGAAGGCGGCGGCCGTTCCGCCCCAACCGTGGGCGATGATCACGGTCGGCAAGGTCTTGCCCTCGTTCTCGCGGGCGTAGAACCACTGGGCGGTGAGCCGCACGTTCTCGCTGATGAAATCGCTCGCCTTGAAGACGATCCCGGCCGGCGGTCTGTAGGTCTGGGATGAGGCGAGGTTTCTGATCCCCGCCGGGTCCACGGCGCGGACGGCGGCGCTTCTGGGAGGGATTGCCGCAGAAGCCCCCTGATCCGGTTGAGCCTGCCCCAGGGCCGGAGGCGTCAACAACCAGACCCCGGCGACAGCGATCGCGGCGAAGACGCTTCTCATCAGCCAAATCCTCNNATCTGACGCCTTGACTTGGATCAAGACGTTGCACGGATCGTCCTCCTGGATGGCGGGCGCCGCTCACGGCGGCGGTGCGGGCAGCGGCCTAGCCGGGCGGCCCGCCGCCGCATCGCGCCCGCGAAGCGCGGCGCCTGCCGGCCCGTCGAGCGTCCCACGCCCCTTGCAGGCTTGGCCTCAGCGCGCCTTTGCCGGGGCGAGCGAAATGTCGACCATGATCTCGGCCGAGATGGCCTCCAGCGCCGCCTGGACGTCCTCCGCCTTGAGGGCGGGCGGCAGGCCTAGGCGCGCGTCCAGGTGGAAGAGAGGCGCGCCGGAGTGGGGCTCGGCGCTGATGTGGGTATCGAAGGCCTCGATGTTGACCTGGATCCCGCTCAGCACCGCCGTCACCTGGCGCACGATGCCGGGCCGATCCTGGCCGACGAGACTGAAGAGGACCTCATCGCCGCCGGCGCCGGGCGCATCGACCGCGGGTGCGATGCGCACCTCGAGGCCTTGGGCGTCCACGGACTGCACGGCCGAGCGCAAAGCTTCGACGCCGTCCGCATCAAGCTCGACCAGCACCGATCCGACGTAAAGTCCGCCAAGCCGGCTGAGATGGCTCTCAAGCCAGTTGCCACCGGCGGAGAGGATCGCCGTGGCGAGCGCCTGGGTGAGGCCAGGCCGGTCGCTGCCCACTACGCTCAGGATCAAGGTCGCCATTGCAAACTCTCTCGGGCGGACCTTCGCCTCAGTCAATCCGGATCTGCATCGGCCATCACTGGGTGGACCTGTGTGGTCCGCGCCTATTCGCACCGACAACCTTGACAATTTCACCAGCGACATGATGGGATGGCCAAGTCAGGAAGATCGGCGCAAAGCCCTGGAAAATGAGCAGCAGCGACTCGATCCCGATTGGAAACCGGGTGACGGCATCATCGCATAGCGCCCGTCGTCCGTAGTATGGCCGTCAGAACTTGCGCGGGAATTCGAATTTTCCGATCCGCTTCTGCTCGTAGTAACCGGCGAAATCATAGGGCTCTGAGGCTATCACGGCCTGCCCCGCGCAGATCGCGTAGCAGTTGTTGCAGCTCATGCAGCCGGTGAAGTCCTCTTTGATCCGCACCTTCAGATTGTCCTTCGGACCATAGAGCTCGAGGATATTGGCGGGGCAGACGACGGTGCACAGCTTGCAGCCGTCGCAGGTCTCCAGGTCGATCGTCACCCGGCCATAGAGGGCTTCTCGGGGATCGTCCCAGATCGCCAGATGATCGGGCGGCACAACCGCCTTTTCCACGTTCGAGGCCGTCATCGCGCGCGCTCCTAGTAGAGGACTTCTTTCTGGCCGCCTTCCCACCAGATGATCTCGTGGGTCTGGCGGGAAACGGGTTGCTGGGCGGGATTGCCGATCGAATACCCAACGCAGATCGCCTCGGCGATTTCGAAGGGGGCCGCGACGCCCAGCTTCTCGCACAGGGCCGTGTTGCTGCTCAGGAGCCTGGAGAAGCCGACCCAGCAGGTGCCAAGGCCAAGGCTCTGGGCGGCCAGGACGATGTTCGTCCCGACCACGCCCACGTCGACCTCCGGCACGCCGACGCCGCGCTTGTCCACCAGGATGAGGATGACCGTCGGCGCCTTGTGGAACACCGCGAAACGACCCTTGGCGATCGACTTGATCGCCGTCATCGGGACGGGGTGAAATGAGTTGGGGTTCTGGCGGTTGAGAACCTGCGTGTTCTGCAGGATAGCGGCGCGCTGCTCCGAGCCCGACTCATAGTTCGTGTAGTCGATGCCGGCCGTCATGTTCTGGCAGACCGCGACGCAGTACTGCTCCATCTCTGCGATCATCTCCCGGTCGCGCACCACGACGAACGACCAGGGCTGGCAGTTTCCTTGCGAGGGGGCGAAGCGTCCCATCTCGAGGATCCGCCGGATGAGGTGAGCCGGCGGCTGGCGGCCCTTGAACTTGCGGATGCTCCGGCGCGTGAGGATGGCTTCCTCGACCTCATTCCAGTCGGCGCCGGGCGCGATATCGTGGATGGCCACTCGCCGGCGGGCGGTGCGGTCGTCCTCGAGCGCGCACTCAAGGTCTTCGGTGTCTTCCACGTCGACAACGTCGCTCATGCTCGATCTCCGTTGAGTGTCCATGGCGCCGGGGGCCTCACCCTCGCCCCGCCCTGACCGGCGCCGCCTCGGCAGGCGCCCCTCGGCCCGGCCCGGGCGATGCGAAATCGCCCGGCGTGGCGCGCGCCGCGCGCCCGCCGCGCAAGGCCCAGACTTCAGCATCGTCGGCGTGCAGCGCCTCGATCAGGAAGCGGTCCTGGGGCTTTTCCGACGCGGTCTTGGGAATCTCGTCGACCACCTGAAGGAAGCTTGGAATGAAGTTCGCTTCGAGCTTGCGCTGGCAGTCGGCGAAGACGGCCTGCGGATCAAACCGCGCCCGGTCGACGACGATGGCGGCGACCACATCCTTCTCACCCGGCGATCCATTGGCGGATGGCAGGCCATAGACATAGACGTCGGCGATCAGGGGGTTCTCGGCCAGGGCGGCCTCGACGAAGCCCGGGTTGATGAAGTCGCCGTTGTGGCGGATGCCGCCGCCCTTGCGGAAGTCGAAATACAGCCAGCCCTCGGCGTCCCGGTGACAGATATCCCCGCTGCGCAGCCAGCCACCCTCGGTCTTGAGGTTGGAGGCCCGCTGATTGTTGAAATAGGTGACGACCGCGGCCTCGCCCGTCATCGGGCGACTGATCAGTTCGCCCTGAACGCCAGGCGGGCATTCGTTCCCGGCGGCGTCGACGACCCTCATGTCCAGATTCGGCGGCGGCTTGCCGAAGCTGCCGACCGGGCCGACGCCCAGCGGCTTGAAGGCCATGCCGCCCTCGACCGCGCCATAGGCTTCGAGGACCTGCACATTGAAGCGGCGCTCGAAATTCTCCCAGATCGCCGCGGGCATCCCCGCGCTGAGGACGAAGCGCACCGGATTGTCGGCGTCGTCCGGCTTCACGGGCTCGCTGTAGAGGGCGGTCGACATCCCGCCCAACAGGTTGAAGAAGGTGCAGCCGTACTGGCGGGTGATGTCCCACAGGCGCGACTTGGTGAACTTGCGGCTGAAGACCGCGCGCTGTCCCAGGCGCAGGGCCGAGGCCAGGGTCATCAACTGGGCGTTGCCGTGGGTCAGGGAAAGGCCGGTGTAGGGCCGCTCGTCCGCGGTCAGTCCGAGCATGGTGGCCAGGAGCGAGGCGCCGCCGAAGCGGGAGTTGCCGAACACCACGCCCTTGGGGTCCCCGGTGGTTCCGGAGGTGTAGATGATCTGCAAGGCGTCCCCGGGATCGCGCAGTCGCATGTCGATCCAGGTCTCGGGCCGATCGAGGACCTCTGCCAGGTCAACCGCACCGGGAACTTGGGCGGTGTCCATCGCGCCCGATTCATCGCCGCCTTCGAGGACCCAGATCCAATCCAGGGAAGGAACCTGGCCGCGGACCTCGGCGACCTGCGGCAGGCAATAGTCGGCGCAAACCACCCCCCGGCACCCTGAATTGTTGAGCGTGTAGCTCAGCTTGGCGCCTCGCGTCCGCGGATCGATGGGCACGAAGACAAGGCCCGTCAGGGAGGCGGCGATCATAAGTTCGATGAACTCGGGGTGATTGCGCAGCAGGATCGCGAACCGATCGCCGTAGCTCATGCCTCGCGCGATCAGGCCCGCGGCCAGGCGGTTGGCGTTGGCCCAGAGCTGGCCATAGGTGCGGACTTCGTCGGGGCCGACGCCCCCGCCTTCGAAGGTCACCACGTCGAGATCCGGCCGCGTCTCGGCTCGGGCCGCGATCATGTCCGCCAGAACCATGTCATTGAGCGCGCGCACGGGACCGCCCTATCCTCGGGTGAGAATGGTGATGCATTGCGCTGCGGCGTCGCTGCCGATGTTGCCGCCGCCGTTGTGGCACAGGCCCACCCTCGCCCCTTCGACCTGGCGGGCGCCGCTGCGTCCCTGGATCTGCTCGGTGACCTCCACGACCTGGGCGATGCCTGTGGCGCCGATCGGATGGCCCTTGCGCAACAGGCCCCCCGAGGTGCTGACCGGAATCCGGCCGCCGAGCCGGGTCGCGCCGTCGGCGACCAGCCGGCCGCCCTCGCCCTTCGCGCACAGGCCGATCGACTCGTAGCCCATCAGTTCGGCCGGCGCCGAGGCGTCGTGCAGTTCCACGAGGCTAAGGTCCTCGGGGCCCAGGCCCGCGGCCTCATAGGCTTCGCGGGTGCACACCTCAGCCAGGCCTTCGGCGCCGGGCTCATGGTCCCAGCCCGACCTCAGCACGCTGGACGCCACCCGGACCGCCGTCGTAAGGCCGAGTTCCCGCATCTTCCGTTCACTGATGATGATCGCGGCAGCAGCGCCGTCGCCGATCGGCGAACACATGGGCCTGGTCAGGGGCTCGGCGATCATCGGCGCGGCGAGCACCTCCTCCACGGACATGGCCTCGCGGAACTGGGCCCTTGGATTGAGCGAGCCGTGGTAGGAATTCTTCGCCGAGATCATGGCGAACTGCTCGACCGTCGTGCCGTAGCGGGCCATGTGGCCGCGCGCGGCGGCGGCGTAGATGTCCATGAACATCGAACGGTTCTGGCCGGCGCTCTTGGAGGCTTCGGTCGCCCCGCTCGCGGCGGCGGATTTCTGCAGACTTTCGAGGATCGCCTGCAGTTGCTCGACGTCGACCGCGCCCATGAAGGCGCCGAAGACCTTGGCCTTGTCCGGGAAGTACATCTTCTCCACGCCGCAGGCGAGGACCACGTCATAGACACCGGCCGTCACCATCATGCAGGCCTGGTTGAAGGCGGTGGAGGCGCTGGCGCAGGCGTTCTCCACGTTGATGACCGGCAGACCGCCCATGCCGATTCCGCGCAGGACGACCTGGCCGCGGATGCATTCCTGGCCGGTCAGGACGCCCGCCGCCGCGTTGGACATCCAGGCGGCCTGGATGTCCGTCTTCTCAAGGCCAGCGTCGGACAACGCCTGCTCGATGGCTTCCCCGCCGACGGCCTTCATCCCGCGGTCCATCATCCGCCCGAAATGGGTCATGCCCACTCCAGCCACGTAGGCGTTCATCTTCATGCTCTGCCCTGCGGAAACATCGATTTACCTTCAGAAACGAGCGGCCGCGACCATGCCGAGCACCTCATTGCAGCCGTCCTCGATCATCGAGATGCGGGCGTCGCGGAAGATCTTCTCGATCGGACAGTCCCGGGCGATTCCCGCGCCGCCGAACACCTGCAGCGCGTCGCTCGCCACCTCGAAGGCGGTCTGGGTGGAGGTCACCTTGGAGGCGATCGCCAATTCGAGCAGGGGCGTCTCGCGCGTGGTGTTGATGCGCACGACGCGCTGGTTCAGCGCCCGGGCCGCCTCCACCTTCTGGTACATCTTGAACAGGCGCGACTTCATGCTCTGGTGCATGATGATCGGCACGCCGCCCTGAACCCGTTCCTTGGCGTAGCTGATCGCCAGTTCCAGCGCCGCGCGCGCGCAGCCGACGAACGTCGTGCCCATGCCGCCATTGGCCAGACAGAGGACCCGGTCGGCCGCAGCGCGATAGAGCTCCGGCGGCACGACGAGGCAGTCGGCGGGAACCCGGAGGTCGTTGAAGAATATCTCGCCCTGGTTCAAGGCGCGCTGGCCGATCTTGTCCGTGGGTTTGCCCCGGGTGACGCCGCCTTCGTTCAACGGAACCACGAAAACCCCGCCGCCGAACTCGCCGTCGCCCAGGTCAACCGAGCAGAACAGCGCCGCCGCCTCGGCGATCGTGCCGTTGGACACCCAGGCGGATTTCTGTCCGGAGATGACCCAGTGGTTGCCGTCTCGGCGCGCGACGCAGTTGGGCCGGTCCTGATGGCCGCCCGGATAGGTGACCGCCCCGTCGAAATTGATGTGGTCGGACCCGTGATCCGGTTCGGTGATGGCCCAGCACCCAAGGGTCCCGGCGGGAAACCGCTCGATCAGCGCCGGATTGCCGGACATCCGCGCGACCATGGTGGGAAAGTTCGCGACGCCGAGGCTGATCGCCAGGCCGGTGTCACCCCACCCCATTTCCTCGCCGACGATGCAGCGGATATGGGCCTGCTCATGGGGCGAAAGGTCGCCGCTCTCTTCGAACAGCCCCAGGCCCAGTTCGCGGTAATTCTTGAAGACATTCCAAAGGATCGAATCCCGGGCGATAACGTCGGCGGCCGGCAATTTGTCCAGGGTCTGGCCCGCCGGGCGCAGAACCTCCTGAGCGAACCGGTGGGCTGTCTCCCACGCGGCGCGTTCTGTTTCCGTGAGCTCCGGATCCAGATCGATCGCCAGCATCGCCATAGCGCGCACCTCCCGGTGGATTCGTGGTCAGACGCGCGCTCGCTGCTGTAAGTCTCGGGGCGCTCTCGCCCTGGTCCTCAGGATTGGCTTCAGCGCGAACTCCGTCCGATCAATGATGAGTCTTCTTAGCTTCCAACTCTTCTGGCGGACGCTGGTTGACGCCAACGCCATCACCATTCAGGCAGCTAGGTACTCATTTCACCGGCCGTCGTTGCGATAGATCAACCCTTAGACGTCGCGCTGAAAGCCAGTAGGCCAGCGCCGGCCGCTTGGCCCGAAGCGGAGGCCAATTGGCGTTGGACTGACAGCACCGTCATCCCAATTCCGCATATTGGCTCCGCGGCGCAACAGGCGCGGCAACCCCTGGACTCGCCGCGGGCGATCCCTGGGGTCGCGGGTCTCGCCGTCGTCCAGGTTTGAGCCACGTCAAGGCGGGGGCTCCCGCGCCGACCTCTTGTGTCCTGTAGCGGGCGTCTGCGCCCGAACATGGGGATGACATCATGACCTTGACCGGCGGCGAACTGCTCGCCCAATGCCTGTCGAACGAAGGCGTGCGGTTCGTGTTCGGACTGCCGTCACCGGAAGTGGATCCGTTCCTCGCCGCCCTGGAACCCAACGGCATCCGCTTCGTCCCCGTGCGTCACGAGTCCGCCGCNNCCGGGCGTGATCAATGCGCGCCACGAGGGCGTGCCGCTGATCGCGATCACCGCACAGCACCGCCTGGATATCGTGTACCCATCGCCGCCTAGCACCTTCCAGGGTCAGGACCAGCTCGACGTGTTCCGGCCGGCCGTGAAATGGGGCGCGCCGATCTTTTCCTGGGCGCGCATCCCCGATGTGGTGCGCATGGCCTTCCGGGAGATGTGGACGGGCCGCCCCGGCCCCGTTCAGCTCGAGATCCCAGCTCCGGTGATGTACGCCGCCGGCGAGGCCGCGAGCGCGCCGGTGTTTCCGCCCGAGTGCTATCGTTCGGCCGGACCACAGGCCAGTGCGGCGCAGATCGAGGCGGCGGCTCAACTGCTCGCGGGCGCCGAGCGCCCCCTGATCGTCATTGGCTCGGGCGTGGACCGCGCGGACGCCGGCGGCCTTGTGCTCGAACTCGCCGAACAGCTCGGTTGCGGAGTCGTCACCAGCATGGCCGGCCGATCCGCGGCGCCGCAGGATCATGCGAACCATCTGTACGGGTACGGCGAAGGCGCCGACGAGGCGCGGCGTGAGGCGGACGTCATCCTGGCGCTCGGCACACGCCTCGGCAATCTCGACACGCCCTACGACAAGTACTGGGGCGACCGCGCCAAGCAGAAGCTGATCCAGATCGACGTGGATCCGCGAAGTCTCGGCGTCACCCGCCCGCTCGCCATCGGCATGGTCTCCGACCTGGGAAGCGCGCTCGGGGGGCTCTCGCTTACCCTTGCCGGAGCCCCGAAGCGGTCCAACGCCGCAGCGGACCTGGCCCGGTACCGCCAGACCGAAAGCGCCTGGCGCGAGGCGCAGTTCGCGGACGCCAACGCCTACAACGGCCCGGGCCTTCACCCCGCCCAGGTGATGCAGGCCGTGGGCCGCACGTTCGGGCGCGAGGCAATCTACGCGGCGGACGGCGGCTTCACCAGCCTTTGGGCGCACTTCATGCTGCCGCCGACCCGCGCGCGTTCCTATCTCAATATCCTCGAGCTGGGGATGCTCGGCATCGGCATCCCATCGGCCATCGGCGCCAAGCTGGGGAGCCCCGATCGCGACGTGGTTTGCGTCACCGGCGACGGGGCGGCGGGCTTCCACTGCATGGAGCTGCAATCGGCGGCGCGGGAAGGGGCCAAGATCACCGTTGTCGTGTTCGCCGAAGGCTCATGGTCGATGGAGGTGCCGAACGAGCAGATGCTCTACGGCCGCACCTTCGGAACCGAAATGGGCCCGGTGCGGTGGGACAAGGTCGCCGAAGGCCTGGGCTGCGCCGGCTTCTTTGTCGACAGCATGTCGGGGCTGGAGGAAACCCTGGTCGCGGCCCGCGACGTGGCCGGTCCCGCGCTCGTCTGCGTGCGGACGGACCGGGCGGCGAACATGTCCGTTCCGCTCGCGATCCTGCATCGCTTCGGAGAGGTGTACCAGGGCCCGAGCGGCTGAGCGCATGTGTCGGTCCGGCGTCGCACCGAAGGGCGCCGAACGCAGCCGGGTGACGCCGGGCCGGGGATAGAGCCCTTCAGGAGGCGTTGAAACCATGTCGCATCGCAATCCGCGCACCTTGCTCGCCACCCACGAGGTCACCAATCAGGCGGAGCCGCTCGAGGACGTGAACCTCTTCACTTGCGACGCCATTCTGATGTCGGCGTGCGCCTGGTCAGGGGCGGGAACACACGCGGATCGTCTGGCCGCGTTCGGGGCGCGCGTCGGCGCCGCCGAAACCCAGGCCTGGGCCTGCCAGGCCAATCGGGTGGTCCCGGCCTTCCTGCCCTACGACCGCTTCGGCCGCCGCATTGACGAGGTGGAGTTTCACCCCGCCTATCATCAGCTGATGCGGCTTGGACTGGAGGCGGGCGTGTCGGGCGCCGCCTGGAACGTCTCGCAGGCCGGCCACGCGCTGCACGCGGGCCTGCTCTTCCTCATGGGGCAGGCCGACTATGGGGTGTGCTGCCCCATGTCGATGACCTACGCCGTCGTCCCGGCCCTGCGGGTCGAGCCTGCCGTCGCCGCCGAGTGGGAGCCGCGGGTCACGGCGGAAACCTACGATCGACGGTTCGCCCCGGCCTCCGAAAAGCGGGCGGCGACCATGGGCATGGCGATGACGGAGAAGCAGGGCGGCTCCGACGTCCGCGCCAATTCCACGCGCGCGCAGGCTCAGGCCGACGGATCCTATGTGCTCACAGGGCACAAGTGGTTCTGTTCGGCGCCCATGTCCGACGCATTCCTGACGCTGGCCTACGCGCCGGGCGGCCTTACCTGCTTCCTGGTCCCGCGCTGGCGCGACGGCGGGGAACTAAACGAGATCGAGATCCAGCGCCTGAAGGACAAGCTGGGCGACCGTTCGAACGCCTCATCCGAGATCGAATACCGCGGCGCAAGCGCCGTGCGCGTCGGCGACGAAGGGCGCGGGGTGCGCACGATCATCGAAATGGTCCAGCTCACCCGGCTCGACTGCATCGTCGGTTCGGCCACGCAGATGCGCCAGGCGACAGCGCTCGCCGCATGGCATGCGGACAGGCGGGCCGCCTTCCAGCGCAAGCTCATCGACCAGCCCCTGATGCGCGCGGTGCTCGCCGATCTGGCGCTCGACGTGGAAGCCGCCGTCGCCCTGACGTTCCGGCTGGCGCGGGCGTTGGACCGGCCGGACGACCCGCATGAAGCGGCCATCGCGCGCATCGGCATGCCCATCGCCAAGTATCTCGTCACCAAGCGCGCGCCCACGGTGGTCGCCGAGGCCATGGAGTGTCTCGGGGGCGGCGGGTTCGTCGAGGATGCGCCCATGGCGCGCGTGTTCCGGCAATCTCCGCTCAACGCCATCTGGGAGGGCAGCGGCAATGTCATCGCCCTCGACCTGCTTCGGGCCCTGCACCGCGAGCCGGACGTGCGCGAGGCGCTGCTGTCGGAGCTGCGCGAGGCCGCGACCGGCGATTCCGCGCTGAGCGCCATGGCGACCGAGGCCGAACAGCTGGTGACGGCGCCCATTCCCGAAGCGTCGGCGCGCCACGCCATCGAGCGTCTGGCGCTTGGCCTCGCCGCCGCCGCCCTGGCGAAGTTCGGCGATCCGGCTGTCAGCGACGGTTTCGCCGCGCGCCGGCTCTATGGCTCCAGCCTCACCTTCGGCGCGGGTGAACGCGCCATCGACGAGACCGCCATCATCGCGCGTCTCGCCCTGCGGGCATGAGGCGCGCCGGCGACGCCGACTTGACCCCGTCCGGCCACAGGAAGCCCCTCCCCGCCCGATTGGCCGCTCCGGTTTGCCGGACCACCCCGCACCGGCGCCGGAAATGTCGCGTCGATTTCCGGGGTGATCCGCCGGCGGGTCACGTCGCGCTGTCGGGCGCGGTTCGCTAGCCCGCCGGCTGACCGAGGGCCGCCACCAGCGACTTCGGCGCCTGGATGAACTTGGCGCCCAGATATTCCCCAAGCGACTTCGCCTGCTTGTCGATCCGGTGGTTCGAGGAAGCTCCGCCGCCCAACACGCCCTTGATGTAGAAGTTCAGCGACCGAAGGTTCGGCATTTCGTAGCGCTCGACCGGGTAGGCCGCCATATCGGGGCAGAGCCGCTTGAACTCCTCCGCCGTGAGATAGTGGTGCAGGAAGGCGTAGGCCTCGTCGCTCCTGGCCCAGACGCCACAGTTGGCGTTGCCGCCCTTGTCGCCCGACCGCGTGCCGAACAACCGCCCGAAGGGCACGCGCACCGTCTCGCCGCCCGGCGCCGGGGCGATGTCGGCCGGCAGCCGCTGGAAGTAGATGTCTTCCAGGCCCAGCCTCTGTGTCGGCAGCACCTCGATCGTCTGGCCGCCCAGGTGCACGCGTTCGGTGACGCGCTGGCTGTCGATCAGGGCGGGCCAATGCACGATGGTCTGCGAGCCATTGAACCCGCCTCCGCCGCGCCCGGTGTTTCCCGGAATGCTCGCCAGGCCGAGTTCGGTGATCTTGGCGCTGAACAGCCGTCCCAGCCTGGCCGGATCGCGGCTGGTCACCGTCACCCGCAGGGCGGCGTGCGCCTGTTCATTGGTCTGCGGATCTTCCTGGTCGCTGCGGACCAGCTGGATGTCCACGTCGTCGAACTGTTCCTTGCCGCCCAGATTGTAGAAGACGGCGTCCAGATAAACCTCCGCCTTCCTTTCGATATCCAGCCCCGTCAGGAGGACTTCGAAGCTCTGCTTGTAGGGTCCCAGGGTGTTCAGGCAGACCTTGTGCGTGGGCGGCGGACTCGAGCCGCGGCAGCCGCTGACATGCACCCGGTCCGGCCCTTCCTGCTCGATCCGCAGGGTGTCGAAATGCGCCACCACGTCGGGGTTCACATAGGCCGGCGTCGAAATCTCGTAGAGGAGCTGGGCGGTGACCGTGCCGACCGAGACCAGCCCGCCGGTTCCGGGATGCTTGGTGATGGTGAACGACCCGTCGGCCGCGATCTCGGCGATCGGGTAGCCCACGTTGCGGAAACTCGGCACTTCCTGGAAGAACGCGTAGTTCCCCCCGCAGCATTGCGCGCCGCATTCTATGATGTGACCCGCGGTCAGGGCGCCGGCCAGGGCGTCATAGTCGTCACGCTTCCAGTTGAACTTCCAGGCGGCCGGGCCGATCACCAGGGCCGCGTCGGTCACCCGCGGGCAGATGACGATGTCGGCGCCGCGGTCGAGCGCTTCCTTGATGCCCCAGCCGCCAAGGTAGACGTTCGCGGTCACCGGCTTCTGGCCGGAGTCGCTCAGGCGCACCCCGGTGTCGAGATTGGTGAAGGACTCGCCTTCGCCCTGCAACCGGGCCAGGTCCCCGACGAGGTTGTCACCGTCTATGTACGCGACCTTGGCTTCCAGCCCGAGCCCGCCGAGCAGCTTCTCGACCTCGATCGCCATGCTCTTGGGGTTGAGCCCGCCGGCGTTCGTCACGATCTTGACGCCCTGCTCCAGGCAGGGCCGCGCGACGTCCTCGAGCTGCTTGAGAAACGTCCCGACATAGCCCATGGACTCGCCGCGCGCCTGCTTCTGGGCGAACAGGATCGACATGGTCAGTTCGGCGAGATAGTCGCCGGTCAGGACGTCGATCGGCCCCCCTTCCACCATCTCCCGCGCGGCGGCCAGCCGGTCGCCGTAGTAGCCGCTGCAGTTGGCGATGCGGATGATGTCGTTCATGGCCTTGCCCTTCGCCCAGCTATGGACCCGGCGCCCAAGCCGGTCTGCGTTTTTCCCGGAACGCCGCCATGCCTTCGGCGGCTTCGTCGGTCTGGAACACCCGGGCGCTCCACGGCGCGGTCTCCGCGAAGCCGGCCTCGATAGACAGCTTGGACACCCGCCTGACCAGTGCCTTGCATTCGCGCACGGCGTTGGGGCCGCCCAGGTTGATCATGTCGATCTCCTCCTGCACGGCCTCGCGCAGCTTCGCCGCCGGAACCGCCCGGTGAGCCAGGCCCATCTCAACGGCCTGCCGGCCCGTGAAGCGCTCGCCGGTGAGGAACAGCTTCATCGCGTGGTGGACCCCGAGCTTGGGAACGCACACCACCGAGATCACGGCCGGTATCACGCCGATCCGCACCTCGCTGAAACTGAAGAGGACGTCTTCGACGGTCACCACGATGTCCGCTGCGCCCACCAGGCCCAACCCCCCGGCGAAGGCGGCGCCGTTGATGGCCGCGATGACCGGTTTGGGACTGTCCAGCATCGCGTTCAACACTTCCGGCAGCGATCGGTTGCTGCCGCTCGTCGAAGCGCCGCCAGGCGGGTTCTTCAAGTCCGCGCCGGCGCAAAACGCCGGCCCGGTTCCTGTGATCACGATGGACCGCACCGCGGGGTCGTCGTTCGCCGCGACGAGGTGGTCGTGGAGTTCGTTGACCAGGGTCGCGGACAGGGCGTTGCGGTTCTCGGGACGGTTCAGGGTGATCCAGGCCGCGCCGGCGACCACATCATAGAGCGTGGCTTCTGTCGTCGTCGTCATCTCAAGCCACCTCCGTCTCGTCCGCGAGGGTCAGGAGAAGCTGGCCATTGCCAACCTGCTCGTTCACGGCGACGCGCATCTCGCTCACGACGCCGTCCCGCGGAGCCACGATGCGATGCTCCATCTTCATGGCTTCCAGGACGGCGAGCAGTTGTCCCTTGGCCACAACATCTCCCGCCTTGACGGCGACCACGCGGATCACCCCCGGCATGGGCGCCTGCAGCGCGCCCGAAAGGCCGCCCGCCCGCGTGACCGGATAGCGCGGCCGCTCGATAAGTTCCACGTCGCCGTTCGGACCGTGCAGGAACCAGCTTTCCCCCTGACGGTCGACCAGGAACTCGAGACGCAGTCCGTCGATCGCCAGGTCGACCTTGCCCGCGCCGCAGGCATGCGGGCTGACGTGTCGCTCCACGCCGTCGACGACGAACCGGAAGGCGCCGTCCCGCCGCGCCCGATAGGCGAGCGCGATCTCCTCGTCGCCCGCCGCAAAGGTGAGCTGTTCCATCGGCATGACGGTGTTTCGCCAGCCGGTGGGGATTGACGTGAGCACCCTGGCGCAGGCCCGCCGCACGGCTTGGCCCTCGATGGCCGCGGCGATGCAGGCGTCGATGAGCTCCGAACGGGCCGGCTGGCGCCGGGCGGCCGGTGCCACGCGCTCGATGAAGTCGGTGGTTGTGTCGCCGGCCAGGAACTCGGGCGTCCGCAAGGTCGCCACCAGGAAGTCGCGGTTGGTGGTGAGCCCTTGGATCTGCGTGGTCTCGAGGACCCTGGCGAGCCGGCTGGCGGCCTCGCGTCGGCTGGGCGCATGGACGATGACCTTGGCGATCATCGCATCGAAATCCGGGCTGACGACGCTTCCGGTCTCCACGCCCGAATCGAACCTCGCCACGCCCGCGGTGGACGGCCGCCAGGCGATGACCGGGCCGGGCGCGGGCAGGAAGCCGTTCTGCGGATCCTCGGCGCAAAGGCGCGCCTCGATGGCGTGACCGTTGATCGCCAGATCGGCTTGGGAGAAGGAGAGCCGTTCGCCTTCGGCGATGCGGATCTGTTCCCGCACCAGATCCTTGCCGATGATGGCCTCGGTGACCGGATGTTCGACCTGCAGCCGGGCGTTGACCTCGAGGAACCAGAATTCCTTGCCGCTGAGCAGGAATTCGACAGTTCCGGCGGACGAATAGCCGAGCTGGCGCGCCGCCGCGAGCGCGGCGGCGCACATGGCCTCGCGGGTTTTCGGGTCGAGGGCGGGAGACGGCGCTTCCTCGATGATCTTCTGGTGGCGCCTCTGGATGGAGCATTCGCGCTCGAAGCAGTGAACCACCTCGCCATAGCTGTCCCCGAGGATCTGGATTTCCACATGGCGCGAGGTTTCCAGCCAGCGCTCCAGGAACAGGGTGTCGTCGCCGAAGGCGCTGGCCGCCTCGCGGCGGGCGCTCTCGATCGCGCCGGCGAGCTCGGCTTCGACCTTGACGATGCGCATGCCGCGCCCGCCGCCGCCGGCCGCCGCCTTGACCAGCACGGGATAGCCGATCTCGCGCGCCGCCTTGCCGACATCGGTCTTGGCGGTGATCGCCGCCGCCGGAAGCGTCGGCACCCCCGCCGCGGCCATCAGCTTCTTGGCGGAAAGCTTGTCGCCCATCTGGGCGATCACCTCTGGCGTGGGCCCGATCCAGGTCAGGCCCGCGCCGATCACGGCGCGGGCGAAGTCGGCGTTCTCCGACAGGAAGCCGTAGCCCGGGTGCACGGCGTCGGCGCCGCTGCGCCGGCAGGCGTCGAGCAGCTTCTGCCCATCGAGATAGGTTTCAGCCGACGTGCGCCCTTGCAGCGCGACCGCCAGGTCGGCTTCCCGGACAAACGGCGCCTGCGCGTCACCGTCGGCGTAGACGGCGACCGTCGCGATGCCCATCTCCCGGGCCGTCCTGAAGATGCGGCGCGCGATCTCGCCCCGGTTGGCGACGAGCAGGCGGGCGATCGGCCGGACCTGAGTCACATCCGCCATGTGCCGAACTCCTTGGTGCCCTTCACCTCGTTGTTGCAGCAGGCCGACAGCGCCATGGCGACCATCAGGCGCGTGTCTCGAGGATCGATCATGCCGTCGTCGGAGACCCGCGAGGTCGCAAACAGCCCCTTCGAACGTTCCTCCGCCCAGAACTCGACGCCGGCCGCCCGCTGCGCGTCGGCCTCTTCGTCGAACGGAACGCCGCGCCGCTCTGCCGCCGCCCGGCCTACGATCGACATGACGCCGGCCATCTGCTTCGGCCCCATGATGGCGATCTTCGCGGTCGGCCAGATGAAGGTGAACCGCGGCCCGAACGCCCGGCCGCTCATTCCGTAGTTGCCGGCGCCGTAGGACGCGCCGACGATCACCGAGATATGCGGGACCGTGGAATTGGACACCGCGTTGATCATCTTCGAGCCGTTCTTGGTGATCCCGCGCTGCTCGAAATCCGTGCCGACGATGTAGCCGGTGATGTTGTGCAGGAACAGCAGCGGCACATCGATCTGGTTGCAGAGCTGGATGAACTGGGCCGCCTTCTCGGAGGATTCCGAAAACAGGGCGCCGTTGTTCCCCAGGATGCCGATGGGATACCCGTGCAGGCTGGCCCAGCCGCACACCAGGGTCGGCCCGTAGAGGGGTTTGAATTCCTCGAAATACGATCCATCGACGATGCGGGAGATGACCTCGCGTATGTCGAACGGCTGGCGGAGATTCTTCGATACCAGCCCGAGAAGATCCTCCGGATCGTAGAGCGGTTCTTGAAAATCCTTCGATGGCTCGGGTCCGAGTTTGCGCCAGTTCAAATGCCGCATGACCTCACGGCACATCCGGATGCCGTCCAGCTCGTCTTGCGCCAGGTAGTCGCCAAGTCCGGAGATGGTCGTATGCATGTCGGCGCCGCCGAGGCTCTCGACGTCGGCGTCCTCGCCGGTCGCCATCTTCACCAGCGGGGGCCCGCCCAGAAAGACCTGCGACTGGTTCTTGATGAGGATGTTGTAGTCGCTCATTCCCGGCTGGTAGGCGCCGCCGGCGGTGGACGATCCGAACACCACCGAAACCGTGGGGATCCGCATCTTCGAGAGTTCGGTGATCTCGTAGAACAGCCGGCCCGACTCGGCGAAGTGGCCGACCTCCCGGCGGATCGCGGCTTCCGGGTCCTCCGCTCCGGTCCCGCCGCTCAGATCGCCGCCGGCGGACTCCACGAACTGCACGTAGGGCAGCCGGTTGATGCGGGACAGTTCCAGTCCGCGCATCAGCTTCTTGGCGTTGAAGGGGTTGAACGCCCCGGCGCGCACCGACGGATCGTGGCCCAGGATCACACATTCGACATTCTCGATCACACCGATCCCGACGACGAAACCCGATCCGACCGTGTACTCGGAGCGCCACGCGGCCAGCGGGCTGATCTCCATGAACGGCGAGTCCCGGTCGAGCACATGGGCGATCCGCTCCCGGATCGGCATCTTGCCCCGCGACCGCAGGCGTTCCATCGCCGCCTCGCCGCCGCCACGCGAGGCTTCCTCGAGGAGCCCGTCCACGACAGCCAGCATCTCGAGCATGTCCGCGCGGTTCTGCTGAAAGGGCTCGGCGCGGAGGTCGAGGCTCGATTCCAGAACCGGCATGCTGTCCCTTCCCAAATCCATCTGGCCGCCGGGCCCTGGCCTGCACAGGGTCAGGTGGCGTGTGGCCGCCACCTTCGGCGGCTTCTTGCCGTCGGCCTAGCGATCATCGCCGGCTCTTGGCGTCTGCGTAAAGCTCAACCATCGGAATGGCTCGGGCCGGCGGGGGCCGTTCGCCTCAGAGAAGCAGTTGGGCGAGCCTGCGTTTGTGATAGGCGCCGTCGCCGTATTGGGCGGCTTGCCAGATCGCGCTGCGGCGGTAGAGCTGGGCGTCGCAGTCGTAGGTGAAGCCGAATCCGCCGTGGAACTGGATCGCGCGATCGGCGGCGTAGGAGAACGCCGCGTCTGCCTGGGCCTTGGCCATGCGGGTGGAGATTTCTCCGGCTCCCTGTTCGCCGAAGCAATGGGCCGCGCTGTAGAGATGTGACCGGGCCTGTTCATAACCCACGTAGGCGTCGACGATCGGGTGTTTGAGCGCCTGATAGGAGCCGATCAGCTTTCCGAACTGCTTGCGCGTCTTCAGGTAATCGACCGTGTAGTCGATCACCGCCTGGGTTCCGCCGCACATCTCCGCGGACCCCAGCAGGTTCGCCGCGAGGTGGATATGGGCAAAGGCGGCGCTCGCCCGAGCCGGATCGAACAGATTGGCTTTCGGCGTCTCGACGCCGTCCAGCGACAAGGCGAAGGCCCGCTTGGTCTCGTCGATGACCGTTTCGCGGCGCAAGGCGCCTTGCGGGATCGCGGCCTTCTCGATCACCACCAGGTTCGGGCGCCCCTCGTAGGTCACCGAGGCGATGATCCACGCTGCGGCCGCGGCGTCGCAGACCAGGAATTTCTCGCCGGCCAGCCTGAGGGCGCCGGCGCCGGCGTCGGTCGCGGCGCACTGGATGTTCTCAAGGTTCCAGTCGCCACTCGCCTCAACCAGGGCCAGGGTCGCCGCGGTCCCCGCGGCGATCTTCGGCAGCAGGGCCTGTTTCTGCCCTTCCGTCCCTCCGACGAGCAGGGCCTGGGCGGCGAGGGTCGTCGACAGGAAGGGACTGGCCAGCAGGCGCCGACCCATCTGCTCGAGCATGGGAACGACCGCGCCGATCGGCAGGCCGAGACCGCCGTAGACCTCCGGCGCGGCGATGCCGAGCCAGCCCAGTTCGCCCATCTCCCGCCAGACGTCGACGTCATAGCCGGTTTCATCTTCGATCAGCCGGCGGACCTTCGCGATCGGCGACTTCTCGCGGCAGAACACTGTGGCGGCGTCGAGCAGGTCGGCCTGTTCCTCGCTGAAGCCGATCCGGCCGATGTCTTGCATTGTGACGCTCACGGACTTGACCGGGGGTTTCCAGCTTAGCTCTTCGGCAGGCCGAGCACGTGCTCGCCGACGATGTTGCGCTGGATCTGCGACGTCCCGCCGCCGATCGTCGCCGAGAACGCATTGAGGTAGGCGCGGGCCCAGATCCCGTCGTCGACCGCGCTGGGATCACCGACGTAGTACGCGCCCTTGGCGCCCGTCAGGGTGATCGCGAATTCATTCACGCGCCGCGCGAATTCGGTGTTCATCAGCTTCGAGCTCAGCGGAAGCCCGGCAGGCCGGTCGCTGTTCAGCGCAGGGACGCCCAGCCGCTGGCGGCAAAGCGCGAGGCTCTGAATCTCGATGATGAACTCGACCATCCTTTCGCGCAGCACCGGATCATCGAGCGCCGGCGCGCCCGCCCGCTGCATCCCGCGGGCGAGTTCCAGCACGTCCCACGCGTCAGCCTGCACCGACACGTAGCCACCGGCCTGGCCGCCGCGCGCGCCCCGCTCGTATTCCAGGGTGCGCATGGCTACCCCCCAGCCCTGGCCCTCTTCGCCGACCAGGCGATCGACCGGCACCCGGGCGTCCGTGAAGAAGGTTTGAGTGAAGCCATGCTCGCCGGTCAGCTTCCTGATCGGCACGGTCCTCACGCCTTCGGTCTTCATGGGCGCGAGCAGAAAGCTTAGGCCGTCATACTTGCGGGGCGTGTTCGAATCCGTTCTCGCCAGCAGGATCATGTGGTCCGCGTACCGGCCCAACGTGGTCCAAATCTTGGAGCCATTGACCACATAGGCGTCGCCATCGCGAACCGCCCGGGTCTGTGCATTGCCAAGGTCCGAGCCGTTCTCCGGCTCAGAAAAACCCTGGCACCATATGTCCTCGGCCGACAGGATTCGTTGGAGATAGGTCTTCTTGTGATCCTCTGAGCCCAGATCGAGGAGCAAAGGCCCGGTCCAATTCAGCCCGATCGCGTTCAGCATGATCGGACCATTGTGGCGGCGCATGGCCTTGGTCGCTTCGGCCTGAAACGCGGGATCGAGTCCGCCACCGCCGTATTGTTCAGGCCAGGCCGCGCCGAGAAAACCCGCCTCATACACCCTGTTCTGCCAGTCGCGCAGCCACTCGAATTGCTGGTCCGTGCCCACCTCCATGAAGGTCAGGGGCAGCATGAAGCCCGGGTCGGGGTCGACATTCTCTCGAAACCACGCATCAGCCGCCGCCCCGAAGTCGTTCAGTTCCTTCGAGCCTGCACCGGTCAAGGGGACCACCTCCCTCACATCTTATGCTGACGGTTTGTCCGCTTCTCAGGCCCGCGTCCAGTGCTGATCCTCGTCGTCAACTCTCCGACGCAGCGCCGTTTTCCTCGGACAAGGGGGGATCGGTCGGCGATAATCGGCGAGGAGCAAGACGTCATGGCTGAAACCGCGACCCTATCCCGACGCAGGACCCTGCGCTTCTACGGCTGGGGTTATGCCGACGACGCGCTATCGCCTGAGGAAGAGGCGCGAGTGCGCAGCGTGGCGATACGGTTCGGCAGCCAAGCTCCGGTGGAAACGACCGCGCCTCGCGAAAGTGACTTCGACCTGCGCGCACCTCGCATCACGGCGCCGTCGGACCTGGCGTCGATGATGTCTGTAACACCCTACGACCGGCTGACCCACAGCCTCGGAAAGTCTTTCGCGGACATCGCTCGCATGTTCATGCGCGACGTGCGCCATCCGCCGGACCTTGTGGCGTTCCCAAAGTCCGAGCAGGACGTCGCCGCCGTTCTTGACTGGGCGTCGCGCGCCAACGTCGCGGTCATTCCCTTCGGCGGCGGATCGAGCGTCGCCGGGGGCGTAGAACCGGACGTGGGCGATGGCTATGCCGGCGCAGTGTCCGTCGACCTGCAGTACCTTCACAAGGTTCTGGAGGTCGACAAGACTAGCCGCGCGGCGCGCATCCAGGCCGGCGCGCTCGGTCCGGAACTCGAAGACCAGTTGAAGCCGCACGGCCTCACGCTCCGCCATTTCCCGCAGAGCCTCCAGCACTCCACGCTCGGCGGCTGGATCGCCACCCGTAGCGGCGGCCACTACGCCTCGCTGTACACGCACATCGACGACTTCGTGGAGTCGACGCGCACGGTGACGCCGGCGGGTGTCATGGAGACGCGGCGACTGCCGGGTTCCGGGGCGGGCCCATCGCCCGATCGGTTGATCATCGGGTCAGAAGGCATACTGGGCGTAATCGTCGATGCCTGGATGCGGCTGCAGGATCGCCCCGTCCATCAAGCCTCGGCCAGCATCGCATTTCCCACTATGGCCACGGCGACATCAGCCGTACGCGCGCTCTCACAATCGGGCTTGTTCCCTTCCAATTGCCGCCTGCTCGATCCAGCGGAAGCGCGCAACAACGGGGTGGGCGACGGGGCCGCGGCGATCCTGGTGCTGGGCTTCGAGTCTGCGGACCATCCGCTCGACGCCTGGATACGGCGCGCGCTTGAACTCGTCGCCGATCATCACGGCATGTACGACGCGGAGGCCGTAGCGCGCGCCCTGGAGCCGAGCGGCGGCGGCGAACACCGCAAGGGCGCCGCGGGCCAATGGCGCAACGCCTTCATCCGAATGCCCTACTATCGGGACCTGATGGTCGCTCTCGGCGTCATCACCGACACTTTCGAGACCTCGATCACCTGGGACCGCTTCGAGACCCTGTATGAAGGCGTGCGGGAAGGAACCTCAAAGGCGATCCGCGAGATCTGCGGTCACGACGCGATCGTCTCCTGCCGCTTCACCCACATCTATCCAGACGGGCCCGCGCCCTATTTCTCCTATTCGGCGCTGGGGACGGCAACCGGCAAACTTTCGGATTCGCTGGCGAAGTGGCGTGACATTAAGCAGGCGACGAATGAGATCGTCGTCGACCTGGGCGGAACCGTGACGCATCATCACTCCGTGGGCCGAGATCATCGAAGCGGCTATGAACGTCAGTCCCCGCCGCTCTTCCGCACAGCCCTGGCCGCGGCCAAGACCTCGCTGGATCCGCAGGGGATCCTAAACCCCGGCGTGCTGATCGACCCCGCCGGCCGACCGATCGGAGCCCGCGACGTGCTGGGCTGAGGTTAGCGGGTTGATCTTGAATGATGCGATCTCGACAGACCTTTGCGGGAGATGGAAGCCACGGCGATGAGCAAACAGGGATTGGCCTCGACGCCGCATATTCTCAGACGCGGCGCGCAATTCGCCGACGTCCGCACGACGCGAGGGCCCGGAGTGGAGACTAGTCGTCCCACGACTGCCCGCACCGCCATTCAGGCGGCGAAATCGTCTCTCAAATCGCTGATCGGAACCAAGGCGCGGATTTCGCGGCGCCTATCGGACCCAAACCGCCGCCGTCCGCGCGTCCCCGGCCGAAAGTCCGAGCACATTGCCGTCCAACAGCGCGCCCGTCTCTGGGGCCTGATGGTTCAGTGGAGTTTCCCTGTTGCTCGGCGAGAACTGGGGATCAAAGAGACCTCCGCAGCGTGATCGCGACGCCATGCCGGGGGATTCTGCGGCTTGGGGATATTTACCTGGAAGAACTGTGTAGCCTGTCGCTGACAAGCCGCACCCTCAGGCGGGCGGGTCAACCTGGGCGGAGTCAGGCGCGATGAAACTCACCTCGGTCACAGCTTACGCCATCCGCACGCCGCCCCCGAATTTCGGCGGCTGGTACTGGTACTTCATAAAGCTGGAGACCGATTCCGGCCTCACCGGATGGGGTGAAAGCGCGGTGCTGTTCAGCCTGTATGGCATGGACCGCGGTTTCGAGGCGCTGGTGGAAGGCGTCTTCGCGCGGTACCTCGCGGGCCAGAACCCCATGAACCGCGACATGCTCACCAAGCTCATGTACGCGGGACTATCCTCGCAGCATTCGGACTATTTCGCCGGCGGGATCATCTCGGCCTTCGACATCGCCATGTGGGACATCTGCGGCAAGCACCTGGGCGTGCCGGTGTGCGATCTCTTGGGCGGGCGCTACCGTTCGCGCATCCGCACCTACACCTACCTCTACGAAGTGGGGGAGGGCGGCGATCTTGCGGCTTCAGCCTCGAACTGGTCGACCAATCCCAAACGGGTCGGCGAGATCGCCGCCCAGATCGTCGACCAGGGGTTCACCGGCGTGAAACTCGACCCCCTGCACTACGCCATTCCGGGCAGTCTGCCGATCGGCCCCTGGGAAATCACGATCGAGGCCTACGATCGAGCCGAAAGGACCATCGAGGCGATCCGCGAGGCCGTCGGCAACCGGGCCGACATCTGCATCGGCACCCACGGTCAGATCACGCCCTCGGTCTCTCGCCGCCTCGCCAGGCGGCTGGAGAAATATGACCCGCTCTGGTTGGAGGAGCCCTGCCCGCCGGAGAACGTGGAGGAGATGGCCCGGGTCGCCCGGAGCACCACCATCCCGATCGCCACCGGCGAGCGCCTGGCCTGGGTTCACGACTTCCAGCGGCTGTTCGCCGCCGGAGCCTGCCACTACGCCCAGCCCGACCTGGGCAGTTGCGGCGGGATCACCGCGGGCAAGCAGATCGCCGCCCTGGCCGAGGCCCACTACGTGCTGATGGCCCCGCATGTGTGGGGCGGACCGGTCATCACGGCGGCGGCCATTCAACTCGACGCCGCCATCCCCAACTTCCTGATCCAGGAAAGCATCTACAAATCCGGCGGCTTCTTCGACGAGATCGTGAAAGAACCGTTCCGCTGGGAGAATGGGGACCTCCTCCTGGAGGATCGCCCGGGCATCGGCATTGAGCTCGACGAGGCCAAGCTCGAGACCTATCGGGTTTGACCATGCTGGCGATCAATCAGGCAACGGACCTGGCGGCGGCGGTCTGATCGCCGCAGCGCCCAGGCTCCAAGGGACAAGGTGGAGCCTGGTTGGTGTGCGTCTGCCTGCACCGCCACCCTCGGATCAGGTTGCCGCGCCGGCGGGCAGGCGCAGCGCGCGGCCCACGGCCTCGGCGGCGGGTCCGATCACGATGTGCAGGCTGCGGGGGGACGGCCTCGCCAGGGCGCGGGCTCCGAGACTTCTCAAGCCCGGCTCATCGACGGCCCCGGGGTCGGCCAGCGTCAGATAGAGCCGCGTCGAACTGACTCCGCCGGCGGAGAGGTTTTCGCGCCCGCCGAGGGCCGCGAACCACGCCTCCGCATCGACCGGCGCCAGTTCCGCCGGCGCAGCGCGCGCGGCCGCGGGCGTCGTGGACGCCTCCGTCACCGCCGGAGTCTCCCGCCCCGGCACGGCGCCCGCCTGGCGGATCTCGCCCGCCACGTGGTCGGCGATGGGGCCCAGGACCACCTGAAGCGTGGTCTGCGACGGCCGCACGAGGCCGCGCGCGCCGAGCGCCCTCAAGGCGGCCTCATCCACGGCGGCGGGGTTGGCCAGCACCAGTCGAAGCCTCGTGGTGCACGCGTCGACGCTGACCAGGTTGCCCGCCCCGCCGAGCGCAGCGGCGAAGGCCGCGCCACGCGCGCCGACGCCGATGGCCTGGGGCGCCGCCGGGGCCTCGGCTTCTCGGCCTGGGGTCTTCAGGTCGAACCGCGCAATCGCCCAGCGGAACACCCCGTAATAGATGCCGAAATAGGCCAGGCCCACGGGGATCAACAGCAGCGGCCGGGTCGCCTTGCCGAAGTTGAGCACATAGTCGAACAGGCCCGCCGAGAAGCCAAAGCCGAGCTTCACGCCCAGGAGGCTCATCACCACGAAGGCCGCGCCCGTCAGCAGCGCATGCATGGCGAAAAGCAGCGGCGCCAGGAACATGAAGGTGAACTCGATGGGCTCGGTCACTCCGGTCAGGAACGACGTCAGCGCCATGGAAAGCAGCATGCCGCCGACCGCAGGCCGGCGATCCTTCGTCGCGGCGTGGTACATCGCCAGACACGCCGCCGGCAGGCCGAACATCATCACCGGGAAGAACCCGGCCATGAACTTGCCGGCGCTCGGATCGCCCGCGAAGAAGCGCTTCAGGTCACCGGCGGAGCCATGGAAATCGCCGACGATGAACCAGGCGATGTTGTTGAGGATGTGGTGCAGGCCGGTGACGATCAGGATGCGGTTGGCGGCCCCATAGACGAAGAGACCCAGATCGCCTGAACCGACGATGGCCCGGCTGAGCGCGTCCATGCCGCCGCTGATCGCCGCGTAGGACCCCCCGACCACGACAGCCATGGCCAGGCCTGCCAGGCCCGCGATAATCGGCACGAAACGCCGGCCGCCGAAGAAGGCCAGGTAGTCCGGCAGCCTGATGTTGGAGAAGCGGTTGTAGAACGACCCGCCGACCAGCCCCGATGCGATGCCGATGGGCACGCCGATCTTGCCGATGGCCTTGACCTTGAACGCCGCCTTGGCGAGGTCGACGGCGTCGCCGGCCATGCCTTTCAGCGCGTCGGGCGGAACCTGCATCAGGGTCTGGGCGGCCCCCGTGGCGATCAGGAAACACACGACACCGGCGAGGCCCGCTGCGCCATTGTTGTCGCGCGCGAGACCCACGGCGACCCCGGCCGCGAACAGCAGGCCCAGACTGGAGAAGATGGCGTCGCCGGCCGCCGCCAGCAGGGGGATGTTCAGGAGGTCCGGCTGGCCGAGCCGGAGCAGCAGCCCCGCCACCGGCAGGACCGCGATCGGCAGCATCAGGGCGCGGCCCAGCGACTGCAGCGCGACGAGCGGCGAGCGCATGGTCAGGCGTCTCCTGTGCGGAAGGTCTCGGCAAGCGCGCGGACGTCGGCGGCCGACGGCAGGGCCAGCGCCCGGACCGCCAGCGCCCGGCAGGCGTCGGCCGAGAGCGTGCGGATCAGCGCCTTGGCTTCCGGGATCGCGGCCGCGGCCATGGACAGCTTGCCGACGCCCAGGCCGATCAGGATCGGGATGGCGGCGATGTCGCCGGCCAGCACGCCGCAGACGCTCACCCCCAGGGCATGGCGCGCCCCGCCCTCGCAGGTCTGGGCGATCAGCCGCAGGACCGCCGGATCGAGGCTGTCCACCTCCGCCGCCAGCTCGGGATTGCCGCGATCCATGGCCAGCGCATATTGCGTCAGGTCGTTTGTGCCGAGGGACAGGAAGTCGGCCTCGGCGGCGAGCAGGTCGGCGATCATCGCCGCCGCAGGGGTCTCGATCATGACCCCCAGATCGACCCGGCCCGCGACGCCAAACTCCCGGCGAGTGTCGTCCAGGGCCGCGCGCACCGCGCGCAGTTCGGACAGCCGGGAGACCATGGGGACCATGATGCTGCAGCGGCCGATGGGCGCCACGCGCAGAATGGCGCGCATCTGGGTGCGCAGCAGCTGCGGATGGCGCAAGGCCAGGCGCACGCCCCGCACGCCCAGCGCCGGGTTCTCCTCCGCCGCCATCGGCAGATAGGCCGCGGCCTTGTCGCCGCCAATGTCCAGCAGGCGGATGACCAGCGGACGGCCCTCCAGCGCGTCGGCGATCGCCTGGTAGCACCGGGCCTGCTCGTCCTCGTCCGGCGGCGCCTCGCGATCGAGGAACAGGAATTCGGTGCGCAGGAGACCGCACCCTTCGGCGCCCGCGCCCAGCGCATTCCGGGCGTCGGCGAGGGATCCCAGATTGGCGTAAACCGGCAGGGACCTGCCATCCGCCAACCGCGAGGGCTCGCGGGCGGCGAGCTTGCGCTGGGCGGCCTCGATGGCGGGCGCGGCGGGCGCGGTGTGCAGCGTGCCCGCATCGGCGTCGAGGATCACGGTCACGCCCTCTCCGATCACGGTCACACCTGCGCCCGCGGCGACGATGGCGGGAAGACCCATGGCCGCGGCGATGATCGCTACATGCGAGGTCGGACCGCCGCGGGCGGTGCACAGGCCCGCCAACCGGCCAGCCGGGATGGCCATCAGCTGCGAGGGCAGGATCTCGTCGGCGAGCAGGATCGCGCCGGCGGCGATCTCCGGCTCGGCGGCGGCGTCGCCTGCGAGGATCGCCACCACGCGCCGCTCAAGGTCCCTCAGGTCGTCGACGCGTTCCAGCATCCGCCGGTCGGCGAGCGCGCTGAGCGCTTCGGCGAACCCTCCGACCGCGGCCCGCCAGGCGAAGGCAGCGCCGCGCCCCTGCACGATCTGGCGATCCGCCTCCGCGGCCAGCTCCGAATCCTCCGCCAACGCCAGGTGGGCTGCCAGGATCGCGCTCCGCGTGGAGTCGGCCTCCGTCTGCATGGCCTCGCCGATCTGGCTGGTGACATCGGCCAGCGCCGCCGCCAGGGCCGCCCGTTCGTGAGCCACGCCCTGCCCGTCCTCGGGAACGACGATCTCGGCGCGCAGGAGATGGACCGCGCGGCCGATGGCCAGGCCCGGCGCGGCGGTGACGCCCCGGAGCAGGCCCGGCGAGTTGGGCGCGGCTGGCGGCGCGTCAACCGCCAGGGTCGCGCTCGGCGGCGCGGCCTCGCCCATGCCGCCTTCGATGAGGCTGGCGAGCGCGTTCAACGCGGCCTCCGCGTCCGGGCCGGAGGCCGACAGCACGGCCTCGTCGCCCTGCTGCAGACCCAGCGACATCAACGCCACGGGGCTGCGGGTGTTGGCCCTGCGGCCCGCCCGGGTGATGGCGCTTTCGGCGAGGAACCGCCTGGCGCAATCGGCGACCCGGGCGGCGGGCCGGGCGTGCAGGCCGTGAGCCAGGGGCACGTGGATCCGGCGGGTAGGTTCATCCCCGTCGTTTGCAGGCGCCGGCGCCGCCGCGGCCGCCGGAGCGGCCTCGACCAGCTTGAGCAACGGGTCGCCGACCGCCACCAGGCGATCGCTGATGCGTCCTGCGATCGCGTAGGTCCCGAGGGTGGTGATCACCAGCGGCGAGATCAGGCTGCCGGCGCGCCGGGCCAGGAGATCAAGGTCGAAACTGATCAGCAGTTCGCCCGCCCGCACCCACTGCCCCTCGACCACGTGGACCTCGAACCCCTCGCCCTTCAGCGCGACGGTCTCCAGCCCCACGTGCAGCAGGATCTCCAGGCCGCCGGCCGCGCGCAGGGTCACCGCATGACGCGCGGCGTGGACGCTCAGGATCACCGCATCGCAGGGCGCGTGAAGCACCGAGCCCGTCGGGTCGATGGCCACGCCATCGCCCAGCATGGCCTGGGCGAACACCGGGTCGGGGACCTCGCCAAGCGGCGTCGCCCAGCCATCCAGGGGCGAGCGAAGCACCAGATCACTGGCCACGGCGGGGTCCCTCGCAGGGCGCAGCCAGGGTGACGCGGTCGATCACCCAGAGCGGATCGACGATCGCCTGGGTGAAGGTGAAGCAGAGGTCATGCGATCCAGGCGCCGTGGCTAGCGGAGCGAGCAGCGCTGCCGCGCAGATCAGCGGGGCGCGAAAAGAGGCGGGCGAAGCGCGCAGGCGCCTCGCCGAGTCCGTTCTCCTTGGGAAAAAGGTCGTCCTCCTTGGGAAGAAGGTCGTCGGATTTCGGCGGGCGGCGGGTCGATCCATGCTTTGATCCTGAACCAACCGCGCCGCCCTGGGAAACCGGTCCGCGGGCGCGGACCCTAGAACTTGAACCGGACGCCCGCGTAGGATTGGCGGCCGTTATCGTAAGTCGCCCGCGGACGGCGCTTCTCTAGCCCTTCACGGCGGCCTTCGGCGGGGTGAACCAGATGGGCGAGGTCCACGCCCGCTCCTGGATGGTGGCGGGCGCGGCCTTCGGGATCGGCAGGTGGTTGGCGATCGCCAGGTGGGTCGTCCATCGCGCCGTCGGAATCTCCAGAACCCGGGCGTAGTAGACGGCGGGCGTGTGCGGATCGAAGGTCGGATCCCGCCACACCGCGCTCAGCGTCTCGGCCCCGATGGTGTTGGCGGTCTTGCCGGTGGTCAGGTCGACGGTGTTTCCGACAGCGGCTGCCCGGCCGGTCTTCGGGTCGACCTTGCGGCCGCCCGACAGGGCCACGTCGAAGACCCGTTCCCTGTAGTCCTTGCCCACCAGCCAGACCTTGATGATCTGGGCGCGGTCGAGGTTGGCGCCGTCCGGGTCCTTCATCGCCTGCAGGACGAAGCGCGGCGCCTTGCCGGCCGGCGCCGCCGGCAGGTCCGAGCCCATGGGCACGCCCTTGGCGTAGGCCTGCTTCACCCAGTCGGTCCTGGAGGTCATCGCCGGGTTGAAACCCCAGCCGCCGAACATCCGCACCCGGATCCGGGTGCCTGTGGTCGCGAAGGTTTCCTTGCGCTTCAGGGCGGCGAAGATGGACTCGCGGTTGTTCTCCTCGGCCCAGACACCGGTGATCGCGGCGCCGGAGAACTGCAGTGGATCGTTCTCCCGCTGACCGTTCGGCCGCACGCCAACCTCGCCCACCATCCGCGCCATCCCGAGTGCGGCCCGCGCGCCCGGGCCGGTCGGCAGCATGGTCTTCTTGTCCAGGCCGCTGATCCGCCCGGCGAAGGAGTCCTCGTCGCTGACGGTCAGGCCGTTGTGGATGTCCGAGGCGCCGACGACGCCCATCTTGAAGGGATTGACCCCCACCTGCGACTGCACCACCAGGCCGCGGCCATAGGCTTCGCGCACATAGGATCCGTGCTGCCTGGGCGAGGTCTCCCCCTTGTAGACGCGGTCCATGATCTCGAAGTTCGCGAACTCGTCGTTGGGCGAAAGCTCCGGCGTCGTATCAGACGAGCCCTTGGTCTGGGCGATCTCGACCAGCGGCTCGTTGAGGGCCCGGGTCAGGGCGTAGGCCTCGTCGATCGGCCGGCCATCGGACATGTTCCAGTCGAAGTCGCGCCCGTCGCTGAGGTTGGAATTATGCGGGATCGCCAGCACGTCGATACCCTGCCTGCGGACCGAGGCGAGGTACTTCCACAGGTCTTCCGGCTTGTTGGAGTCCACCGCCGTGAAGGGGTTCGGCGCGTGGTCCGAATTGAAGATCACATTGCGGTGCATGTGGATCCCCTGCCCGGGCGAGGACGTCCATTCATAGGCCACGAAGGTGGTGAACTTGCCGGGCTGGTAGTTGGCGTTGGCCGCCTTCACCTCGACGTTCCAGCCATCGGCGGCGGCCGCGGCCTGCTTCATCTCAGGCGCGGTCTCGCCCCCGCCCTCAACGTGCAGAAGCGCGCCGGCGCGGAAGAAAGCCTGCTGGCCGCCCTTGCTGAGTTCCTTGCCGATCGCCGATTGCGAGAATGCGCTCGTCGGATCGTCGAGCTGGGTCATGGCGCCCAGATATTCCGAGTGGTCCGTGACCGCGGTGAAATCCAGCGGCCAGGCGCGGCGGGCCGCCACGAGGGCTCCGCCTCCTCTGACGCCCTGCTGGATGGCCACCTGGGACGCCGGCGCCATCACCGTCTCGCCGCGCGCGAACTTGTAGGCTTGGTCGGGAGTCACCTTGGTGCCGAAGGCCCAGGCGTCAAAGGACATCACCGTGTGCAGATGTAGTTCGCCGAAGAAGGCGCGGCGCGCGTCGGGCTGCATCGTCGTCGGGTGCGCCGCCGCCGGTTTCACGGCTGGCGTCTGGACCTGAGTGAACGCCGCCGTTGCGCCGACGGCCACGAGCGCCGTTGTGATCCACAGTCCGCGAATTTTCATCCTAGCCTCCGCTCGGTCTGGCCACGTCGCGGTCGGCGCGCACCACCGTGAACCGCCGTGCAATCTGGTCGAGCGCCGTGGCGTTCGCCCGGTCCTGCGCCGCTTGAAGATAGTCGCCGCGCACCCGGTCGCGGACCTCGGAGAGCGGCGGTATGGCCGGCGGCGACCGCGTATCGACATAGAGCAGGTGCCAGCCATAGCCTGAGCGGTAGGGACCCACCCAACGGCCCGTGGGCGCTTCAAAGACGGCTCGCGCAAAGCCCGTGCGTCCGAACAGGCGCTCCACCTGCTCAGGCTCGAAGGCCGAGAAGTCGTAGAGGTCCGGAAAGGCGTCGCCCCGTTCCGGCGCGCGGACGACGTCGGCCGGGATGCGCGCCAGAGCCGCCTTGGCGCGCGCCTGGGCCGCGGCCTCTCCGTCCGGCCCGACCGCGAAAAAGATGTGGCTGAAGGCGGCGCGCGCGGGCGTGGCGTAGTGTTCGGCGTGCTGGGCGTAGTAGGCCGCGAGCTGCGCCGGGTTCGGCTCGGCGGGCGGATGCAGGTTCTCGATCAGGAACTGCTCCTTCTGCACGATCCGGCGGCGGACGATGATGTCGTCCTGATCGAGCTTCAGCGTCCGGCCCTGGCGGTACAGCATCTCCTCGCGCACATCGTCCTCGATGACCTGCTCAAGGGTCGCCGCGTCCGGCGGCGCGCCGTACTGCAGCGCATAGTTCCGCGAGAGCTGCGCCACATGGGCCGGCGTCACCTCGATGCGATAGACGTCAGCGCGGGCGTGATAGGCCCGCTCGGCCAGGAACAGCGCCAGCCCCAGCAGCATGAAATGGAACAGGGGTTCGGTCAGGAGGCGCAGTAGCAGGCGCCGCGCCCGGCCGCCGGGCTGACGAACACCGCTGAGCGCGGACGGACTGTTGATCTCTATCTTGATGGTCCAGCCGCCCAAGGCGCCCGGGAAGAAGCCCGGACACTGGAATTCTATGAACCTTCGGTCGCCGTTGACAGGCGGACGTCGCCCTATTCCGCATCGCGAAACGCGCCGACCACGTGACTCCCGACCGAAATCTGCCGATCAATGGCCACATGCGTCGCCTTCCCGTCATTGGCCGCTCATTCGACCCGACGCGGTCGCGCCCATTCGCCGGCCGGCGCCTGCTGCTCGCCTGCGGCGTGGCCGCCCCGATCCTGGCCCTGGCCTCTACGGTCTCGGCAATGGCCGTCTACCCACACTTCAACCAGGCCCGGCAATATCTCAGCGAACTGGGCGGAGCCTCCGCCGACCGACCGACTATCTTCAACGCCGGAGTTTTCGCCGCAGGCTTCCTGGCGGCGCTGGCCGGCGTCGGCTTCGGCCTGGCGATCGCCACCCTCACCAGGGCGCGCCTGATCGGCGGCCTCACGGCGACGGTGTTTCTCCTCGCGGGCTACGGCCTGGCGGAGGCGGCGATCTACCCCTGGCCTGACCCAAGGCACCTGGCGATCAATCTGGGCCTCGGCATCCAGATCGCGCCCCTGCTACTGATCTGGGGGCTCTGGACGCGCCCCGACCTGAAGGGGCTGAAGCTGTTCCTGGCTGGGGTCTTCGTCACCATGGCGAGCCTCACCGTGCTGACCAAGCACCTGATCCTCCCCAGCCTGGTCAACGACGCCAACGTCGGCTGGTGGGAAAGGGCCTACGCGATCATCCTGGTCGGCTGGGTCGGCGTGGCTGCTTTTCTGCTCGAACGCTGCCTCCGGCAGGAGTCGGTTGGGTCAAAAACAGCCTAGCCAACGCCCACTCGCATCGGTATTGCACCAATTCACGATTTCGTGATTGCTTGTCTGCGAATCCCCCGAATGCTGCGTTGCAGCACCGCTGACGGGCGCGTCGATCGTAGGGCTGGGGAACGAGTTGCAGATGAATCAGCTGGCGAGCCGTTTCGAACCATCGACGCCCTGGCTTGAGGTCGACCCGTCGCCGCAGCCCTGGCTGCCGCCGGAATCGCCGCTGGCGATGCCGCGCCAATCGCTCGATGAGACGCCTGCTCAAGATCCGGGCGCTCCCGCCACATCCCCGCCCGGCATCGGGCGGCGGCGGTTCGCCGTGTTCGGCGGCGCCACGCTGCTGACGCTCATGGTCGCCGTCGGTCCCTACGTGCTCTACGCCCGCAGGGGGTTCGACGGGCTGGAGGCGCTGGGCTTCGGCGTGTTCGTCCTGCTGGTCTCGGCCATCGCCTGCTGGTTCTGCACCGCCGCCGCCGGCTATTACGTGCTGACGACCGGACGCGAGCAGGACGACCTGGACTTCTCGCCGCATCCCACGCTGCCGACGACGCGCACGGCGCTGCTGATGCCGCTCTACAACGAGGACACCGGGGCGCCGTTCGCCCGGTTGGCCGCCCTCGACGCGTCGCTGGCGCGTCTTGGCGCATCGGCGGCCTTCGACATCTTTGTCCTGAGCGACTCCACCTCGGAGGACGTCGCCCTGGCCGAGCGGATGGCGTTCGCGTCCCTGCGGCCACAGGCGCACGGCCGAACCTTCCTGCGCCGCCGGCTCGAGAACGCCGAGCGCAAAGCCGGCAACATCTCCGAGTGGGTCCGCCGATTTGGCGGCGCCTACGAGTTCATGGTCGTGCTCGACGCCGACAGCACCATGGCCGGCGAGACCCTGCTGCGGCTGGTGGACGCCATGGTGCGGAACCCCGGCGTGGGTCTGATCCAGACCGCACCGACCCTCACCGGCGCGGCGACTCTGTTCGCCCGGATGTCGCAGTTCGGCGTGCGCATGTATGGCCGGGTCGCCGCGGCGGGCCTGGCCTGGTGGGCGGGCTCGGAGGCCAGCTACTGGGGCCACAACGCAATCCTGCGCACCCGGGCCTTCGCCGCCAGCGCCGGCCTGCCGATCCTGCCGGGCGCCAAGCCCTTCGGTGGGCATGTGCTCAGCCACGACGTGGTAGAGGCAGCGCTTCTGCGCCGCGCCGGCTGGGCGGTTCACGTCACTGCTGCGCTCGACGGAAGCTGCGAGGAGACCCCGCCGACCATCCTGGACTTCATTCAGCGCGACAGTCGCTGGTGCCAGGGCAACCTGCAGCACTTCCGCCTCCTCGGCGCCAAGGGGCTGCATCCGCTCAGCCGGGCGCAGCTGGTGATGGGCTGCATGGCCTATCTGTCCTCGCCGCTCTGGTTCGCCGACCTGGTCATCGGGATGACCCTGCAGCTGCGCTATCCCGTCGACTGGGCGTCCTTCTGGTATTTCCTGAAGCCGGAGTTCTCGCCCTTCATGCTCACCTCGCTCCTGTCCAGCCTGCTGCTGATCGGACCGAAGCTGATGGGTTGTCTGCTGGTGCTGCGCCGCCCTGGCGAGCGGCGGGCGTTCGGCGGCGCCGCGGCGGTGCTGAAAGGCATGATGCTGGAGATCCTGCTCTCCATCGCTCTGGCCCCTATCCTGATGGTCGCCAATACCCAGGCTGTGCGGCGGACCCTCGGCGGCCACGACGTGGGGTGGCGGCCGCAACGGCGCGAGTCAGGGGCGCTGGCGTGGCGCGACGCCTGTCGGGCCATGGCCTGGCAGATGTTCACCGGCGCAGCCTTCGTCGTCGCGCTTTGCTTCCGGCCCGACCTGGCGATCTGCTTCGCCCCCATCGTCCTGCCCCTGCTGCTGGCGCCGGTCCTGGCGAGGTTGAGCGCGCGCCGCGAGGCGGGCGAGGCGGTCGCGCGCGCCGGCTTCCTGACGACGCCTGACGATCACGGCTTGAGCGCCACACCAGTCGTCTTCCATGCGGCCGCGAGGCCGGCGCAGGCCAGCTACAGTCCTCACGCGCGGGAGCCGGTCTCCACCGTCGGCTGACCACGGGCGGGCGCGACTTTGGAGGTCGCATTTCGCATACCCTGTTAGACAGGTGGCGACATCCGGCGCCAGAACAGTCCATGATTGGCCGCAGGTGATCGGTGGAGCCTGAGGGGGCCGCCGGCTAGGCTATCGGGCGTGGGCATGGCATGACGTTCACGTTGGGATCGCAGACCAGTCACGGGCGAGGAGGGGCGCTTCCTTGACGAGTCAGGACGCTGCTTCGCCGGGCATCGCGCCGAGGCCCACGCCGTCACCGTTGCGCAATTTTGCTTTCGCCTTCGTGGTCCTCGCCCTGCTGGGCGCGCTCTGCACGCCCTTCTTCATCGACCTCGTCGCACGCGACGCCCCTCAGGCCCGGGGCGGCGTGATCAATTTCACCGGGTGGGGACCGCTCTCGGCCCCGGTCGCGCTCAAGGGCGAGTGGCGGCTCGACTGGCGCAGCCCGCCCGCGCCCGGCGTCACCCTTCCGATGCGGGTGCCCGGAGAATGGGTGGGCGCGCGCGCCGGGGCGGCGCGCCTGCCGGAGTTGGGATTTGGCTCCTATCACCTGGCCCTGCGCGCCCTGCCGGCGGGCCGTTACACCCTTTATCTGCGCCAGGGATTCCACGCCACCGGGGTGTTCCTGAACGGCCGACTGCTCTCCGAGCGCGGGGTGCTCGGGGCGACCGCGGCCACGACACGCGCCACCCACCGCGCGCAGGAACTGACCTTCGACGCCGATGGATCGGACATCGACCTGCGGATCGATATCGCCAACTTCCACCATCACGAAGGTGGCCTGTCGACCGCGCCGATTCTGGGCCTGCCCGACGCCATGAGCCGCTGGATCGCGCTTGACTGGCTGCAGGGCCTGCTGCTGGTCGCCTCGCTCATGCTGCTCGCCAGCTACGGCCTGGTGGTGTTCCTGTTCCGGCCGGGAGAACGGGCATCGCTTTACTTCGGCGTGACCTGCCTGCTCCTCCTGCCGTTCGCCGCCGAGAGCGGGCACGACGACCTGATCATGCTCGCCGCGCCGGGCCTGAGCCTCAACGGGCTGCTGGCCTGGGAGTATCTCGCCACCGCCGCGGCCGTGAGCCTGGCGCTGGCCTATGTGCGCGAGCTCTTCCCCCGCGAGACCCCGGCCTGGCCATACTGGCTGCTGCAGGCGGCGAGCGCTCTGCGCGTGGCGCTTTACGCCGGTATCGTGCTCACGGGCGACACCGTCCTGCTCTCCCGCATCTCGCAATACGCCTCCATCCTGCGCACCGTAACCTTCGTCGCCATGCTGGTGGTCGTGGTCCTGGCCTGCCTGCGCCGCCGCAACGGGGCGCTGGTCTTCCTGTTCGGTCTCGGCTCCTTCGTGCTGGCCCTGATCTACACCGACATGGTGAACAACGCCCACATGCCGCCGGTCTTCGGGTCGAGCCTCATTCCGGTGGCCTCGCTGCTGCTGCTGTTTTCCCAGCTCCTGATCCTGGCGCAGCGGTGGAGCGCCGCCATCGACGCCTCCGAGCAGTCCAACATGGACCTGCGCCGGCTCCTGGACGTGAACATATCGATCTCCAGCGAGATCGACCTGGGGACCCTGCTCAAGAAGATCGTCAAGGTCACCACCGCGGTGATCCACGCCGATCGCAGCTCACTGTTCCTGCATGACGAGCGGACCGACGAACTGGCCTCCGTGGTCGCCGAGGGCGTGGAGGGCAAGGAACTTCGCATCCCGGCCGCCGCCGGTCTGGCGGGCTGGAGCTTCACCCACGGGCAGGCCGTGAACCTGCCGGACGCCTATGCCGATCCGCGGTTCAACCGCGATGTGGACGCCGCCACGGGCTACCAGACCCACAGCGTGCTCACCGTGCCGGTCACCACCCGCGACGGCCGCCGGGTCGGAGTGATGCAGGCGCTCAACCACCAGGACCGGTCGAGCTTCGGCGAGGACGAGTTGGAGCGGATGAGCGCGTTTGCCGCCCAGGCGGCCATCGCCATCGAGAACGCCACCCTGTTCGCCGAGGTGGCGACGGAGCGGAACTACAACGAGAGCATCCTGCGCTCCATGTCGAGCGGGGTGGTGACGCTGGACCGCAACGCCCGGGTCGCCAAGCTGAACGCCGCCGCCTGCACGATCCTGGGGGTGTCCCTGGAAGCCGCCAGCGGCGCGGAGGCGAGACTCCTGCTGACCGGAGAGAATGCCTGGCTGATGGACGAGATCGAGTCCGTCAGCGCCAGCGGCCGGCCGAAGACCCTGCTGGACGCCGATGTGCGGACGGTCCGTGGGGAAATCATTTCGGCCAACCTGTCGATCGTGCCCCTGATGACCGAGGTCGAACCGGTCGGCCTCTTGATCCTGATCGAGGACATCACCCAGGGTAAGCGCCTGCAGGGCGCCATGCGGCGTTTCATGACCCAGAAGGTCGTCGACCAGATCATGGGGCGCGAGGACGAGCTCCTGTTCGGCAGCTCCTGCCAGGCGAGCGTGCTGTTCGCCGACATCCGCAACTTCACGGCCCATGCCGAGGGCCTGGGCGCCCGCGACACAGTGGAACTGCTCAACGAGATCTTCACCGACCTCTTCGAGGCGGTCTCGGCCTCCGACGGAGTGCTCGACAAGTTCATCGGCGATGCGGTGATGGCGGTCTATGGCGCGCCGCTCTCGTCGGGGAGAGACGCGCTGAATGCGGTCGAGAGCGCTGTGGCGATGATCGGCATGATCGGCGTCATCAACGAGCGCCGCCGCACGCGGGGACTTTCGGACGTCAGGCTGGGGATCAGCGTGGCCACCGGCGAGGTGGTGGCCGGCACCATCGGCTCGCCCAAGCGGATGGACTACACCGTCATCGGCGACAGCGTGAACCTGGCCGCGCGCCTGGAGGCGATCACCAAGGTCTATGAGGTGGGCATAGTGATCTGCGAGGAAACCGCCGAGGCGGTGCGCGGCGCGCAGACCCTGCGCGAGCTCGACACGATCCGCGTCCGCGGCCGCCAGCGCCCGGTGAGGATCTTCCAGGTCCTGACCAAGGACGCGGCCCTCAGCCCCGCCGCACTGGAAGCCTATGCGCGCGGCCGCGCGGCGTTCGGCGAGGAGCGCTGGGCGGACGCGGTCGCGGCGTTCGAGGCGGCGCTCGCGGCGGCGCCCGGCGAACGCGCCTCGCGCCTGATGCTGGATCGCGCGTTCATCCTGATCGACCACCCGCCGCCTTCGGGATGGGACGGCGTCTGGGACACCGGCGAAGGCCCCTGGGCGATCGGCCAGGGCGGGGAGCCCGCTACCTTCGCCTGAGGCCGGGCGCCCTCGGGCTGCGCCGCGCCGCCGACGTTCTACTGGTCAGATCGGGGCCGCGCGGGTACACGGAGTGAGTTGAGATCGGCGGCTCTTGCTGTTGGCGGCAAGGGGGGGAAGGGCCCGCGACTCCTTCACTCACTATGCAATTCCTATTGTTTCTATTTGTGTTTTAGGAGTTCCGAATAGCCCCGATGACGCCCGAGGATGCGAATGGGGACACGGTCCGCGCGGCCCTGGCGCGCGGCGATTTGCTGACAGCCTATGACGAGGTCAAACGGGCCAAGGAGTTGGGCCACCTGGGTCTGGAATACCTCGAAGTGCTGACGCTCGCCAGGCTCGGCGACACCGAGATGGGCTTGCGTCTCTACAGCGACTATCGGATCGACGAGATGGGCGGGGTCGATGCGCTCTCCCTGAAGGCCCGACTGCTCAAGGACCAGGCCTTCGCGGACGGCGCGCGCCCCAATCAGAAGAAGCTGCTGGAAGCCTGCGGCTGGTATTCCGCCGTCTACCGCGAGACCCGCTCCAACTATCCCGCAATCAACGCCGCGACCCTTGCGCTGATCGCGGGGCGTCGGCAGTTGGCCACGGGCCTGGCGCGAGCGGTGGTGAAACGGGGCCAGGCCGATCCCCGCCAGGACTACTTCTCGCTGGCGACCCAGGCCGAGGCGCTGGTGATCCTGGGCGACATCGAGGGCGCGGCCGCCGCCCTGGCCGAAGCCACGGCGGCGCCCGACGCCGATGTGGGCGCGCGCTCGACGACACTGTTGCAGCTCCAGAGGCTGCTCGCCGCCACCGACGACGCGCCGGGCGTGAAGACGCTGCTGGAGTTGATCCGGCCGCCCGCGGTGGCCATGTTCTGCGGCAACATCTTCATGGCCGACCCGGAGATCGAGGGGCCGCTGGCCGCCGAGATGAAAGAGGTCATCGCCCGGGAAAATGTCGGCTTCGCCTATGGCGCGCTCGCCGCGGGCAGCGACATCCTGATCGCCGAGGAACTGATCAAGCGCGGAACGGAACTGCACCTGGTCCTGCCGTTCATCGAGGCCGACTTCATCGCCCAGTCGGTGGCGCCTGGCGGGGAGGCCTGGCTGCGGCGCTACGACTTCTGCCGGGCGCGCGCTGCGTCCCTGACGCTGGCCAGCCACATGAGCTACGTCGGTGAGGGCGCGCAGTTCGCCTATGGATCCAAGGTGACCATGGGCATGGCGCGGCTGCGGGCCCGGCACCTCCATGGCGAGGCGATCCAGCTGGCCATCGTCGAGTCCGCCGGCGCCTCCAGCACGCTCAGCGGCTCGGACATCACATCCTGGCGGGCGGCAGGCGGGCGGAGCGTGGTGGTGACGGCGCCGTCCTTCAAGCGGCCGATCATGCCGCTGGCCGCCCGATCGGAAGTCAAGCGCGGCACCTATGGCCTGATCTTCGCCGACTATCCGGAGTTCACCAAGCTTGACGAGCGGGTCCTACCGATCTTCTGGGAGGAGATCATGGCGCCGGCCGCCGAGGTGCTGGAGCGCTACGCCGGGATGATCCGCCAGGGCAACACCTGGGGCGATGCCCTGTTCGTGGTCATCGACGACGCCGAAGCCGCCGCGTCGGCCGCCATGGATCTTTGCGACGCGTTCGCCAAGGCCGACTGCGCGGCGCTGGGGGTCCCGCAGGGCACATCGATGCGTTTCGCCCTTCACTATGGCGTCACTTACGAGGGGCACGATCCGGTGAGTCGCCGGACCACCTACTATGGCACCGAGGTGTCGCGAACAGCGCGGATCGAGCCGGTGACCCCGGCCGGCAGCGTCTATGTGACCGAGCCCTTCGCCGCGATCCTGGAGATGGAGGCGGCCAACCGTTTCGTCTGCAACTATGTCGGCAAGACCCCGCTCGCCAAGGGATACGGCGTCTTTCCCCTGTACCGGCTGAGCCGCGCGCCGGTGCGCCCGGCGTCCGGCTGACCGGGCTATTTTCCGACGGCCCGATCGGCGCCGGTTTTCGGCGCGGCGAGGGCGGCGCAGGTCGCGGCCATCTGCTTGGTGTAGCTGGAATTGGCCCCAAGCTTGTCGGCCAGGATCACCAGGCCGGCCTTGCAGTCGCTGCGGGCCTCCTCCATCCGCCCGGCGTGCGCCAGGACCTTGGCGCGGTTCACCAGCAGGTCGCCGTGGTTGGCGTGGATCTTCCCGTAGCTGACATCGTAGTTGTGCTTGGCGTCGTCCAGGGTGGACAGCGCGGCCTTGGTGTCGCCGCGCTGGGACTGAATCAGGCCCAGATAGACTTCGGCGATACCGATCGAATAGTGGCCCTGCGGGTTGGCCTTTCGGAAGATCACGACCGCTTCGCGCAGCGCGCGCTCGGCCTCGGGCAGCTTGCCGGTCTCCTGCAGAATCCTGCCCCGCATGGCGAGAGTATCGCCGATGGTCGGGTTGTCCGCATCGAGGACAATGCGCTCGATCCTCAGCGCATTGGCGATCTGGCCTTCCGCGACGGCGAAGTGGCCGGCGTTGAACGAATTCAGCGCGAGCGCGTACCATCCCTGCCCCGTCACCAGATGATTTTCCCCAAGCGCTCGGCGGAAGATCACCAGGGACTCAGTGAGGGATTTCTCCGCCGCGTCGAACTGGCCGTCATCGGAGAGCAGCAGGCCGCGATTGTTCAACGCGGTCCCCAGCGACTTGGGCGGTACGTTTTCGCTGACCTTGTAGAAGGCAAGCGCGCGGTCGAACGCCGCAACTCCGGCCGGCACGTTGGACGACGATTGGTAGATTCGCCCCTCGGCCACCGCCACCTGCGCCCTCAGGGCCGTGTGTTGTTTGAGGTCAGGCCCGAGCAGCGCCTCTGCGCGTCGCGCCGTGGTCAGAGCCTTGTCGAGGGCGCCTTGCTTCCAATAGGTCGTGGCCAGGGTGAGCATGGTCTCCGCGCCATCCGGGCCGGCCTTCACGATGGCCGGCATGGAGGCCTCGATGGCGGCGCTCGCCTCCTTGGTCAGGCCCAGATTGTTGTAGGCCTTGCCTAGGGTGTTGATCAGGCGGACCTGGATCGCGGGCTGGTCGGCGAGATCCGTGCGCGCCCGATCCGCGCTTCGGCCCAGGATGGTGAGCGCGGTGATGGTCCGCGGGTTTTCGGTGGCGGGGTTGGACAATTCGAATGTGCCCACCAGATAGTCCGACGCGGCGCGGGCCGCGGCCGCTTCGCGCTGGGCGATCACCCGCTGCTCGTTGGCCTCGATGCGCCGCTGGTTGGCGTAGATCGCCAGGCCGCCGGTGAGCACCATGCCCGCCATAGCGCCCGAGGTGACCATCGCCAGCCGCTGCATGCGGCGCTGGGTTTCCCGCTGGACCAGGTCCGCCAGCTTCAGGCCGGTGAGCCCCGCGATCAGCTTCAGGTTCGCAAGGCGGCGGCCGTCCCCGTCCGTACGGATATCCGCGGCGATCGGCTCGGCGGGCGTGTCCGACAGTGTCCCGTCCGCCGCGAGCTTGAAGCGCAGGCTCTTGGGGAAGCACTCCTCGTCTTCGCGGCCGGGCATGTCCGACCCATAGGGCGTTCCGCCGACGATCAGGGCGAGCACCCGGCTGTCGCCGTGCATCCGCTTGAACTGCAGGATTTCCTGGTCGACCCAGTGCGACTTCGACGACGCCGGCGAGCAGATGACGATGAGGAACATCGAGCGCTGCAGCGCAGCGCTCAGTTCTCCGCCGAGGTCGGCGGAGGCGGGCAGTTCATCGCGGTCGCGAAATACGGGCGCGAGGCGCTTGGGCACCTCGCCCACGGGCGTGGTGGTTCCCACCAGCTTGGCCGGAATGCGATACGACTCCACTGTGCGGTGGAGCCGTGTCGCAACCGCCTTGTCGCGGTGGCTGTAACTGATGAACGCGCGGTAGGCGTAGACCGGGGTGGACGGGTCCTTAGGCTGCGCGGGTTCCGACATCGCCCTCAGTTATAGGCGAGGACCCGCCGGCGCCGCAACGCCGCTCCCATAAGCCCAAATCCGGCGACCATCATCGCCCAGGTCGAGGGCTCGGGAACTCCCGATTGCTGGAAGCTCACGCCGTCCGGGCCGAAGGTCGGGGTGTCAAACGTCGTGGGGGCGAAGTTGACGCCGCCGATGGTCATGTTGCCGTTGATCGGCTGGCTGAACGACGAGATCGATCCGAACAGTCCCGAGAAATCGGTGACCGCGCCGGCCGTTCCGACGGGGTCGCCGAAGCCCGAGTAGGCGACCAAGCAGACCGAGGTGGGGGTGTTGGTATGGGGGTCAATGATGCAGGACGTGCCAACATCGGTGAACACCGAGGTCGTATAGGTCAGGGTCTGGTTCTCGGACTCGGGCAGGAAGAACGATATCCCGGTGGCGTCCCAGGCGTAGCCGATGCCCGACGCCAGGCCGATATCGCCGGGAGTGCCATCGAAGTCGTCGCCAACGGACTCTCTGAAGTTCGTCAGGCTGCGCGCACCGGTTGCGGAGACGTCACCGTGGGCGGAGGTTCCGAGTTGGCGGTCCAGGCTGGTGCCGTCACCGGTGAACATACCCAGCGAGCCGGAGAGGCTGTAGAGGGGGCCGTCGGAGGCGGTCGATGTGACCGAAAACTTGAAGCCCACAGTCGGGCCGCCGCCCGGCAGCTGACTGAAATTGTAGCCCGAACCCTGAGCGACCTGCGGGCAGTTCATATAGGAGCAGCCGCCGCTGGTGTCGGCCAGGTAGAAGCCAAGGCCGGCCGCAGTGATCGTCGAGCTGAATTTCGCCCCAGCGCCGTTGTTGACATTGAACGAGACGCTCGAGAACGAGGTGGTGGTCAAATTCGGATTAGCCGCATCAGGCTGCGCAGTCCCGCTTCTGAACGTGTTCGCGCTTTCGAACGTGATCGCGCTGTCTCCAACGTTCACGAAGGAATTGAAGCTCGACCCGGACGACCCGGGCAGATTGCCGGTACGGCCGGCGGAAGTGCCGGAGGTCACGCCGCCCGACTGACTAACGTTGAGGGCGTCGATGAAGGAGGCTGTCACCGACGTCCCGGCGCTGCTCTGAATGTTCGAAATGCTGCCGACGACCTGCGCCTGCGCGACCGTCCCCGCAGCCAGGACCCCAAAGGCTACCGCCAAACCGAGCTTACGCATTCGCCAACCCCACCTGAACAATGCCCGATCCCGCGTCGCCTGGGACCCACAGTTACAGAAACCTAACATATCATTTCACGATAGCGATTCCATTCGTGCGTGGGTTGAATCGTTCGCGTCTCAAGCTCCCCGGCCCACCGGGTCTGCAGAAAAGAGCGACCGCCGACTCTTGAAACTCCCGGACAACGCGGCGCGGGATTTCGATCTCTGTACAGCCAAGCTTGAATGCTTGCTGCGGCCGCGATTTCCTGGAGAGATCACCGGCAGATGGCCCGCCCCGCGCCACCTGTTCGCCGCGGCGATCGCGGGATAGACTGTTCCCGGCAGGGGCACAGGAACGGGATGGGACAACGCGCAGCCGCCATGGGTCTGGAGCGCTCGTGAACGCGCTCGCGCCGTCAGTTGCGACAGAACGCCCCGCCACGCGCGGCGCCAACTCCGGTCGCGCGCTCTATTGGCGGCTCATCTGGATCTATCTGCTCGCCACCAACGTGGCCGTCGCGGTGACCCTGCTGCTGGGCCTGCTGGGACTGGAATTCAGCGGCCGCCAGTGGCTGATCTTCTGGTCGGCGGTGCCGTTCGCGGTGGTCTTCTTCACCTCCATCGACCTCTATGCGATCCGCCGCCACGTGGCGCCGCTGACCCCGGCGCTCAGCGCGCTCGACCGCGGGGAGCGGCCGGACGACGCGACCCTGGGGGCGGCCCTGGTGCGCGGGCTCAACCTTCCGCAGTTCTCCGCGGTGCGGGTCCTGGTGCTGCACGGTCCGATGGCGACGCTTTCCCTGCTGGTGGTGGTCTACACGCTCAACACCTTCTTCCAGGCCGGAATCGCGACTTGGCAGCTGGTGGCGCTGGGCACGATGATCTTCGTCTTCGCCACGCCCACCCACGCGGTCTTCGAATATTTCGCCGTGAGCCGGACGGTCGAGCCGGTCGTTGAACGCCTGTCCCGGGCGCTAGGCGGGCCGGTCCCGGCCGCGCAGCAGGCGCGGCTGATCTCCGTGCCGCTGCGCAACAAGCTGCTGTTCCTGGCGATCTTCGTCAGCTCCCTGCCGCTGATCTTCTCGGCTGTGTCCTTCCTCTACAAGTTCGACCGGATGATCTCGAAGCACGGCTTCGCCGTGCCGCAGGACGAAATGGCTTCGCTCTACATCTGGAGCGCCGGCCTGGTCGGGGTCTGCATACTGGGGGCGGTCTCCATGGCGGTCCTGACCTCGCAGGAGGTGTCGCGGTCAGCCGCGCGGCTGATCGAGGCCATGCGGCGGGTGGAAAGCGGCCAACTGGACGACGCCAAGCTGGAAGTGCTCAGCACCGACGAATACGCCGACATCAACCGCGGCTTCGGCCTCATGCTCGACTCGCTCCGCCAGGAGCAGCAGATGCTCGAGGTCACCCAGGACCTGGCCGGCGAACTCCTGCTGGAGGTGCTGATCGCCCGGATCATGGCCGCCACCACCCAACTGCTCGGCGCCGAGCGCGGCTCGCTCCTGGTCTATGACGAGAAGACCGACGAGCTCTTCAGCCTCTACGCGGACGGCATGGAGACCCGCGAGATCCGCGTGCCGACCGACAGCGGCATCGCCGGCGCGGTCTTCACCACCGGGCGGACGGAGAACGTCACCGACCCGTACAGGGACCCGCGCTTCAACGCCGATATCGACCGGCGCACCGGCTTTTCGACCCACTCGATCCTGTGCGTGCCGGTGACCAACAAGGCCGGCGCCCGTATCGGGGTCGCCCAGGCGCTGAACAAGCGTGGCGGCGTGTTTACCGCCAAGGACGAGGCGCGGCTGAAGGCCTTCGCCGCCCAGATTGCGGTCAGCCTGGAGAACGCCAAGCTCTTCGACGACGTGCTCAGCATGAAGAACTACAACGAGAGCATCCTGAAGAGCACCTCGAACGGCATCGTCACCCTCGACGCCGAGGGCCGGATCGTCACCGCCAACGACGCGGCCGAAACACTGCTGGGCCTGCCGCGCGAGCAGATGATCGACCGCAGCGCCGGCGAGGTGTTCCAGGCCGCCAACAGCTGGATCGCCGAGAGCCTCGCCAAGACCCAGGCGACGGGCGAGACGGGGCTGGCGATTGACGCGGAACTGGCGCGCGGCGACGGCGCGGTGGCCAGCGTGAACCTCACCTGCATGCCCCTGATCGACGCCACCGACCAACGGATCGGCTCGATGCTGGTCCTCGAGGACATCACCGAGGAGAAGCGCGTCCGCTCGACCATGTCGCGCTACATGTCCAAGGAGGTCGCCGATCAGCTGCTCTCGGCCGGGGAACTGGAGCTCGGCGGCAAGGAGCAGAAGGTCACGGTGATGTTCTCCGACGTCAGGAGCTTCACCTCGATCGCCGAGGCGCTCGGCCCGCGCGAGACTGTGTCGCTGCTCAACGAGTACTTCACCGAGATGGTCGACGTGATCTTCCAGCACGGCGGCATCCTCGACAAATACATGGGCGACGGAATCATGGCGCTGTTCGGGGCGCCGCTGGTCGGCCCGAACGACGCCGACAACGCCGTGGCGGTCGCTGACGCGATGATGCTTAGGCTTGCCGAGCTCAATGTGCGCCGCGTCGCCGCCGGCCACGCGGCGTTGGAGATCGGCGTCGGGTTTTCGACGGGAGCCACTGTTGTCGGCAACATCGGCTCGGTGCGCCGCCTGGACTACACCGTGATCGGCGACACGGTGAACCTGGCGTCCCGGCTCGAGGGCGCGACGAAGCAATACGGGGCGAAGATCCTGCTGTCCGAGATGACCGTTCGCGAGCTGCGGCGTCCGGCGACGCTGCGCGAGCTGGACCTCATCCGCGTGAAGGGCAAGGACCGTCCGGTGGCCGTCTATGAGTCGCTCGGCTACCGGGTGGGCGAGCCCGGCCTCGCGGCCCTGCTGGAGCTGCACGCCACCGGCATCGGGGCCTACCGCGCCCGGGACTGGGCCGCGGCGGGCAGGGCGTTCGAAGGGGCGCTCGAGCTTTATCCGAACGACGGGCCGGCGGCGGTCTATCTGCAGCGCTGCAGGCTGCTCAAGAAGACGCCCCCCGCCAAGGATTGGGACGGCGTCTGGAACCTCACGGAGAAGTAGTCGCGCCGGCGCGACGCCTCTTCCAGATGAAGTAGGCGGCCGACAGCAACAGAAGCCACGGGACCCCGACGATCCAGGAGATGTTCCAGAAGTCGGTGTCGAGACCCATGGTGATCAGGATCGCGGCCAAGAGGACCAGTCCCGCGATCTGCAGCACCGGGAAGAAGGGCATGCGTAGGGGCAGGTCCTGCGGCGCGTGCCGCCGGCGGAACGCCAGGTGGCTGAGCAGGATCACGATCCACACGAAGATCGCGCCGAAGAGCGCGATGCCGAAGAGATAATTGTAGGCCAGCGGGGTGAAGCGCGACAGCGCCGCCGAGCCCAGGATCGCCACGCCCGAGGCGAGCAGCGCCGGGGTCGGCGCCCGGGTCCCACTCAGCCGCCCGAACATCTTGGGCGCATAGCCGCCACGCGACAGCGAGAACAGCATCCGTCCGGTCAGGTAGGTGTTGGCGTTCATGCTGGAGAGCGCCGCGGTCAGGACCACGAAGTTCATGATCCCGGCGGCGTAGGGCACGCCGGTGTGGGCGAACACCTTCACGAACGGGCTTTCGGCCACCACCTTGGCGCCGACCTCGGTCCAGGGGATGAAGCTCACCACAATGGTGAGCGCCAGCAGGTAGAAGAGCCCGAGCCGGAACGCCATGGAGCGCAAGGCCGCCGGAATGGCCGTCTTCGGGTCGGCGGTCTCGGCGGCGGTCACAGCGATAAGCTCGACCCCGATGAATGAGAAGATGCCGATGATCACGCCCATCCAGACGCCCTTCAGGCCATGCGGCATGAACCCGCCAGGCAGGCCGTAAAGGTTGTGGAAGCCCACCGCCGGCTGCGCCACGCCGAACAGCGCCGCGCCACCCAGGATGATGAAGCCGATGATGGCGGTGACCTTGATCAGGGCGAACCAGTACTCGACGGTCCCGAAGTTCTTCACCGAGCGGGAGTTGAGGTAGACAATCGCGGCCGAAAAGCCGAGCGACCAGACCCACACCGGCACGCCGGGGAACCAGAGGCCCATGTAGGTCCCCGCCGCCACCGCCTCCCCGCCGATGGCGACCACCTGACAGAACCAGTAGGTGTAGCGGACCGCAAAGCCCGCCCATGGATTCAGGTAGGTCTCGGCATAGACTCCGAAGGAGCCCGCCGCCGGATGCATTACCGCCATCTCCGAGAGGCTGCAGACCATGACCACGGCGATGAAGGCGGCGATGGCGTAGCTGATCATCACCGCCGGACCCGCGTAGCCGATGGCGATGCCCGAGCCCATGAAGAGCCCCGTGCCGATCGCCCCGCCCAGGCCCATCATGGTGATCTGGGCCTTGGTCAGGCCCTTGCCCAGGCCGGCCTCGCGCTCGATGATCGCGTCTTGGTCGTCCAACATGCACCCCCGGAAGCACCCCGCCTCATGAACGCAGGATTCCAGGCGGGCACAAGAGCGGGCGGCCCGGCGTGAGCACGGACTGGGGCGCCTTCCGGGCGCTGTTTCCGACCCTCGAGGAGAAGGCCTTCTTGGCGAGCGGCTCCTATGGCCTCATGTCGCGGCAGGTCGAGGCGGCGCTGCGCCGGTACGTGGACGACCGCATCGAGAAAGGCGCCGACTGGGGCGGCTGGATCGGCAAGGCGGACGCCGTGCGCGACGGCATGGCGGCGCTGCTGAACGCCGGCGCGGACGAGATCGCGGTGACCACCTCGGCCTCGGCCGGCGTCAATTCTCTGGCCAGCGCGCTCGACTTCTCTGGCCCCCGCAACAAGGTCGTCGTCTCGAACTTCGAATTTCCGACAGGCGCGCAGATCTGGCACGCCCAGGAGCCGCGCGGCGCGGTGGTCGAGCATGTGCCGGAGGGCCCGAACGGCGGCATTCCGCTGGAGCATTTCGAACGCGCCATCGACGAGCGCACCCGGATCGTCCAGGTCACCCACGTCTGCTACCGCAACGGCCAGCGGCTCGACGTCGCAGCGGTCGCGAAGATCGCCCACGACCGGGGGGCGCTGGTGCTGCTGGACTGCTTCCAGTCGGTGGGGGCGCTCGGCGTCGACGTGAAGGCCCTGGATGTGGATTTCGCCGTCGGCGGGATGTTGAAATACCTCCTGGGAACGGCCGGCGTCGCCTTCCTCTATGTGAACCGGCGGCGTCTGTCCGACCTGGTCCCGACGGCTTCAGGCTGGTTCGCCCAGGCTGACACCGACGCCATGGACATCTTCGCCAACGACCCGGCGCCCAGCGCCGCCCGCTTCCAGGCCGGCACCCCGCCGGTGGTCAACTGCTACGCCGCCGAGGCCGGCATCGGCCTGATCCGCGGCATCGGCGTCGACGCCATCGAGGCCCGCATCCGCGATCTGACCGGGGACGCCATGGATCGGCTGGCGGACGCGGGATGCAAGCTGGCGACGCCGCGCGAGGACCATCGCCGCGGGCCGCAGGTCGCGATCCGCTCAAGCGACGCCGCCGCCTTGACCGCCCGGCTGGCCGCGCGCGGGGTGATCACCTCCTGGCGCGACGGCAATGTGCGGGCGATGTTCCACGCCTACAACGACGCCTCCGACGTGGACGCCCTGATCGAAGGCCTCAGGGCCAACCGGGAACTGCTGGCGTGAGGCTCAGTTCGCGGCCAAGCTGAGCGGAGAGTGAGGCGGCTGTTCGCCGCCCGTGTTGGGGGATTTCAAGATGAAGAAACGGGCCCTGCTGGCGGCTTGCGCCGCAACGCTCTGCGCTGCACCTTTGGCTGCACGGGCCGAGGCCTGGGCCATCGAACACGTCACCCTGATCGACGGCACGGGCCATGCCCCGCAGGCCGACATGACGGTCATCGTAGACGGCGACCGCATTGTGGGCGTGACGCCCAGCGCACTCGCCAAGGCGCCCAAGGGTCACGTCATCGACGGACGCGGCAAGTATCTGATGCCCGGGCTGATGGACGTGCACATCCATCTGCACGGCGGCGCGGGACCGCAGCCGGACCTGGCCTCGACCCGCGCCGCCGCCACCCAGGCGCTGGCCAGCTTCCTCTACTCCGGTGTGACCACGGTCTACGACGCCGGCAATCAGGCCGACGTGATCCTGCCGCTGCGCGCCGACGAACGGGCGGGCCGGATCATGTCGCCGCGCATCTTCGCCACCGGCAACCTGATCACCTATCCCGGCAGCCACGGCTCGGGCATGGCGGTGACCATCCAGGATTTCGAGAAGGATAAGGACAAGCTCGACAAGCACATCGCCGAGCAGCAGCCCGACGTGGTCAAGCTCACCCTGGAAGAGGAAGGCTGGGGCGCGCGGCCGATGATCCCGCTGATGCCCGAGCCGCTGCTGCAGGACATTATCCGCTACTACAACCTGCACGGCATCCGCTCGACGATCCACGTTTCCAGCGAACTGCGCTCGGAGGAGGCGATCTACGCCGGCGCCGACAGCCTGGCCCACCCGGTGATCCAGGGCCCGGTGAGCGACAGCTTCGTCAAGCTGATGGCCGCCAAGAAGACGCCCTTCGCCTCGACGCTGACCATCGGCGAGAATTACAGCCGCCTGGCTGAACATCCGGAGTTCCTGGACCAGCCGCTTTATGTGGCGAGCTTCAGCCCCGCCGACCGGGCGACGATGAAGACCAAGACCCGCGCCGAGTACCAGGCCCGCATGTGGACGACCTGGATGAAGCTGATGACGCCCGTGGCCGAGGAGAACATCCGCCAGGTCCATGCGGCCGGCGGCGTCGTGGCCATGGGCACCGATCAGTCGAGCGGTCCGGCCTCGCAGCGGGAGTTGGAGCTGCTGGTCGCCGCCGGCATCAAGCCCTTCGACGTCCTGACCATCGCCACCCATAACGGCGCGGTGCTGCTGGGTAAGGCCGACAGCCTCGGCTCCGTGGAGCCCGGGAAACTGGCGGACCTGCTGATGCTCAGCGCCGACCCGACGGCGGACATCGAGAACGTCAAGAAGATCGCCTTCGTCATGAAGGGCGGCCAGATCATCGACGAGTCGAAGCTGCCGATGGCCGGCGGCCCCCAGAAGCGGCGTTTCACGCCGTAGACGCGTCGGCCGGCAGGATCACTTCAAGCAGGGTGAGGTCGGCGGAGGCGTCGCTCAGCCCCCAGGCCTCGCCGGCCGGAATGACGAAGGCGTCGGCGGGGCCGAGCGCGTGAGCGCCGGCCTGGTCCAGTGTGGCCGAGCCCTCCAGCAGGAAGCCGAAGAGCAGCTCGCCGTTGTGCGTCGGCGCCGCAAACCCGCGCGCGCCGGCCGGCCGGATCACGCGGGCGTCGGCGAGGCCGGCGGTGGCCCAGGCCATACCGGTCTCGCGGCGTTCGAAGCCGGTCGATCCGTGCGCGGTCCAGGACGTCTGGGCGGCTACGCTGCGCAGGAAGCGCTGGCCCCCGAAGTCGCGGTCGGGCGCCATCGCAGGCGTCGGCAGGTCCATGTCATGATCCGCCAGGGTCTCGTGCAGCGCCGGGCAACCGATCTCCACGACCTCCAACCCCTCCGAGCTTTCCAAGACCCGGTGACGGATGCGCGGCGGCTGCAGCACGCAGTCGCCAGCCTGCATGACGAACGGCGGCCCCTGGTCCTCGTAGACCAGCCGCACCCAGCCCCGCCGGCAGAAGATCATCTGGAAGCGGATCTTGTGGAAATGCACCCAGTCGGCCACCGGCCCGCCCTGCGGGATCGAGATGTGCGAGGCGATGAACCGCCCGCCCAGGCGGCTGGGGATCAGGTCACGGTAGAGCATGCCCGCGCGGCCTGCGCCGGCCTGCGGGCCCTCGCCCGCGCGGGAGATCACGAACTCGGGCGTGAGCGCCGGGACCTCGATCGGCGGGTCCGGATCGACCAGCTCCACGCGCGTGCCATTGGGCGCGGTCAGCACCCGCGCGCCGTCCGCCGGACGGCAGGCCAGGCGGATCACGCCGGGATCGCCCTCGCCCGGCGCCAGCCTAAGACGCAGGCCGTAGCCGGACAGGCTCGCGACCTGCGGGTCGTCCGCCGGAAAGATCGCCTCGACCCGGAACCCGAGCTCCCCCACGAAAAAGGCGAGGGTGGGCGCCAAGTCCACGCAACTCAACTGGACTTCCGCAGGCCCCAGGGGCTGTAGCGATAGGGGCGCGTTCATGCCGCGACCCTAGCCCGCCCGACCAGGGCCGCCAACTCGCGCCGCCATGGGGCGATCGACGAGCATGGTTCGACGGCGGCCGAGATGATGACGCAGGCCTAGCCGCGGCCGCCAACCTCGACCATGCTGCGCCCACATCGGGGACGGAAACATGCGGTTGAGAACGTTAATGATGGCGGTGCTGGCGGCCGCCACGGCGGCGGGCGCGACGGCGGCCACCGCGCCGATCAAGGCTCCTGCGCCTGCCGCCAAGGCCACGGCGGTGGCGGCGCCCAGCGGTTATCACGCGGTCCTACGGCGCACGGCCTATGGCGCGCCACACATCACGGCCTCCAACTACGCCGGCCTGGGCTATGGGGCCGGTTACGCCGCCGCGCAGGACAACATCTGCGACCTCGCCGACCGCATGCTGACGGTCAATGCCCAGCGCGCCCGCTACCTGGGTCCCGGCGACAAGAACGCCAATGTGGTGAGTGACCTCTATCACCAGCGGCTGATCCAGAGCGGGCGGCTGGAGCAACTCCTGAACGCCGATCCGAAAAGCCTGGAGCGGCCATCGGCCGACGCGCGCGCACTCGTCCGGGGCTTCGCGGCGGGGATCAACCGCTACGTCCGTGACACGGGTGTCGCGAACCTTCCGGTGGCCTGCAAGGGCGCGGCCTGGGTGCGGCCCTATAGCGAGAAAGACATCTGGCGCGTCAGCCTGGCCGGACAACAGCCGAACCAGCTGGCCGGCGTCGCCGGCGCCTCGCCGCCCGGCGGGCCCGAGCCCATCGGCGCCGGGCCGATCGACGGCGGGCCCTCGAACATTCCGCCGGGCCAGGGCAGCAACGCCTATGCGCTCGGTCGCGAGGTGACCAAGACCGGCCATGGCGTGCTCCTGGGCAACCCGCACTATCCATGGGACGGCATCAACCGCTTTACGCGCCTGCACCTGATCATCCCGGGCAAGCTGAACATCGTCGGCGCGGGTCTGGAGAACAGTCCGGTGGTCGGCATCGGGCACAACCAGTGGGTCGCCTGGTCGCACACCGTCTCAACGGCGCGGCGCTTCGGCTACTTCGAGCTGACGCTCGATCCCAAGGACCCCACGGCCTACGTCTTCGACGGCAAGTCTGTCCCGATGACACGGATCAAGGTCACCGTGCAGGTGAAGACCGACAAGGGCCTGATCCCGGTCACCCGCACCTACTACGACACCCGCTTCGGGCCGATGGTGAAGACGCCGCTGACACCCTGGACCAAGGAACGGGCCTATGCGCTGCGCGATGCGCCGGTGAACCTGCGCGGCACCGACCAGTACCTGGCCATGTGGCAGGCCCACACCGTCCACGAACTGGCCGCCGCGCTCAGCAAGTACCAGGGCGCCACCTTCAACACCACGGCGGTGGACGCCGGCGGCGAGGCCTTCTTCGGCGACATCGGCTCGCTGCCCTATGTGACCGACGCCAAGGCCGCGGCCTGCGCCACATCGCCAGCCGGCAAGAAGGCCTGGGCGGACAACCGCGTCCCGGTGCTGGATGGCTCGAAGTCGGCGTGCGACTGGGAGTCCGATCCTCATGCGGCGACCGGCGGCATCTTCCCGGCCTCGGCCGAGCCGCAGATCTTCCGCAGCGACTTCACCGAGAATTCCAACGACAGCTACTGGCTGTCCAACCCCAACCAGCCCCTGTCGGGCTATGGCCGCATCTTCGGCGATGAGGCGACCGCGCGGTCGCTGCGCACGCGGCTCGGCCTGAAGATGATCGCCGACCGGGTGGCGGGCGGCGACGGGCTTGGAGCGCCCAAGTTCGATCTGAAGAGCCTCGAGGGCGTGGTCTTCAACGACCGCAACCTGGGCGCCGAGATGACCCGCGACGACCTAGTCGGCCTCTGCCGCAAGGAAGCCGCCGGCGCCCATCCGGAGCTCGCCAAGGCCTGTGCGGCGCTCGCCGGCTGGGACCTGCACGTCAATCTCGACAGCCGCGGCGCCCAGGTCTTCCGCCTGTTCGCCGAGAAGGGCGGCCTGAAGTTCAGGGTGGGCTTCGACGCCCGCGATCCGATCAACACCCCCAACACCCTGGATACCGACGACCCGGCGGTGCTGAAGGCCCTGGTGGAGGCGGTGAAGCAGCTCGACGCCCTGCACATCCCGCTCGACGCCCCGCTCGCCGCGGTCCAGAGCGAACCCCGCGGCGGCGAGCGCATCCCGATCCACGGCGGGCCGGGACCGGAGGGCATATTCAACGTGATCACACCCGCCAAGCCGGTGGACGGCGGCTGGACCAAGATCGTCCACGGCTCCAGCTGGATCATGGCGGTGGAGTTCACCGACAAGGGTCCGGTCAGCCAGGGCGTGCTCACCTATTCCCAGTCGACCAACCCGGCCTCGCCTCACTTCGGCGACCAGACTGAGCTCTACTCCAGGAAAGGCTGGGACGACCTGCGGTTCACGGAAGCCGCGGTGAAGGCCGGGGCGCTCTCGACAATCGTACTGGATGAAAAACCGGCCAAGCCCTGAGCCGCCTTGACGGCGGCGGGGTCAAGGCCATCACCTGATCGAAACGAGGCTGACTCGCGCCGTTGAACCGGCCCCTCGGGGTCCGGTCTCAAACGAGACGGCGGGCGGCAGGGGGAACGCGCATGCATCTGGGGGCCGTCGACTGGGGCATCATCGGCCTCTACCTCCTGTTCGTGCTGGGCATCGGCATCGTCGCCGCGCGCCGCAACAAGAGCGGGAACGACTTCTTCCTGGCGGGGCGCGCGATCCCGGCCTGGGTCTGTGGGCTCGCCTTCATCTCCGCGAACCTGGGCGCGCAGGAGGTGATCGGCATGGGCGCCTCGGGCGCCAAGTACGGCATCTCCACGGCGCACTTCTATTGGATCGGCGCCATCCCGGCGATGGTGTTCATCGGCGTCTTCATGATGCCGTTCTACTACGGCTCCAAGGCCCGCTCGGTCCCGGAATACCTGCGCCTGCGCTTCGACGAGAAGACCCGCGCCCTCAACGCCTCGATCTTCGCCCTGATGACGATCCTGAACTCCGGGATCTCGATGTATGCGCTCGCCAAGCTCATCCAGACGCTGCACGTCTTCGACATCCCCTTCGAGCGCATGGGTCTGCCGCAGGCCTGGATCTTCCACGGCGCGATCCTGACCTCGGCGCTGGTGGTGCTGGCCTATATCTACATGGGCGGCCTCAGAGGGGCGATCTACAACGAGGTGCTGCAGTTCTTCCTGATCGTCGCGGGCTTCGCGCCGCTGGTCTGGCTCGGGCTGAAGCAGGTGGGCGGCTGGCATGGCCTGGAGACCACGCTGGGCCCCAGCTACACCCAGGCCTGGCACGGCATGGCGCACGCCACCACCAACCGGCTGGGGGTCGACTGGTTCGGGCTCTCCATGGGCCTCGGGTTCGTGCTGTCGTTCGGCTATTGGTGCACCGACTTCCTGGTGGTCCAGCGGGCCATGGCGGCCAACTCCATGTCGGCGGCCCGGCGCACGCCGCTGATCGCCGCCGGGGTGAAGATGTTCATTCCTTTCATCGTGATCCTGCCGGGCCTGATCGCCATCGCGCTGACGTCAGCGCCGGACAAGACGGGCGCGCTCAACCACCCGGTGGCGGTGGCCGGCGCGGTCCAGCAGCACGACCCCGGCGTCATCCCGATCAAGATCGACTCGGCCACCGGCAGGCCGATGCTCGACGCCCGCGGCCGCCCGCAGCTCGACTACGACCTGGCGACGCCGAACCTGCTGCTGCGCTACTTCCCGACCGGCATGCTGGGGGTCGGCCTGACGGCGCTCCTGGCCAGCTTCATGTCGGGGATGGCCGGGAATGTGACGGCGTTCAACACGGTCTTCACCTACGACATCTACCAGGCCTACATCCGCCGCAAGGCAGATGACCGGCACTACGTTCTGGTGGGTCGCCTCGCCACCTTCTTCGGCATCGCGGCCTCGGTGGCGGCGGCCTATCTGGCGAGCCAGTTCAACAACATCAACGACTTCCTGCAGCTGATCATGGCTTTCGTGAACGCTCCGGTGTTTGCGACCTTCCTGCTCGGCATGTTCTGGAAGCGGACCACCGGCCATGGCGCCTTCACGGGCCTGGCCGCCGGCACCCTGGTCGCGGCGATCCACCACGGCCTGACGTTGCCTCTCGACGACATCGTGGGTCTGAAGGGCGGCTGGATGGCGGTGACCCACACCTATCCCAGTGAGATGGCGCAAAACTTCTGGACCGCCATCTGGGCCTTCACCGCCTGCTTCATCACCACGATCCTGGTCAGCCTGGTGACCCGCCGGCAGCCCGACGAAGCGTTGGCAGGCCTGACCTATTCGCTGACGCCGAAGGTGCACGCCGAACGCGAGCCCTGGTACAGGCGCCCGGTCGTTCTCGGTGTGATCATGATCACCGCCGTCATCACCCTCGACGTCATCTTCCGTTAGGAGCCGGCCATGATCTTCGACGTACGTCTGCCCATTGGCCTCCTTTTCCTGGCGATCGGATTGCTGGTGGCGGCGGTCGGTCTGACCGGGGATCCGAAGGTGTTCGAGGCCCATTCCGCGGGCCTCAACATCGATGTGGTCTGGGGTGGGGTGATGGCCGGTTTCGGCGCGGTGATGCTGGTGCTGGCCGCCATCCACCGCAGGCACACGCCGCCCTCCGCCGACGAAGGCTAGGCTCTGAGCCGTCAGGCCTTGCGCGCGATCCAGTCGTGGGCCGGGTCGTTGCGGAAGATCCACTGGCGCTTCGGCCCGGCCATGACGTTCAGGTAGTAGAGGTCGTAACCGTGCGGCGCGCCGACGGGGTGATATCCGCGCGGCACCATCACCACGTCGCCGTCCTCCACGGCAAAAGTCTGATCGAGGCTCCGGTCATCGGTATAGACCCGCTGGAAGGCGAAGCCCTGCGGGGGGTTCAGGCGGTGGTAGTAGGTCTCCTCCAGCGCCGTCTCCTCGCCCGCCGTGGCCGTGTCGTGCTTGTGGGGTGGATAGCTCGACCAGTTGCCGCCGGGCGTGATCACCTCGACCACCAGCAGACTCTCAGCGGCCTCGGTCTCCGGCAGGATGTTGCGGACGTGGCGGGTGTTGGTCCCTTGGCCCCGCACTTCTCGAGTCATGGCGCCGGCGGCGATCTCACGCGGCGTGCCGGCTCGGGCGGCCGGCGCAGTGCAGACCGCCAGTTCGACGGCGGTGCTCGCCATGACGGTCCAGCCCGCCCCACCCGGCGCATAGACCGCGCCCGGCGCCTTGTCCTCGAAGACGCTGTGCCGGCCGCCGAGACCCGTGAACCACGCCTCGCCGACCCCGACATCCGCCGTGCCGCTCAGGATCACGAGGCAGGCCTCGCGCCCGACCTCGCCGCCGCGCGCGGTCTGGCCGGGGGCCAGCTCCACAACCCTGAAGCCCACGTGGTCCCAACCGGCGCTCTGCGGCGTCACCTCCAGCACCGTTCCGGCGGCGTCGGGCTTGTGCTTGCGGACCAGCAGGTCGGTCATCTCAGGCAGCCTTCTTCAATCCGGCGGCGTGGGCTTCGCGCTCGAGCGTGCGCAGGCCAAGTTCGCCATAACTGCGCAGGTCGGCGACAGCGGGGTCCTGCTCGGCCTCGACCACGATCCAGCCGGAGTAGGAGATGTCGGCCAGAGCCCGCATGACCGCGCCATAGTCGAGGCCGCCGTCGCCCGGAACCGTGAACATGCCGGCGAGCACGCCGTCGAGGAAGCTCGCGCCGCGGGTCTGGAGGCCGGCGAAGACCGCGGCGCGGATGTCCTTGCAATGGACGTGGGCGATGCGCTTCGGGTGCGCCCGGATCGCGGCCACCGGGTCGATGCCGCCGAGCGCCGCGTGGCCGGTGTCCAGCGTCAGGCCAACCGCTGCGCCGGTGACCGAAAGGAAGGCCTCCAGATCGACGGGCCGCTCGACCACCGTGCCCAGGTGATGGTGGTAGGCGAACGTCAGGCCCTGCCCGGCGATGTATTCCGCAAAGTCCGTCACGCGCGCGCCGAATGCCTGCCATCCGGCGGCGTCGAGACGGGGCGTGTGGCTGAGCGGCGTCCCGCGCTGGCCGTGGATGGCGTTGGACGTCTCGGCGTGGACGAAGACCCCCGAGCCCATGGCTTTGAGAAGCGCCACATGATCCCGCGCGGCCGAGATCTCGGCCTCGACGTCGCGGGTCAGGAGCTCGGCCGAGTACCAGCCGCCGATCAGGTCGAGGCCATAGCCGGCCAGCAGCGGTTTCAACACCGCCGCGTCCTTCGGGAACCTGCCGCCCAGCTCGATGCCGGCGAAGCCGATGTCGCGCGCGTCGGCCAGGATGGTCGAGAGCGGCGTGTCGCCGCCCAGCTCAGGCATGTCGTCATTGACCCAGGCGATCGGACTGACCCCGAAACGAACCGACACGTTCAGTCTCCCTGGCGCTGGTCTTGGATGGCGGCCTCGTAGGCCGCGCGGGCGGCGCGCACCTCAGCCCGTTCCGACACCTCCGGAACCGCCACGTCCCACCAGGCGCCGCCGGCCTCGGTGGAGATCGCCGGGTCGGTGTCGATGACGATGACATAGGTCCGGTCGCTGGCCCTGGCGCGCGCCAGCGCAGCCTCCAGGGCGGCGATCCCGGCGACCTTCTCCGAGCGCGCGCCGAGGCTGGCGGCATGGGCGGCGAAGTCGACCGCCGGCGTCGCGTCGTCCAGCAGGTTGTTGAAGGCCGCCCCGCCGGTCTCCTGCTGCAGGCGGCTGATGCAACCGAAGCCGCGATTGTCGAGGACGATGACGATCAGCTTGGCGCCCATCGCCACCGAGGTCGCGATCTCGGAATTGAGCATCAGGTAGGACCCGTCGCCGACCATGACCACGACCTCGCGGCCGGGCTCGGCGAGCTTCACGCCCAGCCCGCCGGCGATCTCGTAGCCCATGCAGGAAAAGCCGTATTCCACGTGGTAGCCGCCGGTCCGCCGGACCCGCCAGAGCTTGTGCAGCTCGCCCGGCAGACCGCCCGCGGCGCAGACCACGACCGCGTCCTCGGGCATTCCCCGCCAGACCGCGCCGATCACCTGGGCGTCTGACGGAAGCTCGGCGCCGGAGGCGGCCATGGCGGCGTCGGCCTCGGCGGTCCAGGTCGCGACATCGGCCTTGGCGCGATCGGTCGAGACCGGCGGCGCGCGCCAGTCGCCGAGCGCGCGCGACAGCGCCTCGAGCACCGCGCCCGCGTCGCCCACCACCGGATCAGCCCCGTGCTTGTGGGCGTCAAACGCGGCGACATTCACCTGTACGAGCACGCGATCGGGGTTGGCGAACAGGGCGCGCGAGCCGGTGGTGAAGTCCTGCAATCGCGTGCCGATGCCGATGACCAGATCCGCGGCGCCCGCCGCAGCGTTGGCGGCGCTCGTGCCGGTGACACCGATGGCGCCGAGAGCCTGCGGATGGTCCCAGGTCAACGCGCCCTTGCCGGACTGCGTCTCGGCCACCGGAACGCCCATGCGGGCCGCGAATGCGGCGAGCGCGGCCTCGGCGCGG
>PLEH01000025.1 GCA_003136395.1 Phenylobacterium sp.
AAGATCAGCGCGAACAGGCTCACCCGGTTGATCGTGTAGCCCAGGGTCTTCGAGGCGAAGAGCGTCAGCAGGATGGTCGTGGGGATCACCACGGCGGTGACGGCGGCCTCGCGCCAACCGATGGCGAAGCCGATCAGGACAACGATGGAAGCCGTCGCCAGACCCAGGTGGAGCAGCAGTTCATTGGCCTTGTCGTTGGCCGTCTCGCCATAGTTGCGGGTGACGGTGACGTCCAGGCTGTCGGGGATCAGCGGGCCCTTGAGCTGCGCGACCCGCTTGAGGATGTCCTGCGACACCACCACCGCATTGGCGCCTTGGCGCTTGGCGACGGCGAGACTGACGGCGGGTGTCTGCGACCAGCCCTGGACGCCGCGGGCGTAGCGCCAGACCTGCGCCTGGTCCTGGCGCGGCGCCTGGACGACGGTGGCCACGTCGCGCAGGTAGACCGGGTCGCCGTCGATGGAGGGCACGGTCAGCAGACCAACGTCCGCCGGTGCGGCGAGCGTGCGGCCGGCGGCGACGTCGACGGCCTGGTTGGCCTCGCGGACTGAGCCCGCGGGGAAGCTGCGGTTGGCCTGGCGCACGGCGTCGATGACCGCGCTCAGCGTCACCCCGCGCAGGCTGAGGCGAGCCGGATCGGGCTCCACGCGGATCTCGTCGGGACGACCGCCGGCGATGAACGTCAGGCCTACGTCGTCGACCTTGGCGACCTCGGTGCGCAGCTTGGCGGCGATGTCGAACAGCGCCTGGTCGGTCCAGCGCCCGGCGGCGCCCGGCTTGGGCGATAGCGTCAGGACCACGATGGGAACGTCGTTGATGCCGCGGGTGACGATTTGCGGCGGGGGGATTCCGACCGGAATCCTGTCGATGTTGGCCTGCACCTTCTCGTGCACCCGCACGGCCGCGGAATCGGCGTCCTGGCCGACCTTGAAGCGGGCGGTGACCATCACCTGGTCGTCGAGGGCCTGGGTGTAGACGTGATCGACGCCGTCGATGCTCTTGACGATGGTCTCCAGCGGCTTGGCCACCAGTTCGGCGGCGTCCGTGACAGTGAAGCCCGGCGCGCTCACCATGATGTCGACCATGGGGACGCTGATTTGCGGCTCCTCCTCGCGGGGGATGGTGACGACCGCCAGCAGGCCCACGAGGATCGCGGCCAGCAGGAAGAGCGGCGTCAGCGGCGAGGTGATCGTCGCCCTGGCGAGCCGCCCGGAGAGCCCAAGGTTCACGACGTGACTTTCGGCGCGACGATCACGTCGCCGTCGATCAGACCGGAGAGCACCTCGACGTGTCCGGCGTCGGGGCCCGGGGCGATCTGGACGGCCACGTCGCTGGCGCGCCCCGCCTTGTCGAGCACGCGCACATAGTCGACGCCGTAGCGCGTCGCCACGAACCGCAGGGGCACGGTCAGGGCGGACCGTTCGGCGACCTTCACGCTGACGCGAACGCGCTGGCCCACGAAGTCGGCTGAAAGTCCGGCGACGGTGATGTCGGCGGTAAGCCGGCCGGCGGTCACCGCGGGATAGACCTGGACGATGGTCCCCGTGTTCGCGGCGCCCGGCAGGTCGCCCGGCGCGATGCGGACGGTGTCGCCGACCTTCAACGCGCGGCCCTCGGCCTCGGGAATCTCGATCCGGAGGAGCGGCTCGCCCGCCGTCACCGTGGCCACGGTCTGGCCCGCCGCCACGACCGACCCGGCCGGGACGTCGGCCTTCAGGACGCGGCCCGACGTCGGTGCGAGGATCGCGCCCTGCGCGCCGAGTTCGGCGCTCGCACCTTGCTGGGCGCGCGCCGCCCGCAGGGCCCCTTCGGCGCCCTTGGTGTCAGCCTCCGCCTGATCCAGCCGGGCCTTGGCGTAGATGCCCTGGTCGTAGAGGGTCTTGATGCGGCCGTAGTCGGCCTGGGCGCGGGCGGCCTGCGCGGCGGCGGCGGCGACCTGGGCGCCATATCCCTGGGTCTCCAGCGTCAGGCGCTGGTCGGTCACCAGAGCCAGGACCTGGCCTTTCCTGACCTCATCGCCCTCCTTGACGTTGAGCCGCACCAGGGTGCCGCCGATGCGGGCCCGAGCCTCCCCCATCCGCCGCGTGGTCACGGTCGCTGCGACCGGTTTGTAGTCGGGCGCCATGGCGGCGCGAACCGCCAGGCGTTCTCCGACGGCCGCAGTTGCGGGCGCCGTCTCCAGGCGCGAAGCCTCGCCGCACGCCGTCAGCGCAAGCGCGGCGACGGCGAAGGCGGCCAGGGCGGGCAGGGCGCGCGTCATTGGCGGTTCTTTCAGGCGGTCAGCCGGCCCGTCGCGTGGTCTGGGTGGACGGATCGAAGACGGTGGTGCGCAGACCCGCGGCCATCCATTCGGAGATCCCGCCGGCCAAGTGGCAGTCGATGTTCAGGCCGGCCTGCTGACACCGCTCGACCGCCATGGCGGAGCGTTTGCCGGAGCCGCACTGGAAGACGATCGTCCGGTCGGCGGGAACCGGCAGCGCCTTCGGATCGAAGGTGCTCAGGGGGAAGTTGAGGGCGCCATGGATGCGGCCGGCGGCGAACTCCTGCGGCTCGCGCACGTCGATCAGCACGATCTCCCCCTTGGCCATCCGGGCGCTCACTTCGGTGGGAGTCAGATCCTTGATCCTGGCGGATCCGGTCATGGCGGTGGTCCTTCTGATCGGCCCGAACAGCGTGGGCCTTGAAATATTCATATATACGCAGATATGAATATTTATCGCCGGTTCAAGCCTGTCTCGAATGGCTCGGAATCGTCGACCCCGCGTTGATCTCGCTCAAGGCGACGACCGACCCAGGCCGCAGGATATCTTTATGGAAAAGCCACTGATCATCGTTCTCGGCGCCGGTCTCGGCGGCGCCATCGCCGCCTTCGAGATCAAGGAGGCCGTGGGATCCAAGGCGGAGGTGAAGGTGATCAGCCAGGGCGACACCTTCCACTTCGTGCCCTCGAATCCCTGGGTAGCCGTCAAGTGGCGCACGCGCGACGCGATCGAGGTGCAGCTGCCGCCGGTGATGGCCAAGAAGGGCATCGGCTTCACCCCCGTAGGCGCCAAGCGCGTGCATCCGGCGGACAACCGGATCGAGCTGAACGACGGGACGAGCCTGACCTACGACTATCTGGTGATCGCCACGGGCCCCGACCTGGCCTTCGACGAGGTGCCGGGCCTCGGGCCGAACGGCGGCTTCACCCAATCGATCTGCCACGTGGACCATGCGCAGATCACGGCCACCGCGTTCGACGCGCTGGTCGCCAATCCGGGTCCGATCGTGGTGGGCGCCGTGCAGGGCGCGTCCTGCTTCGGGCCGGCCTACGAATTCGCCATGATCCTCGACACCGAGCTGCGGCGGCGAAAGGTCCGCGACCGCGTGCCGATGACCTTCGTGACGCCCGAGCCCTACATCGGCCACCTGGGCCTCGATGGGGTCGGCGACACCAAGGGCATGCTGGAGAGCGAGTTCCGCGACCGCTACATCAAGTGGATCACCAACGCCCGCATCGTAAAGGCCGAGGCCGGGGTGCTGGACGTCGAGGAAGTGGCCGAGGACGGAACGGTCAAGGCCTCGCATGAACTGCCCTTCGCCTTCTCCATGCTGCTGCCGGCGTTCCGCGGGGTCGAGGCGGTGCGCGGGATCGAGGGGCTGACCAATCCGCGCGGCTTCATCCTGGTCGACAAGAACCAGCGCAACACCAGGTTCCCCAATGTGTTCGCGCTCGGCGTCTGCGTCGCCATCCCGCCTATCGGCAAGACGGCGGTCCCCGTGGGCGTGCCGAAGACCGGGTTCATGATCGAAAGCATGGTCACGGCGATCGCCGAGAACCTGCGCGCCCTGATCGACGGCAACCCTGCCAAGGCCGAGGCGACATGGAACGCCATCTGCCTGGCCGACTTCGGCGACGGCGGCGTGGCCTTCATCGCCCAGCCGCAGATTCCGCCGCGCAACGTCAACTGGTCGGCCGAAGGCCGCTGGGTGCACCTGGCCAAGATCGGTTTCGAGAAATACTTCCTGGGCAAGGTGCGACGCGGCGAGAGCGCACCCTTCTACGAACGCATGGCCCTGGATCTCATGGGCCAGAAAAAGCTGAAGGCCTGACCGCCATGCGCCAGCTCGTCTGTCCCGGCTGCGGGGCGACCAACCGGGCGCCGGAAACCAAGAACGCCGCCGCCGCGAAGTGCGGTCGGTGCGGCAAGGCCCTGTTTCGCGCCGAACCGCTCGATGTCACAGCCCCGCAGCTCCAGTCGCATCTGCGCGCCAACAAAGGGGTCGCGGTCCTGCTGGATGTCTGGGCGCCCTGGTGCGGTCCGTGCCGCATGATGGCGCCGCACTTCGCCGCCGCCGCCCGCGACCTCGAACCCAGGGTCCGCCTGCTGAAGCTGAACTCCGAGGCCGAGCCGCAGGCCGCGGCCAGCCTCGGGGTGAGCGGCATCCCCGCGCTGTTCCTGTTCCGCGACGGTCGCGTGATCGCCCGTCAGGCGGGGGCGATGAGCGCCGCCCAGATCGTCGCCTGGACCACCCAGGCGCTCGCGCAGGCCGCGGCCTGAGTTCGTAACGGAGCCTCCCATGACCATCGATCGCGCCGTCTTCGTCTTCGCCGGCCTCGTCGTCCTCGTCGGCGTGGCGCTCGCCCACTACGTCAGCCCCTGGTGGATCCTGCTCAGCGTCTTTGCCGGCCTGAACATGATCCAGTCGGCTTTCACCGGCTTCTGTCCGGCCGCCATGGTGTTCAAGCGTCTGGGCCTGAAAGCGGGCCCCGCGTTCCGCTAGGCGTCGCAGGACCTTCAGGTCCGGCGCGCACGCCGGGGACCCATTTGGCCGCCGCCAGCCGGCAGGCCGGGCGGTGGAAGTCCTACGGCTGAGCCGGGCTGACTACTCGGCAGAATTCGGAATCAAGGCGGCGAGCGCCGCCAGGGTCGCGACCGCGAGCGCAAGCCAAAGGATGTGGCTCGTGGCGGGGTGAGTGGGTCGTGCGGTCGCCATCTTGCGCCTCCGGGGTGCATGGACTGGGCGCGGCCGCGATACGGATTGGCGCGGACGCCGGGTCGGCGATCGCCCTGACGCCGCCGAACCGGAAGCAGGGATCGGCGGCGGTTGGGCGACAGGGCTGTAGTCAGGCCGCCGACTTGACCTGGATCGTCTGCGGTTCGGGCTTGGCGGGCGTCGGGACCATCACCTTCAGCACGCCCTTGTTCAGGGTCGCCTCGATGTCGTCGGCCTTGACGCCTGGCGGCAGGGCGACCGACCGTTCGAAGGATCCGTACCCACGCTCGACGAAGCGATAGTTCTTGTCCTTTTCCCGGGTCTCGAATCGCTTTTCGCCGCTGACGGTGAGCAGGCCGTCGGCCACCGAGACCGTCACATCCTTCTCATCCAGGCCCGGGACCTCGACGGTCAGTTCAAGGCCGTCCTTCGTTTCGGCCAGATCCATCCGGCACCGCACTTCGGACAGTTCACTACCCATTCCGAAAGTCGGGGTGAAGTCGTCGAACAACCGGTCGATCTCGCGCTGAAGCGAGCCGAAGATGCTCGGCAGGGCGTGCTGAAACACGGGGGCTGACTGTTTGACCGGAATCTTTGCGGGAGCGTTCATTTCAACCCTCCTTGGGTTGGCTGTCCGGAACGCCGTGGAGCTAAGGCCGGCATCGGGGACCCGGCGTTGATCTGCCGCAAGTCCCACGCAAAATTCGTGGCGCGCCCACTTGACCTGGCTCAAACCTGATGGAGGCCGCGCGCCCATAGGGTGGTCGCGATAGGATGGGCGCGCCGGCCGCCGGTTTCGGAACCGGCCCATACCCTCGCGCCGCGCGGAAGATAGAGAGACCTTGATGCTCGCAATGGTCCTGCCAGCACCCGGCGCGGCCCTGGTCGCCGAGCGCCGCGACGACCCGGCGCCGGGACCCGGCGAGGTGCGGCTGCGGGTCTGCGCCTGCGGCGTCTGCCGCACCGATCTGCATGTGGTGGACGGCGACCTGCCGGTCAGGCGCGCGCGCGTCACCCCCGGACACGAGGTTGTGGGCGTCGTGGAGGCGCTGGGGCCCGGTGTCACCGGCGTGGCGGTCGGCGATCGGCTCGGGGCGGCCTGGCTCGCCTTCGCCTGCGGCCGCTGCGCCTACTGCCTGGCCGGGGCGGAGAACCTCTGCGATGCGCCGGAGTTCAACGGCTGGACCCGCGACGGCGGCTATGCGGACCGGATGCTGGCGCGGGCGGACTTCTGCTTCCCGATCCCGGAGGCCTATTCGAATGTCGAGGCCGCGCCCCTGCTGTGCGCCGGGCTGATCGGCTTCCGGTCCTGGCGCAAGGCCTGCGAGGGACGGCCGGTGCGGCGTCTGGGCCTCTACGGGTTCGGGGCGGCGGCGCACCTGCTGGCGCAGCTGGCGATCGTCGAGGGCCAGGCAGTCTACGCCTTCACCCGGCCTGGCGATGACGCGGCCCAGGGCCTGGCGCGACGGCTGGGGTGCGTCTGGGCCGGCGGCTCCGACGAGCGGCCGCCAGACCCGCTGGACGCCGCCATCCTCTTCGCGCCGGTGGGCGACCTTGTCCCGACGGCCCTGACCGCGGTCTGCAAGGGCGGGATCGTGGTCTGCGGCGGCATCCACATGAGCGACATCCCGCAGTTCCCCTACGAGCGCCTGTGGGAGGAACGGCGGCTGGTCTCGGTGGCCAATCTCACGCGCCAGGACGGCCGCGACTATCTCCCCTGGGCGGTCCGCGCGGGGGTTCGCGCGGAAGTGACGACCTATCCGTTGAGCGAGGCCAACCGGGCGCTGGACGACCTGCGCAGCGGCGCTTTCACCGGCGCGGCCGTCCTGGTCCCCTGGATCCGCCGCGGAACAGCCTAGCTATGTTTGGGGTGGTGCCCGAGGTCGGGCTCGAACCGACACACCTTGCGGTACCGGATTTTGAGCTACACAGGTCTTGTCTAACTGCTAAATTTTACGCCGCTATTTTTCTGGACCCAAGCGGAATGTGTAAGAAGCTGGGTAAGTCTTCAGCGTTCCTGAGAGTTCCGCCCGCTGTTCAGGCGTCGCTCGCCCGGCCTTTCCCGGATCCAAGGTCGAGTACCTTCTGAGCCCTGCCGCGAACCACGTCGGCGATGCTGTGCAGGTCCGAACTGTCGAACCCCGCTGAAGCGATTCCATCCGCGACCTTATCGACCTGGACGAGGGCTTGCTCCGCGAGAGCAGACGCCCGGCGGCGCACAAATGGCGCGCTCATGCCGACCTCGAGACCAAATTCCTCCCACGTCCGGGCGGTGAATTCGTCCAGCGTCGCGCGCCTGGCGATCTTCATGGCAAGCTTGCCGTGTATCCCCGGATAGGCCGCCGTACACATGAGGTCGTACAGCGGCGCAAATCCAATGCCCTCTGGCCGGTACAGCAGGCTGTAGTTCTTGCCGTGGGCGTCCGCATTGCCGACGATCACGTTGAAGATCGCCGCATCGAGCAGACGCAGAACGGCTGGCGCCGGTTGGGCGCAAGCGCGCCGCACCAAGTCGAAGCAGGGGCCAAAGGTCGGTCCGCCTTCGGAGGCGTACTTCTTCTCCGGCGAGATCCCGAGAGCCTGGCAGAAATCCTCCTGTTGGAGTCGCCACACAGCGCCATCTGACGCGACAGTCCGGTCGTACCGCTCGACCAGCAAGTAGGTCCGGCGCCCCGTTCGTCGGGGCTCCACGGGAGCGGCCGGGATTCCGAGCGCCGCCGCGAGCCGCATCGCGAGCGCCTCGTTCTCTGTGGTCGCCGGGAGCCCGGTGATCGGCGGCTTCAGGATATGGGTGCTGGGTTGACCCGGTCGGGGCAGAGCGATGCGACCGTTTACCAGCACCACCGGAAGCTTCTGTTGTGCGCCGGCCAGCGACAGCCGCAGACCTTCTTCCCCGACCAGGAACGGGCGGCTAAGCAAGATGTCGAGGATCTCCAGCAGTCGGGCATCTTCGAGCGGTTCGGCAGTCGTGAGGCCGGCTGGCGCGGGCGGCAGCTCGCCCTCCGGGCAGAGCGTCAGGGCGCCGGCGACATCGCCACCTAACTGCTCGAGCAGCCGAAAGTCGTTGTCTTTGGAGACGCCAAGCGCTCGCGCCACGGCCTCGCGTTGCCCTTCCTCCGGCAAGAGGCCGGCGAAGAAGGGACGGGTCTCCCGCCTGGTGAACGGCTCCGGTCGCTTGGGCAACGAGATGGAGATCGCTGGCTTCGAAAGATCTGCCAGCCAACGCGTGTCATAGATGAAGGCAAGATCGCCGTGCTCGTCGATCTGCAGAGAGCCGACCACGGCGCCGTCCCACCAGACAGTCAGAGACTTGGTCATGATCCTAACAAGCCGTTTGGCGGCGGTGCGCGGGCAGCAATGTGCAGATCCAGGCCGAGGGCGCCAAGCACTCCGAGGGTTCGACCCAGCTGGACGGTGGGCTTGCCGCGTTCAAGATCGACGACGAAACGCAGGCCGACTCCCGCCGCGGCGGCGAGCTCGTCCTGCCGCAGGCCCATACCCTTCCGGGCTCGCCGGACGATTTCGCCGATATCCGACGGTGTGGTCATGGAAATATCCCGAATCGGGATAATTCTGTGCCGATCTCGGGTGAAAAGTCAAGAAATGACCCGATCGGGAAATTCAACGATGATCGGCCTGAAGACTTGACGATCTATCCCGAATCGGGAAATTTGAGCTTGGCCACAGAGCTTACCCTCTCGGGCTATGTGGGATAGTCCTTGAACCTGACCAAACTCGGCTTGTACGCGCCCGCTGGAGTGCGCAGATTTCGGCGGATTGCCTCGTCTTCGCGGACGAAGATACCCTTGCCGCCGACGATCAGTGGTCGACCCAGGACCGCGGGATCGGCGAAGAATTCGCGGCCGTTGAGGACGGTGTAGGTTTCTCCACAGACGGGACAGGCTTTCGTCTTGCCCTCGGTCGCCAGCAAGGCGGGCGGCCTGACCTCGTGCAGTGTGGTCCAATCCTGGAGTTCGCGGCCGTCCAAGTAGAGGCGCCCCAGACAAATCCGTTTTCCATCGATGAGATCCTCGATCGCGGCGAGCCACTTCCGGGAGACAATGAAGACGCCGAAATCGCAGGTCCAGGTCACCTCTTCGCGGCCACCGGGGGCCTTGGAGACATGAACGTCTATCGGGCCGAGGCCGGCGTCGACGTGAATTCCTCCATCCGGTGCCTTGCACGCCCAAGGCGGCCAGGGAACGGGCTCCTGATCATAGATTGTCGTCGGATAGGCATCTCGGTCCAGCGGCACGCAGGCGGCGGTCCGGATCGCATACCAGAGCCAACCCTCTGCAGAAGCGTCCGGGGCCGCCAATCAACGACCCTCGCTAGCTAGGAGGCGAGGCCCCAGGATTTGCGGCGTTCGGCGCGTCGGGAAGTCTTGGACTGATGTCCGTGCCATGGGCCTGATCGAAGTCGCGCGTTACTCGCCGCAGGATGTCGAATGCGTCCTTGCGGCTTCCGGGATTGGTACGGAAATGCTCCGCCCAATCTAGTGTCCTGCCGCCCCTTCCGCCAACCCTCGGGAAGCCTGCTTCCCTCAGTGCTTTGGCCAAACCCTGATGGAGGGTGTCGTGGACGCTCTTGGGTAGTTGCACGAGAACCTGCTTCGCAGGGCCGCCCATGAACTTGGGAAGTGGATGATGTCCATGTATCGCCTCTAGAGCCGCCTTGGCGGCGGGGCTCTCTGCGATACCATCGGTGATGGCAGATTCGACCTCAGGTCCGAGCTCAGAAATCAGATCTCCGGTCCATCCGGCGCCTCCTGTCAGGAAGCCGAGAGCTCCGCCGGCAATGTCTCCGAGGTCTTTGGCGACGCCGCCCCAACGGATGTTGTGGGACCATGCGCCGAAATCGAATGGGCCCGTCGTGTGCCACCCTGGTATCGGGTGAAGCTTTCCGTCTGCACCCGTTTGAAAGACATCTGTGCGGGCCGGGTCCGGCAAGGGAGGTTTGGGCGGCTGCATCGGCTGGGAGACCGCGAGCTTTTGGCCCCAAGCTGCATCGGTGTTGCCAGCCGCGATACGTGGGTCGCCGCCCTCGACGTCCACCTTTGGATCATACAGGATCGAGCCGTCCTGCAGATCGGAGCCATCCATTGCGGGAGCAGGTGGCGCCTGATCGAACGCGGTGCTCACGCTGCGCCAGCGGTTTGCGCCGACGGGAACCCAACTGAATCTCGGGTCGATGTCCGTCGTGGCTGTGTCGAATCCTCGACTGAAACCGGGATCAACATCTTGAGCGGGGGTTCCAGGTTGCTGGTCAAACCCTGGCTCGGGATCGCCGCCAGGATATCCGCCGAAGAACTGCTGATAGCGCTGTGTTGCCGCAGCTTGGCGTTCCTGCTCGATGTCGTCCGGAGACCGGAGATACCAGCGGGTAAGGGCGTCCCCTTGCAGGCTTGCGGGGTCGATTGGTCCGTAGGACATGGCTGCTCTCCACCAGACATGACTGATCGCGCTCCACCTTGGATAGGTGGCGGGAGCCAGCGATTTGAGTTGAGGGATAAGCGCGTCGTTCGAACGCCTCAGGCCAAGGGTAGACCCGACTAGGCGCACAGCTTCACGCTGCCAAAATCATCGCAGAAACGCCTAGCCGCGTCAAGAACAAACAAAGAACATTTGTAGCGCTACAGGCCGGAAATCTCGCTCAGCTGGCTGAAGCTTGAGTGAAGCTTCCATGCAAAGGCGTCCGCCGTGCATGGGCTGGTGCGGGCGGTCGGGGTCGAACCGACACTCCTTTCGGAACCGGATTTTGAATCCAGCGCGTCTACCAATTCCACCACTCGGGCCACGCCGGGGCGGCTTACCAACAGCGGCCTGCGCCGACAAGCTGAAGGCGCCACCGCACAGCGGCCCGATCGATTTCCTGTCGTCGCCCGAAGCCGGCCAACGGCGTCGACCCCGATGCGGTCGCAGCCGTCGATCTCGAAGGCCTCTAACGTCCGCCGTGGTCGTATTTTCCCGAACGGGAAAATTGCTGCCTTGGAGGCCTGCCCAGGGATCAATTTTTCCCGCTCGGGGTAATTCGTTGACTTACACCTGGGAATGGAGCAGAAATACCCCGAACGGGAAACTTTCCAATGATCACGCCCTCTGAGATCGGCGACGCGGTCCGAACGGCGCGGAAGGCCATGGGGCTTCGGCAGGACGAGTTTGCTGCGGCCGCCGGCGTTGGCCTTCGCTTCGTTGTCGAGCTGGAGCGGGGGAAGCCCACCGTCCAGCTAGGCCTTGCCTTGGCGGTCCTTGGCGCGGCGGGGCTTGACCTGCAGCTGGTCGGCGATCAGCCGGCACGGGACGCCACGCCATGATCAAGTCGCTGTCCGTGTGGTGGGACGGCGCCGTGGTGGGCGCCTTGCAGATCGACGAGCACGGCGATCTGGCCTTCGTCTATGACGCCGCTTGGCTGGCCGACCCGGCCAAGCGCGCGATCTCGATCTCGCTGCCGAAACGTGCGGAGCCGTTCAATCGCCGGGAGACCCGGCCCTTCTTCGCCGGCCTGCTGCCGGACGAAGGCCAGCGCGAAGCCGTCGCGCGAGCGCTGGGCGTCTCCAAAGGTAACGATTTTCGGCTGCTGGAACAGCTGGGCGGCGACGTCGCCGGCGCGCTGACCCTCTGGCCGGAGGGAGAGGCGCCGCCCACCGCGACCGGCCTGGCCGAGGCCGAACCACTCGACGACGCGCGCCTGGTGGAGATCCTCGACACCTTGCCGACCCGGCCGTTCCTGGCCGGCGCGGCGGAGGGCCTGCGCCTATCGCTGGCGGGCGCGCAGCAGAAGCTTCCAGTGGTGCTGGTCAACGGCCGTATTGCGCTCCCGCAGCCCGGGCAACCCAGCACCTACATCCTCAAGCCGCCCATCTCGCGGCTGCCGGGGACGACGGAGAACGAGGCCTTGGCGATGCGCCTGGCGTCCCGCGTGCGCCTTTGGGCGGCGCCGGTCGAACCGCGCCGGACCCAGGATCGGCCCTACCTGCTGGTCGAGCGCTACGACCGCATCGTCGATGCCGAAGGCGCGGTGCGGCGATTGCACCAGGAGGACTTCTGCCAGGTGCTGGGGATCGCGCCAGAGAAGAAGTACGCCTCGGAGGGCGGACCGACCTTCCCGGCGTGCTTCGACCTTGTGCGGCGAGCCTCGTCCCAGCCCGCGCGCGCGGTCCTGGATCTGGTGGAGGCGGCGATCTTCAATGTCATTCTTGGGAACGCGGACGCACACGGGAAGAACTTCAGCCTGCTCTATGGACCGCGCAGCGGGATCGAGTTGGCGCGCCTCTACGACCTGATGTGCACGGCAGCCTACCCGGACGTCCACGCCAAGTTCGCAATGAAGATCGGCAAGCGCGCGACCCTGGAGGAGTTCGCGTCCAGCACATGGGAGGACTTCGCCCGTGAGATCGGCATGGGTGCGCCCTTTGTGCGGCGGCGGGCGGCCGACCTCGCCGAGCGAACCTTGGAAGCCTTGCCCACCACCGCGGACGAAATCGCCGATGCCGGGTTCGAAGGTCCAGAACTACGGCGGATCCAGGATGTGATCGAGGGCCGGGCGCGAAAGGTGCTCGACCTCGGCGTAACCGCGGCCAAGGCTGGCGGCTAGGCGGGTTCCAAAGCGGGTTCGGGGTAGAGGCGGCCGATCAGCCGGGCGCAATAGGCGATCATGGTCAGGGCCATGCCCGGCGTGCCGAAGTTGGTGGAGCCGTGGCCGGCGGTGTTGCGCAGGGTCGTCAGCGCGACCTTGAGTTCCACATTGCCCAACATTGGTTCGAACAATCCCTTGGAGACGGCGCGCTCTGTGAGATTCCACAGTTTGCTGTCCTCCTGCTGGAAGTAGCCACGGAGGGCCGCCTCCAGCGTGGCGTAGGCCTGCAGCTCCGCCAACGCCGTCAGCTCGTAGTCGAACCAGGCGTAGAGGGCGGCGTGCAGCGACCGGTCGAACATCTGGCGGATGTCGTCGGGGACCTTCGAGGACAACCGGATTCCCGAGACCATGTCGTGGTGATCGGCCAGGGTCATGGGACGGAAACCGCCCTGGTCGTCCGGCGCCATCACGTTCGCGTAGCGGGAATCCGGTTCCAGGATTTGATCGAGTGGCTTGAGCATGGAGTTTCGCGGAAGCTGAGCCTTAGGGTGTCCGCCGAGATATGGGGCGTGGGCAGCGGCGCAAGGCCAACACGATCAACGTCGCCGATACGATCAAACTGAAGGCGCAGCGGTCGTTCTTCCCGATGTTCGGGCTGGGGCCGACCTCACCGGTAAAGCCGAAGGCCTGGCTCAGCCTTCCTCCACGGCGGCATTCAACCGGCCCTGCAGCTCGGCCACGCTGGCCATTACGACTTCGATGGCCGGGACCTCGCCGAAGATCATTCCGCCCATGGCGGCGTAGTCACGGATCAGGGCCTCCAGCATCTTGTCGTTGGGCGTCAGCGTGAACTGGCCCGGCATGGCGCTGGCCAGGTCAAGGTCCGGGCTGTTGAAGAACATCCGGGCGTGGGCCACGCAGTCCGCGCCCAGCGCCAGATCGGCGGCCGCGACGGGACCGATGGTCTCCATCAGCCGGTGAAGGTCGTAGTAGTGGCGGCTGACCCGCTGGCCGCCGCCTCGCAGTTCACCGCGCTTCTCGAACCACCGTCTGAGGCCATGGGCGATCACTACCTTGTCCCAGAAGGTGCGCTCGGGATCGACGGTGGTGACGTCCGGGACGCTGAGATCCAGGTCCGGCAGGACGTCGTCGACGTAGGGCTTCACCACCCTTGGATGGTTGGGGTCCAGGGCCGACTTGGCGCCGGACTCGATCTTGATGGCCCTCCGGATGTAGTCGTCGGCCGCCTGAGGGCTGACGGACGGATACCAGATCAGCAGGGTCTGCCGATCGGGGTCTTCGGCGTCGGGTTCGACGCGCGCCTGCGGGGCATCGACGCTCGCCTCCGCGAGCGAGGCCGCGAGTAGACCGGTGAGCTGGTCCCGCAGAGGCCCGGCGATGTGGGCCTGGCAGGCCGCCTTGATCTCGTCGAGCTTGGCCTTGCGCTTGCGGCCGCTCAGGGCCTCCAGGTCCGCCACGGACGCCTGTTGGCCGAGGTCGTCGCGAAAGACGGTGACGTCCACGTCTTCCGAAAAGCGCGAGATCAGGCCGTAGCCCTTGGAGAGCGAGGTGCCGCCCTTGAACAGTAGGCGCGGCCCGCCCGCCGGCAGGCGGTTGAAGAGCGCGTCGAGCGTCCAGCAGACCCAGAAGTCTTTCTCGACATTGGCCTCGCCGGTGTTGAGCTGGGCGGCGGTGGTCAGGAAGGCGCCTCGGCGGTCTTCTGCGGAGCTGGCGAGGAAGGCGGTGAAGTCAGGCATGGGCGCCTGCACGCCTACACCACCTGGTGGTGATGGTGGTGATCATCGTCACCCTGGTGGTGATCATGATGGTGATGCTGCCGCCGGTGCTGCTGGTGCTGTTCAGGGTGATCGTGGGCCTGATGGCCTTCATGATGGGCGTGATGGCGGCGGCGTTGTCGGCCTTGTTGTCGGCCTTGGCGCCCACCATCGGCATGCGCATCGAGGCCATCGGCGCCCATGTGGCCGCCCACGTGGCCGCCATGGCGGCCTTTGCCCTGGCCTTGGCCTTGCTGGTGTTGCTGGCGATGGCGGCCATGGCCATCATCATGATGGCCGTGGTGGTTCGTGGCTGGACACGAGGTATGCCCTGAAGATCTCCACGTCGCGCAGGAAGTCCTGCATCCAGACGGGCAAGGTGAAGAAGTTGTCGCGGATGTCCGTGATGATGGCCGGACCGTCGGGCAGGCCCTGCAGGATGGCTTGCAGGCGCTTGCGGACGCGCGGCCCGTCGACCGGCAGCTGATCCTTCAGCCAGTGCAGGGCCTGGATCACCCGCATGGCCGGCCGGCCGGCCCAGAAGAGCTTGCTGGGCGCGGTCTTCTTGAAGACGATGTGCAGGTTTCCGAGGTTGAAGGGCGTCAGTCGCGCGTCGGTGTGCACCACGATCTTGGCGGGGACGGCATCGCTGAAGCCCAGGGCGTTGGCGGCGGTGATTCCGTCCACCAGCATGCGGGCGCTGTCGCGGCGCGCCAGGGCGTCGATGACCGCCTTGGGGTCGGGCGGGCTCATTTGCTTCGTCAGGTTGTTGAGCCTGGGCTTGTCATAGAGGCCGCGGGCCAGGCGGCGGACCGTCTGGTCCTTCACCAGGCGGTGCAGGGCCTGGTCCACGGCGGTGCGCGGAGCGGCGTCGACGAAGTCGCTGGGCGTCCAGACGCCGAAGGGTGCCTGGGCCGCCATCCGGGCCAGGATCGTCGATTTCAGGTCGAGCGCAGGACCGCGCATGTTGGCCTCCATCTGTCAGAAACTTGTATACGACTTTCTGACAGATGCAAGGTTTGTCCGAAATATGTATACAAATTTCTGACAAATTAGCCGGCGGCTTGGCGCCGCTCGAACCGCACCTTCTCGGCGCCCTTGACCAGGAAGACGTTGTAGCCGGCGCCCAGCCAGGCGCGGCATTGCACGTGCCGGGTGTCGGGGTTGGTTTCGTTGGCCCACCATTCGGGCCGTTGGGCGCTCTTCGGCAGCAGGCCGGCGATGATGCGTTCCACGTCTCCGAAGGTCATCTCATAGGTCTGCGTCTTCTGGCGGCGCAGGTGGCCTTGGAGGGGGTCGTACTTGGACATGGGACGTCCGAGGAGCCGTCTGTGACGGCGGGGATCGAACTTAGCCGCAATCGATAGCTGTGAAGCAAGCGGTTGGGAAAAGCCTTCCCCGGCGGCCGAGCCTCGTCTCGGCCGACCCCTTCTCTCATGTCCATTTGTCAAGCTG
>PLEH01000169.1 GCA_003136395.1 Phenylobacterium sp.
GTCTGGGACCGGAGGACGTCGAGCACGCCCGCCATGACGATGATCAATCGGTAGCCGGCGTCCGCCGCCTTGGCGATCAGGCCGGTGAAGTTGGCGGTCTTGCCGCTCTGGACGTAGCCGACCACCAGCCCCTTCGACTGATAGGCGGCCTTTGCTGTGGGATCGGCGAGCTTCTCGACGATTTTGGTCGTGTTGTGATCCAGCTGCAGGATGGCTGTGTCGTCCCATCCGGTACGCTTCAGTTGTTCCTCATAGGCGGACCAGTAGAACGGTCGCGCCGCCCTGACCTCCGGTGAGTACCAGGGGGTCCCTTTAAGCGCGATGACGGTGGCTTCCTCGATCGGTTGGAAGCGGAGCCGCTCGTCGCAGAGCGCGATCCACGCCGCGTCGAGATCGAGCAGCCGATAGATCACCGCGCGGCGCTCCGGCGAATTTCGCGCCGTATCCTCCGCCCAATCGCCGTCGGCGTGGTCCCATCGCGCCAGGTGGCTGCGCAGCGCGCTCAAGGCGTTGTCGTTGGCGCTGCAGGTCTTGAGGTGGTCGAGGAGGGCCGGAACCTCGAAATCCTCGAGCTCCGCCTGCTCCGCCGCGAACTCCAACGCGCGGCTGAGCTTACGCGGTTTCGCGGTCATGCCCGCAAGGGCGCTGTTGAGGACGTCGAACATCATGCGGCTGGCTCTGGAAATCTCGGGAGGATGGTGAGGAACTCCGGCGTTCCGTCCGGGTGACCGAGACCGGAGACGTCGATGTCGTAAACGACGTTGCGGATGCGCGAGGGCGCGAACGCGAGGGGCAGCGCTGCGACGGCGTCAGGGGTCAGGCGCGGTACGCCGTCGCCCACCTCGATCAGGACGGGCTCGCCACGCAGGCGCCGTCGGCGTCCGTAGTGCGGCGCGTGCCGGTCGAGGTATCCGGCGCGCTCCAGGCGGCGATCAAATTCCTGGCGATCTTGAGTCCCGAGCCGGCCGCGGACGGTATCCACCAGCTCGCGGAGGGATCCGCCGCCGGTGCCGGCGTCGGTGAGCTGCATCGAGATTAGAAACAACCGGCAACCCAGGCTGGCCTGCAGCTGGCTCATGCCGTTGATGGTGTGAACGCGGGCGGCCCCCGAGGTGGTCTTCACCTCGAACTCCAGCTCGCCCCACCGGAAGTCATGTGCCTGGCGATCCGGGCCGACCCAAGTCCGTACGGTGTCCGTGACGCCGGCGGCGGTAAGTCGCTCAAAGAACAGCAATTCGCCGAACAGGCCCGCCTGACGTTCCTCGGGCAGGACCGCGGCCTGCTGGATGAGCGCTTCCCAGTGGGTGACGGCCTCCTGCAGAGCACGCGCGGGCGGCTCGCCGGCCAGCACGGTCGGGATGACCTGCCCGGCCAGGCGATAGAAGCTTTCGAAGAGCAGGGGGGCGGTGGTCGACATCTCCAGATGGCGATGGCCCTGGAGCATCACGTCGGCGGTGGAGATCTGCTCCAGCAGAGAGGGCTCGGCTGGGGGTTCGGTCGCCGGGACCTCGAAGCGCAGGCCCATGCGGGCCGCGGCGGCGTCGGTGAACACATGGATGGACGGCGAGATCCGGACCACGAGCATATGCGGCAACCCCGGCCGGATGTAGTCGCGTTCTATGTCTTCCCAAGGCGGCAGCGGCGAGACGGCGTCGGTCATGGGATCACTTCCTTAGCGCGTCGAGAAGAAGGGCGTTGCAGGTCTCCAGGTAGGCCGCCCGCTTGCCGGAGAACCGCAGGCGCTCGAAGTCGTCTCGGAAGAGCAGGAAGAACAGCATCTTGATGAGCGGGACGTCGGCGCCGGAAGCCGGCGCGTCGCCCAGCACTGCGCGGCGGTAATTCTTGTTGAGGACCAGCCGCGTGTCCGTCAGGTCGAGGCTGAACAACTCCTCGTCGTCCAGTTCCTCCCAGACGAAGTCGAGCACCTCCGCGGGTCCTTCGCCGGCCAGGCGCTTGGCGGCGGACTTTCGGACGCCGACCGGAATCCCGTACCCCGGCACCAGGGGCGCCTTCTTCGGCGCGCGCCCCTCGCGCTTGGACGCCGCGCAGGCTTCCCGGGCCGCGTCGAGGTAGGTTTCGAAGGTTTCGCCGTCGCCCGCCGCGCGGAGCAGGGCCTGCGCCTGAGCCGCCGTCACCTGTAGACCGGACTTCTGAACGTTGACGCCGAAGCCGCCCGGCGGCAGCTCCACGGCAACGCGGGCCAGGATGAGTTCGGGATCCTGGTCGTTGCGGACCACGTCGTTCCAGCCGCCCGCCTGGATGATGCGGCTGTTGCGATAGAAGTAGAATCCCTGATACGCGCCGCCGCTACGACTCCCGAGCTGGTAGCCGTCCGCCAGCGAGCCGGCCGGCCAGATGTGGGCTTCCATCGGCAGGGCCCCGACGCCCGGGAGGTTGGCCTCAAGCGCCTTCGGCCAGCCGGCCGCGCCTGACGACGGGTAGTCGAACGGATCGAGCGGCTTCACGGTCCGCGGGAGGGCGAGGCTGCGGCGCACATGTTTCACCGTCAGGGCGAGGGTGAGCACCCCCTGCGCCAGGAACCGATGGAAGACGAGGCCGAGGTGAGCCTCAATGCGCGAGACGGCCGTGGCCAGGAAGGTGTCGAGATCCTCGTCGCCGCCGCCGACACCGAGCCGGGTCAGACGATCCCAGACCACCAGCGTTCCTGTCGCCGGCCGCTTGGACGGCAGGCACAAGCGTCGGAAGGCCTCTTCGGCGCCGTCGTCCTCCAACAACTCACAAGACCAATCCTTGTCGATCTGTTCCACGGACCAGCGCGCCGCCGAGACGGCGCCCCCCTGACGGGAGATGACGCTGAGCGTCTCGCACTGGCTGAAGGACGCGGACTTCAGTCCCATGCCGTAGACGCCGAGGTCCGAGGCTGCGTGATCCGTCCGACCGGCGAACTGCATTCCGATCTTGAGCGCCTTGCGGTCCATCCCGCGCCCGTCGTCGGCGATGGTCACCGAGGTGACGGCCTCGTCGTCGCGGAAGAAGATAATTTCGACCCGACCGGCGCCCGCGTCGATGGAGTTGTCGATCAGGTCGGCGAGCGCATCCTGCAGGTCGTATCCGATGCGCGACAGCGCTCGGACCGTACCGCCCCCTTCCGGCGCGAGCTTGACGCTCTCGACCGCGGCCAACGCTTCCAGCATACCGCCCCCCGGCGCACCAACCCACAAGCGCTACTGAGTGCAGCGGAGTCATGCAACCGCAAGTATCCTTGCACCGATGCCTCTGCTTGCGATACCGCCGAGCCATGGCCCGCCGAACCCGAACCATCATCGACCAGGATGTCCTCCGCCGCCGGCTCATCGAACTGCTGAGCGACCTGCCGGAGCGTCTGCAGCACGGATCGGTCGGCGAGCAGGTCTGCGAGCTGGTGCAGATTCACCATCATCTGCGCGACCTCGGCGCTTCGATCGGCGCCACGTTGGCTCCGGACGATGCGGGGTCCGGACGGGCCCGGATCATTGCGTATCTGCGCGAACAGGTGGGACGCATTGTCCACACCGACGAGCTGATGATCGTTGCCGCCATCGGCGACTATCCCCGACGCATCCGCGAGCTGCGGGCGCAGCACGGCTGGCCGATCATCTCGGGTATGGCGGTGCGCGACCTTCGCCTGCTCGGGGCACAAGGGGAGGCCCTGAGATCGGCCCCCGCCACGATGGCCCCCGAGGAGTATCTGCTGCTCGAAGACCGGCAGGACACGGCCGCGCCGGACCGGTGGAAGGTCGCCGGGGAGATGCGCGAAATGGGCGAGGCTCCCATCGCGCTGGTTCGGCGTTACTTCGAAACGTTCCGCGGGCAGCGGATCAGCGCGGAGGAGCTTCGCTATCTTGTCGGCAACCGCTCGGATTGGACGGCCGCTATGACCGGACTTGTCGCAGGCGGGCTCCATGTGCGGGGCGCAGACCTTGCCGGACGCGACATGCCGGCGGGAATCTTCGTGTTCGCGGGGTGAAGCGGAGTTTCGAATGATCGCCGCGCACCCACGTGTTTCGAATCGCGTATCAGGGCAGACTGGCCTCATGGGATACCGTCTGATTGATCTCTTCTCCGGCGCCGGGGGCATGTCGCTGGGCTTCCATCAGGAAGGCGTGGAGCCCGTCCTGGCCATCGACAACGATGCGGCGGCCGTGGAGACCCATCGCCTCAACTTCGGCGGTGAGGTTCATTGCGGCGACATCGAAGCCTGGCTGAGAACCGCCGAGGTGCCGAAGGCCGACATCGTCATCGGGGGCCCGCCCTGTCAGGGCTTCAGCCTGCTCAACAAGAAGCGGACCGGTGATCTGCGGCGCGCGTTGTGGGAGCCCTACCTCGAGATCGCACACCGGTCCGAAGCGAAGATCTTCGTGATGGAGAACGTGGCCGAGCTCTACAGATCGGCTGAGCTCCTCGACATCCGGGCCAAGGCCGCGGACTACGGCTTCGAGACCCGGACCCAGATCCTTAACGCCGCGGATTACGGCGCGCCGCAGACCCGGAAGCGCACGATCGTCGTCGGTTGGCGGGGCGTGGCCGAGCCCGATTTCCCGCCGCGCCCCACCCACGGCGAGCCCGGCAAGGGTTCCAACCTGCCGCCGTGGCGAACCGTCCGGCAGATGATCGCCGATCTTCCCAAGCCTGTCGGGACCGAGATCGGGGCGGTCGCGCCGATGAACCTTCACTTCGGCCGGACCCCGACGGAGCGCAGCATCGCACGCTACAAAGCGGTGCCGCTCGGCGGAAACCGCTTCGACCTTCAGCGCAATGCCCCGGAGCTGACGCCCGACTGCTGGGTCCGCAAGACGTCCGGCGGCACCGATCTCTTCGGGCGTCTCTGGTGGGATCGGCCATCAGTGACCATCCGCACCGAGTTCTTCAAGCCGGAGAAGGGCCGCTACCTACATCCCGATCAGCATCGGCCGATCACCCATCGCGAGGCGGCCCGCCTCATGGGCTTCCCCGACGCCTTCCGCTTCCACGGGAACAAGACCGACATCGCCCGACAGATCGGCAATGCCGTTCCGCCGCCGCTGGCGGCGGCCATCGCCCGTATGGTCGTGCGCATGCTGACACCGATGAAGTTGAGCGCCTGAGCCGGTGACGGGCGGGCCGGTGCCCCTAGACCGCTCCGCAGAGATCGCGAATCTCAAGACGCTGCTCGATCGGTTCGGCGAGCAGCTCGCGAATGCCGATCTTCGCGACCAGGTGCGCAGCCTGATCCCGGTCTTCCATGAGCTGAGGAACCTGGGCTGCAGCCTACTGCCTGAGGCCCCGAACGCCGCGCGGGACCGCATTATCGCGTACCTGCGACGCTACCCGATGACCCTGATCGACGGCGACGAACTTTTGGTGATCTCGGGCATCGGCGAGTGGGCGCGCCGGGTCCGTGAGCTGCGCGTGCAGTTCGGCTGGTGGATCTACACCGGCATGACCCTTCGCGAACTCGCGGAAGAGAACCCGGAGTCCGCCGCGGAGCTGGCAGCGGCGCTCCATATCGGAGTCGATCAGATCCGGCCTGATCAGTATTTCTTGGTGCGGCCCGAGCAGGACCGGGACGCGGCGCATCGCTGGAACGTGCTCAATTCGATCCGAAAGCAGAACCTCAGCGTGAAGGCGAAGATCCTGGCCTATCTGCGAGCCAACGTCGGCACGCCGGTGACCCTCGAGGAGCTCCGCTACCTGGCGGGTGACAAGAGTGAGTGGGCCCGCCGCGTCCGCGAACTGCGCACTGAGGATGGATGGCCGATCTTCACCCGCATGCAGGGGCGGCCGGACCTGCCGGTCGGGAGCTACGTCCTCGATGAGGACAAGCAGGCGCCGCAGCATGACCGGAAGATTCCCGACGACGTTCGGGTCGCCGTGCTGGAGCGGGACGGCTTCGCCTGCCGGCATTGCGGATGGACTCGAGAGCTTCTGCGCCCCGAAGATCCTCGGAAGTTCCTCGAGCTGCATCACGTGGAGCATCACAAGGACGGCGGTGCCAACACAGTCGACAACCTTGTGACGCTCTGCAACGTCGACCACGATATGGTGCACGCTGGCCGTCTTGAGGCCCCGAAGCCCTAACCGGTCGGTTTTCGAGGATCCCGTTTGGACAAACTCGATCCGCAGCAGCGCAGCCGGAACATGTCGCGGGTGCGCGGCAAGAACACCGCACCGGAAATGCGCGTGCGTAAGGTTGCGCACCGCATCGGACTGCGGTTCCGCCTGCACCGCAAAGATCTACCCGGCCGCCCCGACCTGGTGTTCCCCAGATATCGTCTGGCGGTTTTCGTGCACGGCTGCTTCTGGCATCGCCATCCCGGGTGTTCACGCGCGTCCATGCCGTCGACGCGGCCGAACTTCTGGCAGACGAAGTTCGATGCCAACGTCGCGCGGGATCATCGTCAGGTCGAGGCGCTGGAAGCGGCGGGCTGGTCCGTCCTCGTGCTGTGGGAGTGTGAGCTTAAAGATGAAGCATGCGTAGAGGCGCGGTTGCGGGAACGTACGATTGCCGCCGCACACACGGTGAGCGGTCGAGCGAGGACGTCTTTAGACGCCGGCCGTTAGAGGCCGGTGGTCTCGTAAACGGCGCGGTGTTTGGCGATGAACGCGGGATGCGGACGCTGCGCCGGAGAGTCCGGTAGGTGAACGGGCTCTCCGGCGCGGGCGAATAGCTGCTGAAACTCCGGTGGCACCCGGTTGTGAGACACCAACAACCGACAGTCGTCAGTGAGCGAGATGAGGTGCCGGTCGAAGAGCCAATGAACGGTCCCCGATAGGGCGATGCCGTTTCGAACCACATCGGGTCCCCCGGCTGCAACGGGCCAGATATGGGCCGCCTGCACCTCGGATCGACCGCCGCCGTTGATGATGCGCAGGCGGGTGACGGCGCAGGTATCCCCGTACGCTTCAGTGACGGCGCGCCGGAAATTCGCGTCGCGGATCACCCTGTTCGTCAGGAGCTGAACGATCTTCCGTTCGCGCTCGACGACCGGCGCCGCGTCCAAGTCGGCCCGTATCATCTCGATGAGTGCGGGATCCAGACCCAGTCGGCGTGCATTGCTCGGCTCCAAAGTGACCTCCAGGCCGGCGATGACGATCTCCGCGAAGTCCGCCTCGGAGAGTGCGCGGACGGATCGGCCCCGCAGTTGAACACCGGCCTCTTTTACCGGCAGGTCCCGCAACGCCTGCTCTGCGTATCGTCCTTCGCGCCGCCAAGCCACCGGACGATCAAACTCGAAGTATTCGCTCAGTTTCGCGAAGGTGAGCGAAGGAGACCCCGGATCCCGCTGCAGGCCGACGACGCGCGCAACGGCGAAGTACGCGAGGTTGCCGCCGTCCGCCCTGGGTCGGCGGAGTACGACCCAATCACCTTCGACCTAGCTGACGATGTCCGAGTAGCGCGAAGGGAATTGATAATGGCTGTCGAGATCGTCGTCGTAGCCCGACCTGGGCTTTGTATCGAAGACAGCCTTCATCTCTTACCCCCTCTGAGACCCGACAGGTTAGCTGGCTCTACTCGCACGGCTCAACCCTCCAACTACACGCGCAGTTTGCGGGGGCGCGACAGTCAGGTCTTGACACGCGGCAATCGCGCTCGAAGGCGCAGAGATCGCAACATACGGCTGATGCTCCTTTTTGGTTCTGATCATCAACGGCGCGTCACATCAAGCCGGGCCGTTTCCATTTGGGGAATGGGGGTCGGGCGTTGGAAACCGTCCAGCTATGGCGGCCCGGTGCTTCAGCTCGGGCCGCTGCCGATGCGGCGTCTCCGACGCATCCCCGGCTCCAGACCCGCGCCTATGTCCCGGCGCCCGACGCCTGACCCTATTCGAACGCCCCGTAGTTCGCCACTCAGCCCAGTTTCGCCTTCAGAGCGGCCAGGTGGTCGTGGCAGAGCTTGCGGACAACCTCCGAAAGGACGCCGACGCGCTCACTGAGCCAGGCCAGTTCTTCGGCGCTGATCTTGTAGTGCTTGGAGTAGCGCGCTTCGACGTACGCGCGGCGGAGCAGCTCCCACGACCGCTGCTGCGCGCGTGTCTCGCGCCGCCAAACGGCGATCAGCTCCGGCGCGAGCCGCTCGGCCTGAGAGCGCAGGAAGTTCAGTTTGTGCGATTTGGTGCTGTAGAGCGTGAGGACCAACGATACCCCGTGATAGAGACGCTCGGTCGCTTGGTGAAGGAGGAAGGCAGCTTCCTTAGGCATCGTCTGCCGCATGGCGTCGCCCGCTAGTTTCTGAAAATTAGCTGCCCCGATTACCCATTGGTCGAAGTGCTCCTGCGCCTCCGCAAGAGTCTCGGCGGGCGATAGGGCCTTCGGCTGATCGAAGGGATGGTCGGGAGCTTCGTAAAGCGCGATGCCGTCGCGCAGGATTTCCAGGAAGAAGGGCCGCCCGCGCTTCAGCTGCTGGTTCACGTCGGTGAGCGAATGGACGATGAAGTTCGCGGGCGCCGTCAGCTGGCCAGCCACCTGGTACTCACGCAGCAGGTGGTCGTCGGCGGGCCCCCAGTATTCCGCGAGGTCGGTGAGTTCCTCGTGGTTCACGACGACCAGCAGGTCGTAGTCCGACTTGTAACCGCCCTTGGGATCGTCGACCCATTTGCCCGTCGCGTAGCTTCCGAACAGGATGATCTTGAGGATCCGCCCGGCTTTGCGGTGGGGGGCGTTGCGGCCCTTGAGGGCGTCCTCGAACTCGGCGAACAGGATCTCCACGACGCGGGTGAGCTCGCGTCGCTTGGCGTCCGGCAGATGGTCGAGGCTGGTTTTCACCTGGTCTTGGGTCCGGTCGGGCTGAGCCGTGGGGTAGGGGGAGCCTGCTCTGGTTCGGGCGTGGGCGACATCAACGATTTGCTGAATCTCTCTGAGTCGGGGGGCAGCGTCTTCCTTTGTGCGTGGCGCGCCGTGGCAGCCGCTCTGACGTGATCTGGACCTGTCCGGGCGTCGTCGCAACGGCTTGGCCGGCTTTCCTCCCCTGGGCCCTGCGGGCCCATTCCTCGCGAGGCAAGAAAGCCCGCCGTCACCGTCCTTCGCTCCGCTGCGGGACTTCGTCTGCGCCGCCGCTGTCCGGCCGGGTCTCTCGATCGCCATCGCGGCCGCAACGGGCGGCCTCGCTAGAGCAAGGAGACTTCACTATGTCGACCATCGGAACCTTCACCAAGAACGCCGACGGCGCCTACACCGGCGCGATCAACACCCTCAGCCTCAACGTCAAGTCCGTGGCCTTCCGGCCCAACGACAAGACCAATCCCGAGGCCCCCGACTATCGCATCTTCGCCGGCAAGGTCGAGCTTGGGGCGGCTTGGAAGAAGACCTCTGCCGAGCAACGAAACTACCTCTCGGTCAAGCTGGACGACCCCAGCTTCCCGCGGGAAATCTACGCCTCCCTGATGGATGCCGACGAGGGCTACAACCTCATCTGGTCCCGTAGCCGCTCGGCCCGCTGACCCCGAACCTGAGGCGCCCCGTCCCCGACGGGGCGCCTCTTCCTCTCAAAAATTTGGATGACAGGAGGCCGCCATGTCGCGCCCCGATACTCAAACGCGCCCCGATATCTACGCCCGCGTCACCGACGCCATCATCGCCGACCTCGAACGCGGTACACGCACCTGGACCAGGCCGTGGTCCGCCGAACACCTCGCCGGCCGCATCACCCGGCCGCTCCGCCACAACGGCGAACCCTACAGCGGCATTAACGTGATCCTGCTTTGGTCAGAGGCTGTCACCCGCGGCTTCAACGCCCCGACCTGGATGACCTTCCGCCAGGCGCTGGCGCTCGGTGGCCACGTCCGCAAGGGCGAGACCGGATCGACGGTGGTCTATGCCAACAGCATCAGCCGCACCGAAACCGATAGCGACGGTCGCGACATCGAACGTGAGATCCCGCTCCTGAAGGCCTACACCGTCTTCAACGTCGATCAGGTCGAGGCCTTGCCCGGCCAGTTCTACGCGACCGTCGAACCCCAACTCGATCCCCAGCAGCGGATCGCCCACGCCGATGCGTTCTTCACCGCCACCGGCGCCGAAATCCGTCACGGTGGCGACAGCGCCTACTACGCCATGCACCCCGACTATGTGCAGCTGCCGCCGTTCGAGTGCTTCGCCGATCCGGAGAGCTACTACGCGACCCTGGCGCACGAGTGCACCCATTGGACCCGGCATTCGACCCGGCTCGACCGCGACTTCGGCCGCACCCGTTGGGGCGACGAAGGTTATGCGCGCGAAGAGCTCGTGGCCGAACTTGGGGCTGCCTTCCTCTGCGCCGATCTTGGCCTGGAACTGACCCCACGGGACGATCATGCCGCCTACATCCAGAGCTGGCTGAAGGTCCTGCGCGACGACAAGCGGTTCATCTTCACCGCCGCTGCCCATGCGCAGCGCGCCGCTGGATTCCTTCACGGATTGCAAGGGCAGAGCCTCGCAGCTTGAATCCGCTGGCCCCGTCCTTGCGGGCGGGGCCGCACTTCGAACTCTCAGGTCCGCGTGATCGAGACCCCGCCATCGACAAGCATGGCTGTGCCCGTGACGAAGCTGGCGGCGTCGGATGCGAGAAAGAGCGCGGCGCTGGCGATCTCCTCTGGAGACGCCAGCCGCTTCAGCGCGTGAAGGTTTTCGACGAAGGCTCTCATCTCCGCGGTGTTGGCTACGGCCCGTCCCATGGGCGTGTCGGTCCCTCCAGGAAGCAGGGCGTTTGCGCGAACGCCCTTCGGTCCGAACTCGGCGGCAATCACCTGGGTCATGCCGATCAAGCCGGCCTTGCTCGCCGCATATGCTGACATGCCCGGAAAGCCCACCGTGTGGCCGACGAAGGTCGAGGTGAAGATGATCGACCCGCCGCCGCGGCTGACCATTGCGGGCAACTGATACTTCGCGCCCAGAAAACCGCCCGTCAGGTTGGTGTCCAAAACCTCACGCCACTGAGCGGTGGAGATATCCGGCAAGGGCGCGCCTTCCCCCGTCATGCCGGCGTTGTTGAAAGCGATGTCGAGCCCGCCAAAGGTATCGACTGCGGCCGTGACCAATTGCTCCGCCAGCGCTTCATTGCGGACGTCTCCCGCAATGGCGATCACTTCGCCGCCCATGCCGCGAATCTTTTCGGCGAGTGCGTCCAGCTCCGCCTGGCGACGAGCTGTGACGACCAGCTTCGCGCCCTCCCTTGCAAACAGAATGGCGGTCGCGCGGCCGATACCGGAACTCGCTCCAGTGATGATTGCGACCTTGTCGGCGAGGACGGTCATGGCGGCTCCTTCAGGCGGGGGATCAGAATCCCTTGTCGCCGTAGGAGCCCCCGAAGTCTGGCGAACTACGGACCTCGAACGTCGGGAGCGCTGGCCCGGTTGGGGCGCGCCGAAGGTGCGGCGGGTGGCGGGCGCGATGCGTAGGCTTACGCGTCGCGCCCGCCGAGGGGAGGAGCCAGTATAAGCCGTCGTTGTCTAGGGCAGGATAGCCTTGGCGGCGGCGGGTGTGCACACGGCGGACGTCGATGGCCGACTTCAAGTTGCGACTTCCGGATGGCCTGGCGACCCGGTTCGACGGCTGGGCGGCCGAGCGCGGCGGTCGTTCGCCGGCGCTCCGCCATCTCATCGAACAGGCCACCGCATCCGGTGCGGCATCGTGCGAACAGGCAGGCCGGCTCGGCTCGCGGCCGTTGAAGCTGACCGTGCGGCTGGCGGCGGCGGACGGCCGGGGCCTCGACGCCGCCGCGGCCGAAATGGGCCTCACCCGCAACGCCTGGGCGGCCGCGCTCATCCGCCAGCGCCTGCATGGCCGACCGACCTTCTGCCGGTCGGAGGAGCTGTCGCTCATCGCCATACAGACCGAGCTGCGGCGCATCGGTGTCAATGTGAACCAGATCGCTCGCGCTCTGAACACGGCCGTCATGGAGGGCAAGGTCTTGGACCTGGAGCTGGCCTATCTCGACGATCTGCGGGCCGAGATCCGTGCCCACATGCTCGCCTTGCATGAAGCCTTCAAAGGCAACCTGGCCTACTGGCAGGTCGAGCCATGAGCGACTTCCAGACCGTCCGCGGTTTCGAGGACGCCTGGCGTCCGCCGGTGTTGCCGCACCGTCGGACGCCGCGCGCGATCCTCACACCGCGCGAATCGGGGACTGGCGGCGACATACGCGCACGGCTCGCCCGCGTCGCCGGCCGAGCGCCCGAGGTGATGGTCAAGGTCACGGGGCGCACGCGCGATACGGGCCATCTCCGCGCTCATCTTGAGTACATCTCGCGCAATGGCGAGCTGGAGCTGGAGGACCGCGATGGCACCCTGATCACGGGCCGGCCAGCCGTAAGGGAGCTGGCCGAAGACTGGAGCGCCATCGCCCTGGCCGACAGCCGGCGCCGCGCCACCACTCCGTTCAGCCTATCCGTTGTGCTCTCCATGCCGGCAGACACCGACCCGGCGACCGTCCGGGATGCGGCCCGCGCTTTCGCCCGAGAGGTCTTCGCCGAGCGGTTCGACTATGTTTTCGCCCTGCACACTGACGCGCAGCATCCGCACGTCCACTTGGCCATCCGGGCGCTCGGCGACCAGGGCGAACGCCTCAACCCGAAGAAGGCCGATCTGGAGACCTGGCGGCAGGTCTTCGCCCAGGCGTTGCGGGATCGCGGCGTTGAGGCCGAGGCGACTCCGCGGCGAGCACGCGGCGTCACCCGCAAGGCCGAGCGCACGCCGCTACGCAAGATCCGAGAACGGCATGAAGCTGGCCGCGGCGAACCGGCGCGCGTCCGCCGCGCCGCTTATCGCGACGCGGCCAAAGCGGCGTTCAACGGCGATACGGCGCGGACGCCTTGGGAGACTCGGACGCTTGAGCGCCAAGCGAAAGTGCGAGGGCTCTACCTCGCGCAGGCCCAGCTGCTCCAACGATCCACCGATCCGATCGACCGAGCGCTCGGCTCAAAGGTGGAGGCGTTCGTTCGGTCCATGCCGCAGCCGGATAGCGAACGCTTGGCTCTCGCTCGCGAGCTCCGCTCAGCGAACAGGGCTCTTGCCCGCGACCACCACGCTGACGGCCGGGACCGGTCTCGCTGACCGCGCATCGCTCAGCACTTAGGCAGCGGCGAGCACAGGGGCCTCAGCGCGCGTCGCAGCAACGAACGGCGCGATCACAAACTGCTCCCAGGCCTTTTGCAGGCGCTTATCGACGGCTGCGGCCGTCTGGGCAGGAGCCGTCGTTTCCTCGAAGTAGGATTGTAGGGCCTTGGCGATGTCCTGCTTGTAGCCGCTCCCGCCGCCATATCGCGCTTCGCAACCCGCCCAGAGATCCTGCTCTCGGCTAAGCAGGTTGCCGTAGGCGTCGCGGCCGATCGACTGTGCTGCCGCGAGGAATTCCTGGCGTCCTTCAGCGACCAGCGCGCGAAGGGCGACGAGGCTTTGGCGCACGTCCTTCAGCGCCCGATACTCCTCCGTCAACTCCTCCAGCTTGTGTTCGACCCGTGAGAGATGGTCCGAGGTCCGTAGGTTCGCATCCATGCGGACCCCGACGCCAAGCATGTGAAACACGGGGAAATTGTACCACTCACCACCCCGAGCCATGGCGGCAGCGATCGAGCTATGATGACCGTTCGCCACTTGGTCGAGCAGGTTGAGGTGCGCCGGACGCCGGGTGCCCGGCAGGTCGCGGATGGCTTTGCCCAGGCGATTCGCGGCGATTTCGATGTTCCGGCGCGCTTCAGAGGTCTTCACGATGTTGACGTTGCGGATCAGGTCTTTCACGCCGTCCGAAGCCGCCATGATGCGCTCAGCGTAGGCGTGCCGTATGTCCGCGACCTGCCCGCGAAGCGACGCCCATATCTTGTCCGGGTCGTCCTTGTGGGCATCGAAGAAGTAAACCGGCGTAGCCGGGAGCTTCGCTTTCGCGAACGCCTGGGCAACGTCGCGCTTCCGAATGGCGTAGCCTTCCGCGCGCGAACGAAGGGGTTCGTCCAGACCGGGCAGCTCAAGGGCTTCGTCGCCGCGCGGCAACACCAAAACGCATGCCCGCCGGCGCTCGCCGGCGTCGGAGCCGGACTCCACCATGTCCTGTAGGTACTTCTGGGTTGTCGGACTTGGGGCGTCGGCAAATTTGCTGCAAAGCACGACAAGGGTCCTCGGATCGTCCCGGTGAGCGTCGAGGTCCTGGCGCTGGGTGACAGCTTCCACCCCTCGGGTATCGATCACGGACAGAATCTGGCCATCTGCGCTGAGGTTTTCGTAAGGCATCAGTACCGTGATGCGCCTGGGCACACCGAACCGCTCGTCGAGCCCGTTGTTGATATTGTGGGCGAGTTTCGACAACCAATTAAGGCCGTCGGCGCGGCCCTCCGGCAGCACCAGCTGCTGTTCCTTGCGGCTCGCCAGGTTCATCGACGCGACGACCCGATCCACGGCCTCGTCGACGCTCAGCCCGCCGTCCAGCATCTGCGTGATAGGGTCGACGCTTTCATATTCGTCGTCCCCCACTTGGATGGTCTGGACCTTAGTGCCGGACATGTTCCGCAACACGCGGCTGATTTCGCTGGGCACCCCCACCCCGGAGGCCTTCGCCGTGAGGCTCGTCACTAGGTCGCGCGTCAAGCGCAACACTTCGTTGTCGTCGATCGCGTCGACCGCGATCCCATAGGTGCTGGCGACCCGAATGGCGGTTTCACACACGGTGGTGCGGCCCGACCCAACGGGAAAGGCCGGCTTTCGCTGACTACGCCCGTCGCCGACCAGCAGTCCGACGGCATGAGCAAGCGCTGTTGTCTTGCCGACTCCGATGTCGCCGACCCAGGCGATTGTGTGGTCCCGGCGGCGCAAGTAATTGGCGTTGCCCGCCAACTCTGCCCGGAGAAGGTCAATGGGTCCCTTCAGGATCGGGTGGTTCTTCGGACTCTTCTCGAAAGCCGCCAAGTCGGTCAGCGCATCGTCAACCTGCCACAGCACTTCCCGGTCGGGATGCAGGAAAGACGGCGGCGGACTGTGACGCCAGTCTCGCCCATAGAATTCCATCACCTTGGCGGCGAGGTCCGAGCCAACCGCCCGCAGATACCGCTCTGCAAGCTCGGGCTCGACATCCTCGCCCTTCTCCATTTTCGAAACGACGCTGCCTACAGTGCTCAGCGCCTGTGCGAGCTTGGCTTGGCCCATTGAACCATGTTCGCGGACATACTTCAAAACTTCTGCGGGAATGGAGAACATCGAATCCGTCACTTTCCTATATGACGGAACCATATATCGCGAAATTTCCAATCTATCAAGACTAACGACGCGGGTGGCCCGTCCGTCCCATCACAGCTACCGCTTGTAACTCAGGGCCGGAACGCTGAAGTTCTGGCGTTTGGGCGCGTCGTGCCGGCTCGATACGCAGTAGACTCCTGCTCCGTCCTGGGCCGAGCAGGATGGTTTCCCAGAGGGGCATCTCGAACTTGGCCAGACCTGTCATCGCCCCGTTTCGCGCCCGAGCCCGCCTGCTCGCGCTGCTCGGCGACCAGCTGATCGGCTCCGACCAGCTCGCCGTCTTCGAATTGGTGAAGAACGCTTACGACGCGGATGCGGCCAAGGTGAAGGTCACGCTGAACGGCGTTGATGGCGACGATCCGACGATTGAGGTCGTTGACGACGGCGAGGGCATGACCTTGGCGACCATACGCGACATCTGGCTGGAGCCCGCGAGCGACCACCGTGAGGTGCAGCGCAATGAAAAGCACCGAACCCGGCGGTTCCGGCGCCTTCCTCTGGGTGAGAAGGGCGTCGGGCGGTTCGCGGTCCACAAGCTCGGTCGGCGGATCGATCTGATCACCCGTCCGCGCGGCGAGAAGGTCGAGTATTTGGTTACGCTGGATTGGGACGCGCTCACCGCGGTCCGCTACCTCGATCAGACGCGCGTCCGAATCCGCAGCCGTCCGGCCGCCTTCTTCACTCGCGCAAAGGGGCGCGCGCTATTCGGAACGTGCATTCTGATCAGCAACCTGCGCAGGGCGCATTGGCGGCGCGGTGAAGCACGTCAGCTGCAGCGGTCGATCACCGCGATCAGTTCGCCCTTCAAAACAAACGACAAATTCTCCGCTGATCTTGAAATCCCCGAACATCCGGAATGGCTGGAAGGCCTTCCGGACGTCGACGCACTCATCGGCCTGGCGCCTTGGCGCTTTGACTTCACGGTCGACGCCAGCGGTCGGCTTACCTGGGATTACAAGTTCACCTCGCCGATGCCAAAGCGCGTCGAGGGGCGCCATGTGGCCGAAAAGGCGGACAAGTTGCTGCTGGATCGCCCACCTGGTCAGCGGGCCAGTCCAGTCGCGGACAAGGCGGCGATGGCTGGGATCGGCCCCCTGAAAGGCCAGCTGATCGCCTACGACCGAGACCGCAAGATTCTGGCGATGCTCCCACAGAGCCAAACCGTTCGTGACTTC
>PLEH01000116.1 GCA_003136395.1 Phenylobacterium sp.
CTCAAGAGCGGCCTCGAATGCGCGGGCATAGTCCATGGGCGGCGTCCTCGGGATGAGCGCCTCCATATCTAGGGCGCTGGCCGAGCGGGGCTTTGACTCAGATCATGGCCCGCCGACGGGAGGGTCCGGCGTGCGCCTATCGGCTGCGCTTGAGCGCGCCCCAGAGCACGGCCAAACCGCCGAACACCAGCCCCTGGGCGCTGGCGGAGATCAGGCCGGTCAGGGCCAGTCCAAGATGGATCGAGAGCCATTCCGATTGCGGCGAGGAATCGTTGTTGATGAAGACCAGGCCCAGCAGCACCAACGAACCCGCAAGCACCATCATGACACCAACGGCCTCGCGCAGGACGCGCCGTCCGTCCGAAGGTCCGCTAGTGGTCACCGGCCGCCCCCTCGAATGGCGCAGGGATAGGTATCCTCCATGGCGAACCTCACGAAGCCGGCCGCGCCGATGCCGTGCGCGGTGCTGGCGAACCTGGAATACTTGACCACGGCCTTCATGGCATCGGTCGCGCTCAGGGTTTTCGGCGGGCAGATGGTGCGCCGGACCTCGTCGCGCCGGGCCTGCTGAACCATCAGCTGGTCTACCGCGCCCACGACATAGCCCATGCAGATGGCCTGGCCGGACTTCGCGTCGGGGCCGTTGGCGCTGCAAACGGCCGCCAAGCGCGCCGCATCGAAGAAACCCGGCATCGTCGGCGGCGGAGGCGCCGCGGCGGTGGTGAGGGACAGGATCACAAGACCGATCATGGAATTCCCTGGGTTGCCGCGCCAGTTACGGTTCGCCCCCACTCTGGCTGACCCGGCCGGCGTCGGCATTGCGGCAGATCAAGCCGCCCGCAACCACCTGGCGGACACGGCCTGTTGATGCAGCGCAAGGCGACGATCGCGACACGCGGCCAAGGTCGCCCAAACCCCGCGCCGAAGGAGGTCTTCCATGTCCGATAACAACCAGCTCGCCGGCAAGGTCGCGCTTGTCACCGGCGCCGGCGGCGCCATTGGGGCCGCCACGGCGCTCCTGATGCTGGCGCGCGGCGCCTCGGTGGTCGCCGTAGATCGGACCGCCGCCTCGCTCGACCAGCTGGAGCGCGACGCCGGGCCCGGGGCCAGCCTGCACCTGGTCAACGCGGACGTGACGTCCGAAGCGTCGGTCGCCCATTATGTCGCCGAAGCCCTCAAGGCCTTCGGCCGGATCGACGTCTTCTTCAACAACGCCGGCGTCGAGGGCAAGGTGTCGCCCATCGCCGACTACCCACTGGCCGACTTCCAGAACGTGGTGGAAGTCAACATCGTCGGGGTGTTCCTCGGCATGAAGCACGTGATCCCCGCCATGGCCGCCCAGGGCGGCGGCAGCATCATCAACACCTCCAGCGTCGCCGGCCTGATCGGCTCGCCGGGCCTGAGCGCCTATGTCGCCAGCAAGCACGCCGTCATCGGCCTGACGCGGACGGCGGCGATCGAATGTGGACCGCAGAACATCCGCGTGAACAGCGTCAACCCCGGCCCCATCGAGAGCCGCATGATGCGCTCGATCGAGACCCAGGCTTCCCCCGGCGCGGCCGCGACCGTCCACGACCAGTTCGCGCAGAGGATTCCCCTGGGCCGCTACGGGACCTGTGGCGAGGTCGCCCGAATGGTGGCCTTCCTCGCCAGTGACGAGGCAAAATACCTCACCGGAGGCGTCTTCGTGGTGGATGGCGGTATGACGACGAGCTGAGACCTTAGTCGTCGGTCGGGAAGGGCGCGATCTTTTGGATCGGCCCCATGCCCTCGTTCGGGGGCTTGGGCTCAAGCTTGGGCTTGCGCGGGCCCGAGCCGAAGGGCTGGGGCCACTTGCCGGTCACGACCTCGAAGACCGCCATGGCGCTTTCTCTCAGAAACTCCGCGACCTCGCCGAGGCCACGAAAGAACCCGCGGACCTTGGCCGGCGGGGATTCGGGGTCTGGCGCTGACATCGGATGGCTCCTGGACTATCGTAATCCTGGCGCCAGGACTCCATCGCGGCCTTGATCGGCGTCAATCGCCTCAGGCGCCGCTCCATCGGCGGACGCGGCCGACATCGACGTGCACGAACTGCGACTGCGGGTAGAAGCCGACGCCGCCGCCCTGCAGCGACCAGGCCGCATCGCGGAGATGGCCGAGATCGACGCCGGCGATGCGCAGGTCGGTCGCCTGGCCCAGCATGTGCAGGCTATGGCTGGCGACGCCCTCGCTGTGGGCATGCAAGGCCGCGTTGGTGATCGGCGACCGGTAGCCGGAGATCACCTGCACGGTGGCTGCGCTCTCAAGCTTTCCGCGCAGACTGGCGATCAGATCGAACAGTCCCGGGGCGATCGTGTGCACCTCCCCGGTCCGGTGGTCGCGCAGGAGATGATTCAGCGCGGCAAGCGCGTCGGGAACATAGGCCCCCGCCTCCCAATAGGTGGCGTTGAGGCTTTCGCCGGTGTGCAGGTTGGTGAAGGCGATGCTGCGGCCGCCGCCGGCGGCGGCCAGCGCGGGCCCGCCCAGGGCAACGGAGCCGGCGAGACCGAGACCGTAGTTCAGGAGCTGTCGGCGATGCAGAGCCATGGGCGTCCCCCCAAAAAGGAGGTCGCTTATAGCACCGGCTGGGGCCGAATTGCGGCGCTGCACTCACTGTCGGCTTGCGGCATGGCGCCGCTCCCCAACGCGCTCCGGGCGAGAGCCTGGGTCAGTTTGGCGTCCCAGCCGTAGGCGTCGCGCCGGAACTCGGGGGCGCCATCGGGGGCGATGACCACCGTCCAATAGAGCACGTAGAGAGGGATCGGCGTGGCGATCGCGGCCCGGCTGGTGTCCCCCGCCTCGATCGCCGCATCGATTCGCTCCCCTGTCCAACCCTGGGGACCGAGGAGCGCAGCGGCGAGTTCGAGCGGCCTTTCCAGCCGGACGCAGCCGTGGCTGCGCCAGCGATCGGTGAGCGCGAAGGCCGCGCGGGCCGGGGTGTCGTGGAGATAGACGCCGAACGGGCTCGGAAAGTCGAACTTCAGCCGACCGAGCGCATTCAGCGGGCCGGGACGCTGCCGCAGCGCGCCGTTCACGAACACGAAGTCGTTGCGGGCCAGGTAGCCTGGGTCGCGGCGCTCGTGCGGCAACAGTTCCTTGGCGGCGATCGACGCCGGGACGTTCCACGGGGGATTGAAGATGACGCTCTCCAGGCGCGAGGCGAACATCGGGGTGCGGTGCGTCCGGTCGCCGACGATCACGCGCATGGAAAGCTGGGCCTGGTCGCGGACGTACAGCGTCGCCTCCGCGCCGCCGACATCGACTTCGACGCGCTGGGCCGGAAGGGCAGGCAGCCAGCGCCAGCGTTCGAGGTTGGCGTCGATCTGGCTGAGCCGCGCCTCGGCCGGCACATTGAGCGCCACCAGGGTCTGCGCGCCCAGCGCCCCGTCGGGTTTCAGGTCATGATGGCTCTGGAAGAGGACCAGCGCCTGCTTGAGGCCGGCGTCGAGGCCCGGAACGGCCGCTTTGGCCGGTGCGAGGTAGCCCTCGGCGATGAGGCGCGCGCGCAGGGCCGCCAGAGCCGCCGCGTCGGGCGCGCGGCTTGCGGCTCCCTTGGGCAAAGGCGCCCATCCGCCAGCATCGACAATCCGACGATAGCGCCAGTGCGCCGCCTGCAGGGCCCGAAAGCGTGACGATCCGGACGGCAGCGCCGCCAGCCAGGACGCCAGCTGTCCGGCCGCCTGGGCGGATCGCAGCTCGGTCTCGACCTGTCGGGGCCTTGGCGCGATCGCCCAGAGCGGATCGACGTCCGACGGGGTGATGCGTAGCCCCAATTCGCCGGTGGCGCGCCGGACGAGGGCGGCCCAGAGCGCACTGTCGGACCGATCGGCGGGCGGGCCGGCGTCGAACTCCGTACGCCCGCTCAGGGTATCGATGATCATCAGCCGTTCGACCGGCGTGAGCTGCGGCGGCGGCGACTGGGCCCAAACCGCGGCGGCCATGGCCCAACCCGCCAGAAGCAGCGCGACGCCAATCCCGCTCATCGCGCGGCGCACTCTCGGCTCGATGGCCATCCGCTCGCCTCATCTTCAAAGGCGCACCATGGCCACGCCGCCCGATCGCGCCTTGAGCCGGATCAAACGCGAGGCCGGCCTCAGGGAGCCGTGGCGCGGCCGTCTACCCGCGCGGCGAGCCCAGGCTTTCGATGTAGGCGGCGAGATCGCTGCGATCCGCGTCGGACAGGCCGACGGGCGGCATGCCCGCGTGTCGGCTCCACGGAATCGCGGCCAACCGCCGCTGGAGGCTGATTTCGTTGAAGCGCAGGCGCAGCGACGAAAACTGCGGCGCGTCCCCGTCGGGGCTCTCCCGGCCGGGCCGGACCGCATGGCATTGGGCGCAGCGGCGCGTCGCGAGCTGGTGGCCCCGGTCGACGGCGGGATCCGGCGCGCGCGGCGCCGTCGGCGACGGCGCGGCGACGGCAAGTCCCGCCACGGAGGAGAGCAGCGCAACGATCAGCAATGCTCGACGCATGAAAGCCTCCCTAGAAGGCCGACAAGCCTAGCGTCTTCGCCGCCGCCGTCGCCTCCGTAGCGTTACCTAGGGGGCGTTGCGGACTGGCGGGCGCCGGGCCCGCCCCGGAACCTTCGCGTGTGACGCAGCCACCGATTGATCGGGCGCCCGGTGACGCCTATCCCTTGGGGATGCCGAACCGCGCGGGTCCATGGCCGACAGCAACAGGTCTCGCGGCGCGCAGCCGATTGATAACCTACGCCATCGCTGTCGGCGCGGCGGCGGCGTGCTTCGCCCTGCAGCTTCTGCTCCATCCGATCTTTCACGATCGGACGGTTTTCATGGCGTTCATTCCGGCGCTGGTGGCCTGCGCCCTCGTAGGTGGCGTCGGCCCGGCGCTGACAGTGACGGCGCTCGGCCTGCTGGCCGGTTGGGCCACCGCGGGGCCCGCCCTGTTCCAGGACCGCGCCAATCTGGCCGCGGCCCTGCTGTTCGTGGCGGTCGGCGGAGGCGTCACCCTCGTTGCGCGGCGCTTTGGGCGCAACGCGACCTCGAGGACGCTGGAGGATCTGAAGGAGCGCGAGGCGCACCTGCAATCGATCCTGGACACCGTGCCGGACGCTATGGTCGTCATCGATCGGAACGGCGTCATGCGCTCGTTCAGCGCCGCGGCCGAGCGTCAGTTCGGCTGGACCGCCGCCGAGGCCATCGGCCAGAATGTCTCGATACTGATGCCCGAGCCCTACCGCAGCGGGCACGACGGCTACCTGACGCGCTACCTCAAGACCGGCGAGCGGCGCATCATCGGCATCGGCCGCGTGGTGGTGGGCGAGCGAAAGGACGGATCGACCTTTCCCATGGAGCTCTCGGTGGGCGAGATGGTGGGCGTGGCCCACACCTATTTCACCGGCTTCGTCCGCGACCTGTCCGAACGGGAAACCACCGAGCGGCGGCTGCAGGATCTGCAGTCCGAGCTGGTGCACACCTCGCGCCTGACCGCCATGGGCGAGATGGCCTCGGCGCTGGCCCACGAACTCAACCAGCCGCTCTCGGCCATCGCCAACTACATGAAAGGCGCCGAGCACCTCTTGGATGCGACCCCGCAGGACCGGGAGAAGATCAAGCGCGGCCTGCGCAGTGGCGCCGAACAGGCGATCCGGGCCGGCGACATCATCCGCAAGCTCCGGGACTTCGTCGCCAAGCGCGAGGTGGAACGGCGCGTCGAGAGCCTGCCAAAACTGCTTGAGGAGGCCTGCGCGCTGGCGATGATCGGGGCGCGGGAACGCGGGGTCCACCTGCGGATCAGCGTCGCCCGCGACGCCGGCCTGGTGCTGGCCGACAAGATCCAGATGCAGCAGGTGGTGCTCAACCTGGTGCGCAACGCCATCGAGGCGATGGAGACCTCATCGCGGCGCGAACTCGTAGTCTCCGCGAAATCGGCGCCCGACAACATGTGCTGCGTGTCCGTCGCCGACACCGGCTCAGGCATCGCGCCACAGGTGCTCGAGCAACTGTTCAAGCCCTTCCAAACCACCAAGGCCCAGGGCATGGGAGTTGGCCTGTCGATCTCGCGTACAATCGTGGAGGCGCACGGCGGGCGCATCTGGGTCGAGCCCAATCCGGGCGGCGGGACCATCTTCAACTTTACACTGCACGGCGTAATGAAGGATGAGCTCGAAGATCATGGCTGACCCGGTGATCCATATCATCGACGACGACGAGGCGATGCGGGACTCGCTCGACTTCCTGCTGGACGCGGCCTCTATGGTGACGCGCACCTACGCGAGCGCCGACGATTTCCTGGCGCAGATCGAAACTCTCGAGCCCGGCTGCATCATCACCGACGTGCGCATGCCCGGGATGAGCGGCTTGGAACTGGTCCGCGTCCTGGCCGAGCGGGGCGTACCGCATCCGGTCATCGTCATCACCGCGCATGGGGACGTGACAATGGCCGTGGAGGCCATGCGCGCCGGCGCCATCGATTTCCTGGAGAAACCCTTTGAGGACGAGGCGCTGCTGGGCGCCATCCGCTTCGCCCTGTCGAACGCGCCGCGCGCCGACCAGAACCAGGCGGAAAGGGCCCGCCTGCTGGCCATCCTGGAAACCCTTTCGCCGCGCGAACAGGATGTCCTGCAGGGCGTGGTCGACGGCAAGATGAACAAGGTCATCGCCTTCGAGCTCGGCATCAGCCCGCGCACGGTGGAGGTCTATCGCGCAAACATGATGTCCAAGACCGGCGCGCGTAGCCTGAGCGAACTGGTGCGCATGGTGACACTGGCCCGCGGCTGACCGGACCGTTGCGCTGGATCAAGGACCCCGCCGCCTGGAGGGATAAGGTCGAGGCTCAATTCCTTCGATTGGTAGCCTCCGATGTCCGCCTCTCCCGCCGAACGGCCGACCGTCATCGTCGTCGATGACGACGCCGACCTGCGTAGGGCTCTGCGCTACTCGCTGGAAATCGAGGGCTTCGACGTCATTTGCTGCGCGAACGGCGAGCGCCTTCTGAAGCTGGCGCTGCCTCCAGCCACCGCGTGCCTGGTGGTGGATCAACTGCTGCCGGGAATCAGCGGGATCGAGGCGCTGGAGAGGCTTCGCCAACGCAAAGTGGCGATCCCGGCGATCGTCATCACCAGCGCGGCCGACGCCCGCCTGCGCGGGCGGCTGCTGCTCGCCGACGCACAGCTGATCGAAAAACCGCTGCTGAACGATCACCTGACCGACACGATCCGCGACCTGATCCAGCCCGCCTGAGCCTGGGCGCGCCTCCGGAGACGGCCTAAGCTGAGTTCTTGGAGTTCACCGGCTCGATGAGCGGCGCCAGCGGCGCGGCGATGAGGAGAGCGACGACCACGCTCCCGGGCCGGGTGCACATGTTGGCCAGGGTCTCGTAGATTCCCCACCCGCGCACGAGCGCGCCGCCCACGAACTCCGAGGCGATGACGAGGGTCACCGCGATATTGCCAACGAGCAGGCGGTCGCCTGCGCGGTCGCGCACCTTGAACAGCCGCATCGCCCAGGCCGAGGCGAGCGCCATGACCAGCAGCATGGGCGCAGCTTCAATCAGGACCGCGAGCAGCGGGTCGAAACCCTTGCGCACCACGAACTCGCGGATCGGGCCAAGCGCCCAGCCGGCGCTGGCGAGGGCCACAAAATAGGCTCCGCCGGCGGCGAGTGACCGCCCGGCCCGTGAATAGGTGTCCTCGATCCAGGTCGGCGTGCGGGCCAGAGCGGTTGGGGGCGTTTGGGACTGCGGCACTATCCATTCTCCACGGTCAGGGCCGGGGCGGGCTTCGCCGCCGCCGCCGGCGGACCGCTCAGGGCGGCCGCCAGCTGGGTGATCAGCTGTTCGCGCGCCTTGTCGTCGGGCGCGGCTTCAAGCCGCTGATTGAGTTCCATCAGCAGTTGGGCGCGGGCGTTGTGCCAGTCGGCCCGCGCAGCCGCGTCGGGCGCGATACGGCGCGCTCCTCGACCCCTGGGCGTGGCGCCGGCGCGCGACAGCACAAACCCTTCGTCCATGGTCGGGATCTGAATCCGGTCGACCGGCAGGCCCGCCGTGGCGAGGCGCGACTTCAGCCCCTCCAGCGAGGCGGGTTCGCCGTGCGCCAGGAAGACACCGGTCCTGGGCGCCCGCTGCTTGGCCCAGGCCACAAGGCGCGGCGCATCGGCGTGGCCGGAGTAGACTTCCAGAGAGCGGATGCGCGCGTGGACCTGGATATCCTCGCCCTGGATGCTCACCCGCTCGGCGCCCTCCTGAAGGATGCGGCCGAGCGTGCCGACGGCCTGATAGCCCGACAAAAGGACGGTCGCCTGACGCCGCCAGAGCAGTCGCTTCAGATGTTTGCGCACCCGGCCCGCGTCGCACATCCCGCTGGCCGCCAGGATCACATGCCAGCCGCTCAAGGTCTCCAGACGGTCGCTCTCGCCCGCCTCGCGCAGGAATTTCAGGCGTCCGCTGTTGCTCAGGTGCTCGAAGGGGTTGGAACCGGTCGCCCGGTTCCAGCCCCGCCGCCGGAAAATTTCCGTCGCCTCGATGGCGAGCGGCGAGTCGAGGAAGATGTCGGCGGGCGGCGCCCTTTGTTCTTCCATCAGAGTGAGCAGATCGGCCAGGAGCTCCTGGGACCGCTCCACCGCGAAGGCCGGGATCAGCAACGGCCCGCCGGCGGCGTGGGCCTCGTTCAGTTCCTTGGCCAGCAGGGTTCGGCGGGCCTCGCTCCCCAGGTCGATCCGCTCGCGGTCGCCATAGGTCGATTCCAAAATCAGGTAGTCGACGCCTTCAGGTCCCTGCGGATCGGGGGCGTATTCGCGGCCGCCGGGACCCAGGTCGCCGGAGAACAGTAGCGTCTCCACCCCGCCCTCGCTCTCCACCTGCACCTCGATGGAGGCCGACCCCAGGATGTGGCCGGCCTCCCAGTAGATAGCGGTGACGCCGGGCGCAACGGCGACGGGCTCACCGAGCTTCACCTTGGAGAACTGGTCGAGGCATCGCGCGGCGTCTCGCACGGTGTAGATCGGCTTCACCTCGGCCCGGCCGCGCCGTTGGTTGCGGTGGTTCAGGTGCCGGACCTCGCTCTCCTGGATGCTGGCTGAGTCCGCCAGCATGATCTCGCAGAGCTCGCGCGTCGCCGTGGTGGCGTGGATCGGGCCCTGGAAGCCCGCCTTCATCAGCTTCGGGAGCAGTCCGGAGTGGTCGATGTGCGCATGGGTGAGCAGCACGGCGTCAATCGATCCGGCGCCGAACGGGAAGTCGCCGTAGTTGAGCGCCTTCAGGGTCTTGGAGCCCTGGAACATGCCGCAGTCGATCAGGAGCCTGGCCCGGTCGGTTTCCAGAAGGGCGCAGAACCCGGTCACACAGCCGGCCGCGCCGTGGAAGGTCAGCTTGAGAGTCATCCATCCATCTCCGGGGAAAGGGCGCGCGCCAGCAGGGGCGCGAGATGCAGCGCGTTGGAACGGTGTCCGCAGGAGTCGGTGGAGGTCACCGCCCGGGCGCCCGCACGGCGAAGGGCCGCGCCGACGCCGCGCGGGAAGAGAGCATGCACGATGCCGAGATCGACCGACGCGGCCCCGGCCGCCTGCAGGCGGCGCATCGCCGCGATCAGGGTCGCGCCGCTGGAGCAGATGTCGTCGACGATGACGGTCCTCCGCCCCGCAACACCGGCGTTGGCCGGCAGGGTGACTTTGACGTCTCGATCGCCGCATCGGGCCTTGCGCGCGACCAGCCAGGGCGCCTCGAGGCGCTCGGCGATCCGCCGGACCCAGGGCTCGGACTCGGCGTCCGGACCGATGATCACGGGGTCGCCCCGGCGTCCGATCGCATCGGCCAGGAGTTCCGCGGCCGAGAGCGTTGCGACGGGCGTCCCTCCGAAGACGGGCGTCAGGTCAGCGGTGCGGTGCAGGTGGGGCTCGACAGTGACAATGCGGTCGAACGCCGGCCCCAGCAGAGCGCCCAGGACATCGCGGCTGAGCGGCTGGCCCGGCGCGAACACCGCGTCCTGCCGCAGATAGGGCATGTAGGGCGCGACCAGCACGACGCGCGCGGCGCCCGCGCGGCGCAGGGCGTCCGCGACCAACAGCAGCGGCATCAGCTTGTCGTCCGGACGATCGAGCGAACGATAGAGCAGCGCCGTCGATGTCGGCGGTGGAACAAGCGGCAGGCTCTCGCCGTCCGGCAAGGTGTGCAGCGTGATCAGCTGAAGCGGCGCGCCCAAGGCGGCGGCCAGCCGCGCGGCGGGGACGAGGTCCGAGGCGAAGGCGTAGAGAGCGGCGGTCACGGCGCGACGACCATGCCGTTGAATTCCCCGGCGGCCTCGACCGCGAAGGCGAAGTCGGACGGCTCAGAGCCATGGATGCGGTAGAGCGGCTGACCGGCCTCGACGCGATCGCCGATCCTGGCCATGAGGTCGAGGCCGGCCCCGGGGTCGGTGGGCGCTCCGGCCAGCCGGGCGACCGTGGCGATGCGCAGGCAGTCGATGGCGGTCACCACTCCGGCGGCGGACGCCGTGACCTCCTGAGCCAGGGCGCCGACCTGGCCGCTGATCGGCGAGGGGCCCTGAGCGGCGATGATCTCGTCCATCTTGCGCGCCGCAGCGCCGCTTTCCAGCAGCTCGCGAGCGCGCTGCTCGCCGGTTCCGCCCGGCAGGCCGGGATCCTGCTCGATCAGGCAGCCGGCCAGCATGACGGCCTTTTCGCGCAGGTCGGCGGGCGCGTCGGCGCTGTTGCGCAGCACCGCCATGGCGTCGCGCGCTTCCAGCACCGGCCCGACGCCGCGGCCGATCGGCTGGCGGCCGTCGGTCAGCAGGACGTCGATGGTCAGGCCCAGCTGGCCGGCGACATATTCGAAGAGTTTCCGCAGGCGAAGCGCCGCGCGGCGGTCGCGGACCTTGGCGCTCGGTCCCACCGGCACGTCCAACACCAGATGGGTCGATCCGGCGGCGACCTTTTTCGACAGGATCGAGGCGACCATCTGTTCGGGGGTGTCGACGCCGAGTGGCCGCTCCACCGAGATCAGGACATCGTCGGCCGGCGAGAGATCGACGCGGCCGCCCCAGACGATACAGCCGCCGCAGGCCGCGACCACGGCGCGCATCTCGGCCTCGTCCAGATCCACGCGGGCCAGCACCTCCATGGTGTCGGCCGTGCCGGCGGGCGAGGTGATGGCGCGCGAAGAGGTCTTGGGCATCAACAGCCCGTGGGCCGCCACGATGGGCGTGACGATCAACGAGGTGCGGTTGCCGGGAATGCCGCCGATGCAGTGCTTGTCGACCACCAGGTCGCGCGGCCAGGTCAGCCGGCCGCCGGCGGCGACCATCCCGCGGCAGAGCGAGAGGGTTTCGTCAGGTGTCATGAAGCTCGCGCACGCAACCAGGAAGGCGGCGATCTCCATATCCGACCAGCGGTGCGCGCCCAGGTCGGCGGCGATGGCGGCGTATTCCGCCGCGGACAGGGCCTCGCCCGCGATCTTGGCGCGCAGGGCATCGATGGTGCGCGGCGTCCGCGCTGGCGCCACCTCGACGATATCGCCCGGCTGCACGCCCAGGCGGCGGAAGGCCGGCTGTGGCAGGCCCGCCTCCCCCGGACCGACCACGGCGGGGTCGTCGCAGATCATCGGAGACGCGAGCAGGCTTCGACCTTTCGCGCGCACCTCCACCTTGCGGACGCCGGCCAGCCGCTCGGGACGCAGCGCCGTGCTATCGCGGGCGAGAACGATGACGTTTTCCCGGAAGGTGTTCAGAGGAAGCGGCCTGGCGACCAGCCGGTGCATGGGGCCGACCGCCACGCGCGAGTCAGCGTCGCCGACGGCGAGGTCGTTGGAGATGATGGCCCTGGTGTCGTCCATGCGGCCTTCTTGGACCGCGAATTCAACGACCTCCGTGATCTCGATCAAAGCGCCGAGCTCGCCGCCGTCGTCTTCTGCAGACTAGGAGACCCGTCCAGGAGACCCCCATGAAACACGCGATCATCATCGCCCATCCCAACCCCAGGAGCCTGACCCACGCGGTCGGCAATGCCTATCGACAGAGCGTCGAGGCGCTGGGCCAGCAGGCCATTGTGCGCGACCTTTACGCCATGCGGTTCGATCCCTGCCTCAAGGCCAGCGAGATTCCGTCACCTTCCGGCTTCCGCTTCGAGGCGGACGTGGTCGCCGAGCGCAAGGTCCTGGCCGACGTGGATGTCTTCGCCTTCGTCTACCCGTTCTGGTTCAACGCCCCGCCCGCCATACTGAAGGGCTACGCGGATCGGGTGTTCAGCATGGGCTTCGGCTATGAGCCCGGCATGGGCGGAACCGAGAGCCTGCTCGACGGCAAGAAGCTGATCAGCTTCACGACCTCCGGCGCGCCGGACCAGTGGGTGCGCGATACCGGCGCGCTGCAGACCCTCATGACGCTGTTCGACCGGCACCTGGGGGCCATGTGCGGACTGCAAGTCGTGGACCATGTTCATACCGGCGGCATCGTCTCCAACATCACCGAGGAGGCGGTGGACGATGTGCTGGCCGGCGTGCGCCGCGCGGTCAGTGCTCACTTCGGCGAACTCGCCCGACGCGACGCGACGCCCCTCCGTACTGCTACGTAGGGGCCAACCACTAGGGGGCGCCCACGAATTTCCGGGAGCCGGTTGAAAGGCGAGTCTGAGGTCATCGGATGAAGGAGTTTCCCATGACCCTCGCGTACTCGCCGGACACCGCCGCGGCCCCCGCCATCGTCGAATTGATGGACCGGGTGGGCCTGAAGATGACCTTCGCCAAGGGCGAGGAGATTTTCGGTCAGGACGAAGACGCCGACATGATCCACAGCTTGGTCTCCGGCGTTGTCCGGACCACCCGGCTGCTGAGCGACGGCCGCCGCCAGGTTGGCGATTTCTACTATCCGGGCGACGTGATCGGGCTTGAGATCGGCGACGCCTACCGGTTCTCCGCCGAGGCCCTGACCGACTGCGTCATCCGTGTCGTCAAACGCTCGTCCCTCGCCGCGCTCAGCGGCAAGGACAACCTGGACCGCGCGCTCTGGGAAGCCACGCGCCGCGAGCTGGAGCGCACCCAGGAGCATCTGTTGATGCTGGGCCGCAAGAGCGCCTGCGAGAAGGTCGCCAGCTTCCTGAGGGACGTCGCTCAGCGCGATGGATCCGATGAGGTTTCGCTGCCCATGGGCCGCCAGGACATGGCCGACTATCTCGGCCTGACAATCGAAACGGTCTCGCGGATGGTCACCCAGCTGCAGGGCTCGCAGATCGTCGAGTTCGCGACCTCCCGGCTTTTCCGCGTCACCCGCTGGCCGGCGCTCGAGCGGCTGGCCGCCTAGGTCCCGTTTCTCAAAGAGGAGTCGTGTGATGATCATGGTCAAGGACGCCCCCATTCAGGACACCTCCGCCAAGACCGCTGGCGCGCTGCGCAGCATCCTGGTTCACGTCGAGGGAAGTCCTGAGGCCTCGGGGCGGCTGCACGTCGCCGTCGACATCGCCCGGATGTTCGACGCCACGCTGTTGGGCGTCGGCGTGGAGATGATCCAGACGCTCAGCGACCCCTATGGGATGCTTGGCGGCGAATGGGTGGTGCAGCTGCAGACCCTGGTCGAGGACGACCTGAAGCGCGCCGAGGAGACTTTCCGGGCCAAGACCGCCGGGCTGAAGACCGACTGGACCGCCCTCGAGACCTTCCCCGCCTCCGCCATGGCGCGCCATGCGCGCTCGGCCGACCTGATTGTCGCCGGCGGCGCGCCGATCGGCCGCGAGGGCAATTACCGGGCCGCGAGCCCGGCCGATCTGGTCATGCTGAGCGGCCGGCCCGTGCTTATCGCCCCGCCGAAACCCGGCAAGTTCCACGGACGCGCCGTCGTGGTCGCCTGGAAAGACACCCGCGAATCGCGGCGCGCTCTGGCCGACAGCCTGCCGTTCCTGATGGCGGCGGAAGAGGTCGCGGTCGTGGAGTGCTGTGACAGAGACGCCGTCTCCGACGCGCGGACCAATACCTCCGATGTTGTCCAGCATCTGCGCCGGCATGGCGTGGAGGCCTTCGGCAAGACGGTCGCCACTTCGCCCGAGCGGGTCTCGACGGAGCTCAATATCGCGGCCCAGGAGATCGGCGCCGACCTGATCGTCGCCGGCGGCTACGGCCACACCCGGTTGGGCGAATGGGCCTTCGGCGGGGTGACCTATGACCTGTTGAACGCGCCGGAGCGTTTCGTCCTGCTGAGCCACTGAGCGCGACGCCCGCGCCAGTTGTTGCGAACTGGCGCCGGTCCGGGCCGCCCCGCCCGCCGACTGAGGAACCGCCATGCCGCGCCGACTAAGCCACCGCGAAGCCCATCTGATGGCGCGCATTGGCTGGCTTCGCGCCGCCGTGCTCGGCGCCAATGACGGGATCGTATCGACCGCGAGCCTGATTGTCGGGGTCGCGGCCGGGCCCACGACGAAGGGCCAGGTGCTGATCGCCGGCGTCGCGGGCCTCATCGCCGGCGCCATGTCCATGGCCGCGGGCGAATATGTCTCCGTCAGCTCGCAATCGGACACCGAGAAGGCCGACCTCGCCCGCGAGACGGCCGAGCTGAAGGCTGATCCCGTCGCCGAGGCCCACGAGCTGGCGGGCTTCTATGTGGCCCGCGGCGTCGAGCCGGCGCTGGCCGACCAGGTGGCGGCCCAGATGATGGCGAAGGACGCGCTGGGCGCCCACGCCCACGACGAGCTGGGCATCTCGCATATCACCACCGCACGGCCGATCCAGGCGGCGTTCGCCTCGGCGACCACCTTTTTCGTGGGCGCCTTCCTGCCGCTCGCGGTGGTCCTGGCCGCGCCCGCGAGCTGGACGCTGGTCGGCGTGCCGATCGCGGCCCTCGCGAGCCTGGCCCTGTTGGGCTTCGTCGGCGCGCGGGCCGGCGGCGCGGGCGGCGCCAAGGCCGTCCTTCGCGTCACCTTCTGGGGGGCGATCGCCATGGCCGTGACGGCCGGGATCGGCCACCTGTTCGGCGCGGTGGTCTAGGCGCGCCCCGGCCGACCGGCGGCCGACAGCCTAAGTGATTGAAATCGCTGGCGCACCCGACACGATTCGAACGTGTGACCTTTGCCTTCGGAGGGCNNTCTATCCAGCTGAGCTACGGGTGCGTTTCCAGCGGACGCTTCCTCTAGCGGAAAGGCCGGTCGGGCGCTAGGCGCCCCTTAGACGCCCCCCTTAGACGCCTTTCACGCTGTCCCAGAAGGTCTTGGCCTTGCCGGCGAAGTTGGCGTTCTTGGGATGTTGGGCGTCGGTGGAGAGGCCGGCGAACTCGCGCAGCAGCTCCTTCTGGCGGGCGGTGAGCTTGGCCGGGGTCTCGACGAAGAGCTCGACCACCAGGTCGCCGCGGTCGCGGGAGCGGAGCGAGGGCATGCCGCGGCCCTTGAGGCGCACGGTCTTGCCGGTCTGGGCGCCCTCGGAGACCTTGACCGGGATCTTGCAATTTCCGTCGCAGTTCTCGCCGCCCATCAGGCAGGGCGCCTCAATCTCGCCGCCGAGCGCCGCCACCGCCATGGGCACGGGCACGGTGCAGAGCAGGTCCAGGCCGTCGCGCTCGAAGAGCTCGTGGGGCCGCACGGAGATGAAGATGTAGAGGTCGCCGCGCGGGCCGCCGCGGCTGCCGCCGTCGCCCTCTCCGGCAAGCCTTATGCGTGCGCCGTCGTCGACGCCGGCCGGAATCCGCACCGAGAGCGTCCGTTCGCGCCGCACCTGGCCCATGCCGTGGCAGTCGGCGCAGGGGTCGAGCACCAGACGCCCTGACCCGCCACAGCGGGGGCAGGCGCGCTCGATGGAGAAGAAGCCCTGCGTCGCCCGCACGCGGCCCTGGCCGCCGCAGGCGTTGCAGACCGTGGGGCTCGTTCCGGGCTTGGCGCCGGAGCCCTCGCAGGTCTCGCAGGTGAGCGCCGCGGGCACGGTGATCTCCACCTCCGCCGAGGCGTAGGCCTGCTCGAGCGTGATTTCCAGGTCGTAGCGCAGATCCTGGCCGCGGGCGGGGCCAGAGCGCTGCTGGCCGCCTCGACGACCGCCGAACATGTCGCCGAAGACGTCGCCGAACACCTCGTTGAAGATGTCGCCCACGTCGTGGAACTGGGCGCCGCCCGGGCCCGCGCCGCCGCCGTTCACCCCGGCATGGCCGAAGCGATCGTAGGCCGCGCGCTTCTGCGGGTCGGACAGGATCGAATAGGCCTCGTTGATTTCCTTGAAGCGGCCCTCGGAGACCTCGCAACCGTCGTTGCGGTCCGGGTGATGCTCCATGGCGAGCTTGCGGAACGACGCCTTCAGCGCGACCGCGTCGCAGGTCCGTTCGACACCGAGAATTTCGTAGTAGTCGCGCATCAAACCGCCGGGCGCCCTGATCTCAAGGTGTAAGTGGTGTGTGGCTGTTGGGAAGGTGGGGAAACCCCCGCCCGGCTACAAGGGCCAATTTCCCGAAGGAACCGGACCGAGCGGGCGGGGGCCCTCAGTCGCGCAGAAGCGGCGGCGACGTCCCCAATGGCGAACTCATCGCAAATGACGCCTTGAGCCGCCATGGGGCGGGTTGTCACGCCGACTTCTTGTGGTCGTCGCCGTCGACCTCCTCGAATTCGGCGTCGACCACGTCTTCGCCGCCATGCCCCTCGCCGGCCGCATGGCCGCCGGCGGCATGGGCCGCATCCTCGTCCGAGGCCGGGCCTTCGCTCGCCTGCTGGGCCTTGTACATGGCCTCGCCGAGCTTCATCGACGCCTGGATAAGGGTCTGGGTCTTGGCCGAGATGGTTTCGGCGTCGCCGGCCTCAAGGCTTCCCTTGAGATCTTCGAGCGCCGTGGTGATCGCGCCCTTTTCCTCCTCGGAGACCTTGTCGCCGTGTTCGGCCAGGGCCTTTTCGGTGGAATGGATGACCGCGTCGGCCTGGTTCTTGGCTTCGACGCCGGCCTTGCGCTTCTCGTCGTCGGCCTTGTTGCTTTCAGCTTCCTTGACCATGGCCTCGATATCCGCGTCCGAGAGGCCGCCGTTGGCCTGGATGCGGATCGACTGCTCCTTGGAGGTCGCCTTGTCGCGGGCCGAGACGTTGACGATGCCGTTGGCGNNGGGATGGTGGTGTTGCGCTCGATCAGCGGCGTGAAGACCCCGCCCAGGGTCTCGATGCCGAGCGTCAGCGGCGTCACGTCCAGCAGCAGCACGTCCTTGACGTCGCCCTGCAACACGCCGGCCTGGACCGCGGCGCCCAGCGCCACGACTTCGTCGGGGTTCACGCCGGTGTGCGGCTCGCGGCCGAAGAAGGCCTTCACGGTCTCGATGACCGCGGGCATGCGGGTCATGCCGCCGACCAGGATCACCTCGTCGATATCGGACTTCTTCAGCCCAGCGTCCTTCAGCGCCTGTTCGCAAGGGCCGATGGTCTTGGCCACCAGATCTTCCACCAGGGCTTCCAGCTTGGCGCGGGAGAGCTTGATGTTGAGGTGCAGCGGGCCGTTGGCGTTCATCGAGATGAACGGCAGGTTCAGCTCGTACTGGGTGGTGAAGGAGAGCTCCTTCTTGGCCTTTTCCGCCTCCTCCTTGAGGCGCTGCAGGGCGAGCTTGTCCTTGCGAAGATCGACCGAGTTCTCCTTCTTGAACTCGTCGGCCAGGAAATCGACGATCCGAAGGTCGAAGTCCTCGCCGCCCAGGAAGGTGTCGCCGTTGGTGGACTTCACCTCGAAGACGCCGTCGCCGATCTCCAGGATCGAGACGTCGAAGGTGCCGCCGCCCAGGTCGTAGACGGCGATCTTCTTGCCATCGTTCTTCTCGAGGCCGTAGGCGAGCGCCGCGGCGGTCGGCTCGTTGATGATCCGCAGAACTTCCAGGCCCGCGATCTTGCCTGCGTCCTTGGTCGCCTGGCGCTGTGCGTCGTTGAAATAGGCCGGGACGGTGATGACCGCCTTTTCGACCTTCTCGCCGAGGTGCTGCTCGGCGGCTTCCTTCATCTTCTGCAGGATGAAGGCGGAGACCTGCTGGGGCGAGTAGTCCGTGCCGTGCGCGCGCACCCAGGCGTCGCCGTTCGGGCCCTTGACGATCTCGTAGGGCACCATGCCCTTGTCCTTCTCCACCATCGGGTCGGTCATCTGGCGGCCGATCAGGCGCTTGATGGCGAAGAGGGTGTTGGTCGGATTGGTGACGCCCTGGCGCCGCGCGGGCTGGCCCACCAGGCGCTCACCGTCTTCCAGGAAGGCCACGACGGACGGCGTGGTGCGCGCGCCCTCGGCGTTTTCGATCACTTTCGGCGTCTTGCCGTCCATGATGGCGACGCACGAATTGGTCGTGCCGAGGTCAATACCGATAATCTTGCTCATTGAGAGTCTAGCTCGCTCCTTGTTGGCGGACGCTACGGGGAAGCCTTCATATGAAGCGCCTCGGTCTTGCAACGCCCCCGGTTCGATCAGGTCTAGGCCGGGCTCCGCGGTAGAGGTTTACTCGCACGCTACCCGTCGATGCCAGCCGATATGGGGAAATTAGCCGGGCTCGCAAGGGTGAAAGTCCCCAATCGCACCAAGGACATGAGTCAATCGTTACCCCGCCCCGCCTGGGAGCCGCGCAGGCGCGACGTTCCGTCCGCACGCTCCGCGCCCCGAATTCGTGTCCGCAATGGTGCGCACCATGGCTTTGACTTCGCCCCGGTGTCGGGGGCAGGGTCTCCGCTCACTGGACACTGCGGAGCCCTACCATGGTCACTCACATCCGTGCTGACGGCAATTGGGTCGGCGAGCCGGCGCTGACCCGCCGCACGATCGCCCTGGCGCTCGCCGGCGGCTATGCGGTGGCGGCCTATTCCGCCGACGCCGAGCCGATCCACACCGACGAAGCGGGCCTGGTCACCGCGACGGTGGAGATCGACGCCGGCGACCGGAAGATTCCCGGTTTCCTCGCCCGGCCCGCGGCAAAGGGCAAACACCCGGTCGTGTTCGTCAATTCCGAGATCTTCGGGGTGCACGAGTGGGTGAAGGACATCTGCCGCCGCCTCGCCAAGGCGGGCTATGTGGCGCTGGCTCCCGATCTCTTCGTCCGCGCGGGCGACCCGTCGAAGACCTCCGACTTCAAGGTCGTCATGGACATCGTCAAGGCCACGCCGGGCGATCAGGTCACTTCCGACACCAAGGCCTCGCTCAAGTACCTCGCCGCCCAACCGTTCGCGGACATGAAAAGGCTGGGTGTCACCGGCTTCTGCTGGGGCGGCGGCGCCACCTGGCTCTGCTGTGAGAGGTTCCCCGAATTCAAGGCAGGCGTCGCCTGGTACGGCCCGGTGAAGCCCGGCGGCTATCCCCGCACCCCGCCGATCGACCTGGTGAAGGATCTGAAGGCGCCGGTGCTCGGGCTCTACGGCGGCCTCGACAAGGGCATTCCCGCCAAGGACGTTGAGGACATGCGCGCCGCTCTCAAGGCCGCAGGCCGCAAGGACGAGATCATCGTCTATCCCAACGCCGACCATGGCTTCCTGGCCGACTATCGCTCCAGCTACAACGCCGAGGCGGCCAAGGACGGCTGGGCGAAGATGCTGGCCTTCTTCAAGGCGCACGGGGTGGCCTAGCCACCCACGGGGCTGCCTAATGCGGCGCCTCGTCCGCGGCCGGCGGGGGCGGAGGCGCCTCGGCCGGGACGACGACCGGCGGCTTGGGCGGGGCGACGGCGGCGGCCTGGGCTTCCGGCGTGGTCGCGGCCTCGGCGCGGGCGGCTTCGTCGGCCTCCTGCTTGGCCTCCTTGGCGGCTTCGGCCTTTTCCTTCTCTTCCGGCGTCAGCTCGCGCGGCGCGAGGCCTTCTATGCGGTCCTGGCCGAGCGCCACGGCGTCGGTGGCCGCCAGCGGCGCGGCGCCCGAAGCGCCATCGACCTTTTCGCCCGGCATGCGGCCGCGCTGCGGGGCGTTGACGACGCCCAGGGTGAAGGCGCTGAGCGCCACCAGGACGATCAGCGAGGCAACCACCTGAAGCACGCGATGAGGCATGGACCACTGCATGGGCGCGACCCTAATGCGCGCGCCTTCGCCCCGCAAATCGCGATGCTGGGAGGGCGAAAGTAAAAGGCGGTTAACCCTCTTTCGGCCACAACGGATCGGTTGATTTGAGTGGGAGTGGTTCGGGCATGGCGCGGACGGCGCGGAAGACCGGCATGGCCTTGCTGGGGCACATCGCGGGCCTCGCCTGGTCGCATCCGGGGACAGCGCGCCTGCGGGGCGGCGTGGTCGCCGCGTCGGGCGCAGCCCTGGCCGTCGCCTTCGCCACCTACAACGCCGCCGATCCCAGCCTGAACGCCGCTGGGCCCGCCGCTCCGGTCAATGCCCTGGGCGCGCCGGGCGCGACGCTGGCCGACCTCGGCGTGCAGTCGCTGGGGCTGGCCTGCGCCCTCGCGGCCCTGACCATCGTCGTCCTGGGCCTTTGCCGCGCCGCGGCCTCCGAGCCCGCCGCCAGCAGGGGCCACCTG
>PLEH01000294.1 GCA_003136395.1 Phenylobacterium sp.
CTGGCCGCGCTCGACCCGCCGCCGCCGCTGATCTGGGTGCGTGGCCGCCCGGAGCTGTTGGACCGCCCCTGCGTGGCCATCGTCGGCGCGCGGGTGGCGTCCGCCGCCGGCCAGCGGTTCGCGCGCGGCCTGGCCGCCGACCTGGGCCAGAGCGGCCACGTCATCGTTTCGGGGCTGGCGCGCGGCATCGACGCCTCGGCGCACGAAGGCGCCATGCCCACTGGCACGGTGGCGATCCTCGGCGGCGGGGTGGATGATGTCTATCCGCCGGAGCACGCCGCGCTCTATGGCCGCATCGCCGAGAGCGGCTGCGTGGTCTCCGAGAGTGAACCCGGCCGCGCCGCGGTGGCCCGCGACTTTCCCCGCCGCAACCGGATCATCTCGGGCCTCTCCCGCGCCGTCGTGGTGGTGGAGGCCGAAATGCGCTCCGGCTCCCTGATCACCGCGCGGCTGGCGGCCGAACAGGGCCGCGAGGTCCTGGCCGTCCCGGGCTCGCCGCTGGACCCGCGCGCCAAGGGAACCAACGACCTGATCCGCCAGGGTGCGGCACTCTGTGAGGGCGCAGAGGATGTCTTGAGGGCGTTGGAAGGCCTGCGTGGCTTCCGGGAGCCTGGGGGCGACAGCGATCCCGGCGGGCCGGCGGCCGAGCCGGACGATGCGCTTCGCCGCGAGGTCGCCGCCCTGCTCTCTCCGACGCCGGTCTCCCGCGACGAGATCGTCCGCGCCACCGGCGCCGCGCCCGCCGCGGTGTTCGCCGCCCTGGTGGAGCTGTCGCTGGCCGGGCGTTGCGACCTGTTGCCGGGCGGCATGGTCTCGACCTGTTAGGGCCGCAATATCACCGCAAGCCCCCGAAATAATGCCGCCAGGGACAGAGCCTAGGATGCAGGCTCAAAAACCAAGTCGGAGACCACCTCTATGAAGCTCAGGATCACTCTCACCCTCGCCGCCCTGGCCGTCGCCGGTTCGGCGCTGGCCCAGCCGCCGGCCCCCTCGCCGGAAATGATGGCCGCGCGCCAGGCCATGCGCCAGGCCTGCGCCGCGGACATGAAGACGCTCTGTGACGGCAAGGAAGGCCGCGAGATGATGCAATGCATGCGCGCGTCCAACGACAAGCTCAGCGCGCCGTGCAAGGACGCCATGTCCAAGATGCCGCAACGGCCGCCGCCGCCCGCCGGCTGATCGCCGACGCACCTATTAGAGACGACTGGGCCGGCGTTCCTGAGGGGCGCCGGCCTTTTCGTGCTCGCCCCTCGAAAAAATGAGCCCCTTTAGGGGGCTCGCGTACGGCGACGCTTTTGGCCCGTTGACAGGGCCTAGGGGCCACCCCCACTTTCCGCGTCCTTTGAGCGACCCGGCCCGTCCGGGCGACTCGCCATGGAACGACAGACCCCCCACGCATGAAACTCGTCGTCGTCGAAAGCCCGGGCAAGGCCAAGCCCATCAACAAGTACCTGGGCTCTGACTACAAGGTCCTGGCCTCCTACGGCCACGTGCGCGACCTGCCGGCCAAGGACGGCTCGGTGCGGCCCGACGAAGATTTCGACATGAGCTGGGAGGTCGACGCCAAGGCCGCCAAGCGGCTCAACGACATCGTCGCGGCCGCCAAGGGCTGCGACACCCTGATCCTGGCCACCGACCCCGACCGCGAGGGCGAGGCCATCTCCTGGCACGTGCTGGAGGTCCTGAAGAAAAAGAAGGCGCTGGCCGGCATGACCGTGCAGCGTGTCACCTTCAACGCGATCACCAAGACCGCGGTCACCGAGGCCATGAAGGCCCCGCGCGATATCGACATGGAGCTGGTGGACGCCTACCTGGCGCGCCGGGCGCTGGACTATCTGGTGGGCTTTACGCTCTCGCCGGTGCTCTGGCGCAAGCTGCCGGGTTCGCGCTCGGCCGGCCGGGTGCAGTCGGTGGCTCTGCGGCTCGTGGTCGACCGCGAGATCGAGATCGAGAAATTCAACACCCAGGAATACTGGACCGTCGAGGCCGACGTCTCCGCCGGCGGCGACCCCTTCCTGGCCCGCCTGACCAAGCACGAGGGCAAGCGGCTCACCAAGTTCGACCTGGGCAACGAAACGAGCGCCTTCGCGGCCCGCGACGCGGTCAAGGCCGCGGCCTTCACGATCTCCGCTGTGGAGAAGAAGCCGGCCCGCCGCTCGCCGCCCCCGCCGTTCACCACCTCGACCCTGCAGCAGGAGGCCTCGCGCAAGCTGGGCTTCAACGCGCAGCGCACCATGCAGGCGGCGCAGCGGCTCTATGAGGGCATCGACATCGGCGGCGAGACCGTGGGCCTGATCACCTACATGCGGACCGATGGCGTGCAGACCGCGCCCGAGGCGCTGGACGAAGCGCGCCAGGTGATCGGCGGCCTCTATGGCAAGGATTATGTGCCGGAGAAGCCCAGGTTCTATTCCACCAAGGCCAAGAACGCCCAGGAGGCCCACGAGGCGATCCGCCCGACGAGCCTTGGCCGCAATCCCGGCAAGCTGCGCCTCGATCCGGACCTCGGCCGGCTCTACGAGCTGATCTGGAAGCGGATGATCGCCTCGCAGATGGAGAGCGCGCGCATCGAGCGAACGACCATCGACCTGGAAAGCGCCGACGGGCAGATCGCCCTGCGCGCCTCCGGCGACGTGACCCTCTTCGACGGCTATCTGGCGGTCTATGAGGAAGGCCGCGACGATCCGGAGGAAGAGGCGGTCTCCCGGCTGCCGCAGGTGACGCAAGGGGCCGCCGCCCGGACCATCGCCACCCGCGCCGACCAGCACTTCACCGAGCCGCCGCCGCG
>PLEH01000115.1 GCA_003136395.1 Phenylobacterium sp.
CCGAGGCCGACGCCGCCCGCGCCCATGCCGCGGCCGAGGCCGCCGCGCAGTGGGCGGGCGTGCGGGCCATGGACCCGGCGCTCGGCGAGCCCGCTGCGCTGAAGACCCTGGCTCACGAGGACTTCACCGCCGGCGCGCCGCGGGCCGGACCTTCCAACCGCCGGCGCATCACCGCGTCCTATGGCAAACCGTTCCTGAGCCACGGATCCTTGGGCCCCTCAATGGGGCTCGCCCAATACCAGGACGGCAAGCTGACCATCTGGACGCATAACCAGGGCGTCTATCCGATGCGCGCCCTGGCGGCGCGGGTCACCGGGCTGGCGCCGGAGGCCATCGAGGTGATCCACGGCCAGGGTCCGGGCTGCTACGGCCACAATGGCGCCGACGACCCACCGATCGACGCCGCGCTGATCGCCCTGCGCCGCCCCGGCCGGCCGATCCGCGTGCAGTGGCTCCGGGAGGACGAGTTCGGCTTCGCCCCCGTAGGCACCGCCATGCTGATGGAGCTCTCCGCCGAGTTCGACGCCTCGGGCCGGCTCGTGGACTACACCGCCGAGATCTGGAACTCGCCGCACACCGGCGCGCGGGGCACCGCCGTCGCCGAGAGCGCGCTCAGCGGCTATGTGACGCCGCCGAAGGCGCCACAGCGGCTGATGCCCGACGGCTCGCGCTTCTCCGGCGGCCTGCTCAACGCCACGCCGTCTTACGAGATCGCGGCGACGCGCACGGTGGAGCACGTCGTCGAGACACCCATCCGCTCCTCGTCGCTGCGCAGCCTGGGCGGGGCGCCTAACACCTTCGCGGGCGAGAGCTTCATCGACGAACTGGCCCTGGCCGTGGGCCAGGATCCGCTGGCCTACCGCCTGGCCATGCTCCCCGACCCGCGCGGCCGCGCGGTCCTGACGCGCCTGGCCGAGATGTGCGGCTGGGCCAGGCGCTGGGAGTCCGGGACCGGCCGCGGTCTGGGGCTGGCCTATGACCGCCACCGCGGCCGCGGCGCGCTCGTCGCCTGCGCCGCCGAGGTCGAGGTGGAAACCGAGGTGAAGCTGGTCCGGCTCTGGTGCGCCTGCGACGGCGGCCTGATCATCAATCCGGACGGAGCCAGGAACCAGCTCGAGGGCGGCATGATCATGGCCGCCAGCTGGACGCTCAGGGAGCAGGTCAAGCTGGGCGGGGCGGGAATCGTCTCCACCACCTGGGACGACTATCCGATCCTGCGCTTCTCCGAGGTTCCGCCCATCGAGATCGAGCTGATCGACACCCGCGATCAGCGGCCCTGCGGGCTGGGCGAGGTCAGCCAGGGCCCGGTCATGGCCGCCATCGGCAACGCCGTCGCCCACGCGCTCGGCGCCCGCATCCGCGACCTGCCCATGACGCGCGAGAAGATCGCCCAGGCCCTGCTGGCTTGACCTGGATCAAGGCAGGCGGCGCGGAGGCGCGCAGCATCGCCCCTCGATGATGCAAGGAATTGAGGACGCGATCATGAGCAGGGAACGTATCGAAGGCGCGGCGCAGAAGGTCGTCGGCGCGGCAAAGCAGACGGTCGGCAAGGCGGTCGGCAACAAGCGACTCCAAGTCGAAGGCATCGCCGATAAGGCTGTGGGATCTGCGAAGGAGGTCGTCGGCAAGGCCAAGGACGCCCTCCACAAGGTGGCCCGATAATCCGGACCGAGACGTCGACCCGCCAGTTCCGCGGTCGATGACCGGCGGAGGCCAAGGACACTGATCATGATGCACAAGAGCCTGACAACTGTCGTGGCGGCTGTCGTCACCCTGACCTCAGCCGCCTGCGCCACGGGCCCCTACGATAGCGGGCGCGGCTATTCCCGCGCCCCATCCGGCGGCGGCTGCTACGCGGGCGAGCGACGCGACGACTGCAGCGAGCGGCTGCGCTACGAACAGCAGAGCCGCCGCAGCTACGTCTGGCGGGGCGACCACTACGAAGACCAGAATGCGGCGGGCGCGACAGCCGCGGCCGGCATTATCGGCTTCATCCTGGGCGCGGCGATCGCCGGTTCGAACAGCGACCGCGACACCTACAACGCTCACAAGAACGACCGCGACTGGCACGCGCGCTGCGCCAGCGCCCACAAGGGCTATGACCCCAACAGCGGCACCTACCCGGGGTCGGACGGCTACCGGCGCTACTGCAACGGGTAGCGGGCCTGTTCCATCCGGCGCGTGCAGGCACTAAGTACGCGCCATGAACGACGCCGCCATCCGCAAGACCCCCGTCACCGTTCTCACCGGCTATCTGGGGGCGGGCAAGACCACGCTGCTCAACCGCATCCTCTCGGAGGACCACGGCAAGCACTACGCGGTGATCGTCAACGAGTTCGGCGAGGTCGGCATCGACAACGACCTGATCGTCGGCGCCGACGAAGAAGTCTTCGAGATGAACAACGGCTGCGTCTGTTGCACGGTGCGTGGCGACCTGATCCGCGTCGTGTCAGGGCTGATGAAGCGAAAAGGCGGCTTCGACGCGATCATCGTGGAGACCACGGGCCTGGCCGACCCCGGTCCGGTGGCCCAGACCTTCTTCGTTGACGAGGATGTGCGGGCCAAGACCCAGCTCGACAGCGTCACCACCGTGGTGGACGCCAAGCACCTGCCCTTGCGCCTTGCAGACTCCAAGGAGGCCGCCGAGCAGATCGCCTTCGCCGACCAGATCATCCTCAACAAGACCGACCTCGTGACCGAGGCCGAGCTCAAGGAGGTCGAGCGGATGATCCGCCGGCTGAACCCGCTGGCGCCGATCCACCGCGCGGAGCGCTCGAACGTGCCTCTGGACCAGGTGCTGGGGCGCGGATCCTTCGACCTGGCGCGGATCGAGGAACTGGAGCCTGACTTCCTGAACCCCGGGCATGGTGAACCGGGCCACGTTCATGATGAAGACTGCGATCACGACCACGGGCACGACCACCACGGCCACGATCACGCTCATCACGGCCACGACATCGACGCGAGCGGCATCCGCGGAATCTCGCTGACGGCGCACAAACCGCTCAACGCCAACAAGGTCACCGCCTGGTTGAACGACGTCTTGCAGGCCCAGGGCCCCGACATCCTGCGCGCCAAGGGAATCCTCGACGTGGCCGGAGAGGACCGCCGCCTGGTGTTCCAGGCCGTCCACATGATCCTCGAGGGCGACTTCCAGGGCCCCTGGAAGAGCGGCGCCGACCGCTATTCGCGGCTGGTGTTCATCGGCCGCAATCTGGACGAAGCCAAACTGCGCGAGGGCTTCGAGGCCTGTATCGCCTGACGAGCGGGCTCACGCGTAGTCGAAGGCCGCGTCGTCCAGGTCGACCTTCGGGATCTCGTCCTTCTCCGCCCAGTAGTCCTGGCTGTGCTGCCATTCGGGCTTGTCGCCGCGCCGGGGCAAGAGATGCATGCCGCGCAGCAGATAGCCCGGATTGAAGTTCTCCGGATCCATCCAGGGCATGAGCGGCATGTCCTGGTCCTGCGGCCTGAGCCGGGGGGTGACGCGCTTCTTGCCGCGCGCGGCCATGTGAGCCAGCAGCCGGCAGACGAAATCGGCCACCAGATCGGCCCGCAGCGTCCAGCTGGCCCGGAAATAGCCGAACACCCAGACGAGGTTCGGCACCCCGGTGAACATCATCCCGCGGTAGGTGACGGTGTCGGCGAACACCAAGGGCTCGTTGTCGATGTAGAAGTCGATGTCGCCCAGCACGTTCAGATTGAAGCCGGTGGCGGTTATGACGACGTCGGCCTCCAGCGTCTTGCCGGACTTCAGCCGGATCCCCTCGGGGACAAAGCGGTCGATCTCGTCGGTGACCATCGAGGCCTTGCCGGACGCCAGCCCCTGGAAGAGGTCGCCGTCGGGCACGAAGGCGATCCGCTGGCGCCACGGTCGGTAGCGCGGGGTGAAATGCTCGGCCACGGTCTCCTGCGGCAGGAACATGCTGACGCCCGCCAGCAGCTCCTGCTTCACCGCCTCGGGCTCGTCGAAGGCCCGGCGGGTGAAGGCCGCCTGATCGTGCAGGATCTTGCGGCGCACGATCTCGTGGGTCCAGTTGGGGTCGATGTCGAGCTCGTTCAGGGTGTCGGCCAGCTCATTGGCGTTGCGGCCCGGGATGAAATAGGTCGGCGAGCGCTGCAGCACGGTGACGTGTTCGCAGTCGGCCGCGATCGCCGGGACCAGGGTGGCCGCCGTGGCGCCCGAGCCGATCACCACCACCCGCTTGCCCTTCAGGTCCAGGTCGTCGGGCCAGGTCTGCGGATGGACGATGGCGCCCTTGAAGTCGGTCAGGCCGTCCCAGTCAGGCGTGTAGCCCTGGGACTGGCGATAGTAGCCCTGGCACATCCAGAGGAAGTTGGTGGTGAAGCGCGCGGTATCGCCGGTGTCGGCGCGCACCGCCTCGACCGTCCACAGGTTATCGGCGCCCGACCAGCTGGCGGTCTTGATGGTGTGGCCATAGCGGATGTGCGGGCCGAGATCGTTCTCGGTGATCACCTCGTCCATGTACCTGCGGATTTCGTCGGCGGTGGCGATCGGCGCGCCGACCCACGGCTTGAAGCGGTAGCCGAAGGTGTAGAGGTCGCTGTCGGACCGGATGCCGGGATATTTGTGGGTGAGCCAGGTGCCCCCGAAGCTCTCCAGCGCCTCCAGGACAACGAAGCTGGTTCCGGGCCGCTGATGGGTCAGGTGGTAGGCGCCGCCGACGCCGGAAATGCCCGCGCCCACGATCAGGACGTCGAAGTGTTCGGTCTTCAGCCCGGCGGGTTGGGCCTGAAAGGCGACATCGTTCATGGGTTCCGACCGGAGGCGCTATCGCGCGGAAAAGCCCGTGCGATCGGAACATGAAGGACCCGCCGCGGTCAGCCTTGATCGCGATCAAGAATGCCTTGGAACGCCTAGGCGGCGACCGGGTGCTGTTCGGCTTCGCGGCGCAGGGCCTGCACGGCGACGACCTCCGGCTTGACCATGCCGCAGCGTTCCGCGTGGCGGCCGCCGCGCCATTCCAGCACCAGGGTGTCGCCTTCAACCCGATAGCGGCCCCGAACCGTCGAAGACCCCATCGAGACTTGCACCGTATTCCACATTGGCCTCGCGCCTCGCGCTTGTTTTTCAGGGCCGTTCTGACCCCACCAGAGCCCCGATGGTTAGTCGAACGAAGTTACGCGGCGATTAATGGTGAATGCGATCCCTCCCCGGTCTGGGGAGGGTGGCGAGCGAAGCGAGACGGGTGGGGAAGTATGGGCCGGAGCGCAGCATCAGCGCTTGAACCCGACTCCCCCACCCTGATCGCTTGCGCGATCTGTCCCTCCCCAGAGCGGGAAGGGAACGAAAACGAAAAAGCCCGCCGAGTCTCCCCGGCGGGCTGATTTCGCAACTTGGAGCCGATCGGACGGATCAGATCTCTTCGTTGATCAGGGCGACCTGATAGAAGCCGTTGCCCTGGAGCGTGTTCATCACCGACATGAAGTCGCCGTAGCGAACCTGCTTGTCGGCGCGGATGTAGACCCGCTGCTGGGTGGGCGGCAGCGTCGGATCGTCCGCCGCGAGCGTCCGCGACAGGTCGGCCGGAAGGGCCGCCAGGGTGGTGGGCTTCTCGCCGATGAAGACGCCGCCCCCTTGCTGGATGTTGATCAGGATCGGTTCCTTCACCTTGGTCCCGGGCGGCGGCGGAATNNAGCACCAGCATCACGTCCACGAAAGGCGTGACGTTGATGTCGCTGTTCTGGCCGAGGTCGAAGCGTCCCCCGCCGCCGCCGCCAAGCTTGGCGCCCATGCACAAATTCCTTCCCTGGGGCGGTACGGCCGCCCGGTCATCAAGAGTCCGCCGACCATTGGCAAGCCGCCGCGGCGTTGTAAAGCCCGAAGCGGCGATCTAGGTGAGGCCATGCAGGAAGCCCCCCCTTTGGACTTTGACGCCTACGTAACAGCGGTCTCCTTCGATCGCGCCGGCCGGGCGGTGTTCGCGCTTGGCGACGGGACGGTCCGCTTCGAGGGCGGCGAGGCGCAGACGGCGCATGACGGGGCGGTCCTGGCGGCGGTGGTGCATCCGTCTGGCGAGGGATTGCTCAGCGGCGGAGACGACGGGCGCCTCGTCTGGTCGCGGACCGCAAGCGTCCAGGAAATCGCCAACCTGCCCGGCAAGTGGATCGACACCGTGGCCGCGAGCCCCGCCTCCGGCCTGATCGCGTTTTCCGCCGGGCGCGAGGCGCATGTGCGCGACACGGCCGACGCGGCGTTCTCCCGCACATTCGTCCACGAGAAATCGGTGGCGGACCTCGCCTTCGAGCCGAAGGGCCGCAGGCTGGCGGCGGCGACCTACGGCGGGGTCTGGCTCTGGTACGCCCGCATCGAGACCCAGAAACCCGCCAGGCTCACCTGGGCCGGCAGCCATGTGGCCGTCGCCTGGAGCCCCGACGGCAAGTTCCTGATCAGCGCCATGCAGGAAAACCAGCTGCACGGCTGGCGGGTCGCCGACGAGAAGAACATGCGCATGGGCGGCTATCCGGCCAAGCCGAAGAGCCTGGCCTTTCTGAACAAGGGAAGCCTCCTGGTCACCTCCGGCGCCAATGGCGCGGTGGTCTGGCCCTTCGCCGGCGCCACGGGCCCCATGGGCAAGCAGGCCGCGGAGGTCGGCTATGACGAGGCCGCCACCGTGGTCCGGGTGGCCGGCGCGCCCTCGCTCAACTGGATCGCCGCCGGCCTCGACGACGGCCGCGTCTGGGCCTGCGACCTGGCCGGCCAGAAGATCACCCCGCTGAAGGCCGAAAAGGGCGCGCCCGTCACCGCGCTGGCCATGACTCCGGACGCCCGGCGCGTCGCCTGGGGCTGCGAGGACGGCGCGGCCGGCGTGGCCGAGGTCGGGCCCTAGCGATCAATCCTTGGGCGCGGGGCCGTTCAGCAGCTCCTGGCCCAGCGACTGGAACTTGGACATGTCGAGGTCGCCGGTCACCACGGCCATGGCCTTGGTCACCGCGGGATCCTGCGCCAGGCCGGCGACAGCGACCTGGCCCAGCACGGTGAAGGCCTGCTGGATCGCGTTCGGCCCGTCGGCCTTGATGGCCGCCAGGGTTTCCTTGCGGCAGTCCACGGTGACGAGGCGTTCCAACAATCTCGCCGTGCCCGCGCTGACCTCGGCGCGTTGGGCGTCGGTGACAGTGGCGTAGGGCTTCACCGCCGGATGGGCGGCGAGCGCGGTGAACACCCAGACCATCAGACCGGTCTTGTCGCCGGGGCTGGTGGCATTCACCAGGCAGCGCCCGAAGTCGTCGGTCGCCGGGCTGGCCTCGGCCGCCCCCGCCGCGCCCAGGCCAATAGCCAGGGCGACCGCCGCCATGGTGCGAGACATCGCCAGTCCTCCTGCGAAAGCGAGTCGCCAGCCTAGCAGCCGCGCCGGATGCGCCAAACCGCTTGCCTGCCGCTGCGGCCGGGCGCCTAGGCTATGATCGGCGAGATCGGCGAACGGAGGCCCACCATGAGCGAGACCCTGGCGAAACCGGCGGCGCAAGCCGCGACCGAGGTGCTCTATGAGGCGGCCGACGGGATCGCCACCATCACGCTCAACCGGCCCGAGCGGATGAACGCCATCTCCGGCCCGATGCTGGCGGCGCTGAGCGACTATCTGCTCACGGCCAACGCCGACCCGAAGGTCCGGGTGGTGATCCTGACCGGCGCGGGCCGCGCCTTCTGCGTCGGCCTCGACCTGGTGGACGCGACGCAAGGCTCGGGCATCGGTTCGGACAAGCAGGCCCAGGCCGTCTCGGTGAACCTCGACCTCAGGAACACGCCGCCGACCATCCTGTTCGCCATGGACAAGCCCACCATCTGCGCGCTCAACGGGGCCGCCGCCGGCTACGGCCTCGACACCGCGCTCGGCTGCGACATCCGGATCATGGGCGAGGGCTCCAAGCTGGCCGCCGCCTTCGTCAAGCGCGGCGTGGTGCCGGAGAGCGGCGGGACATGGCTGCTGCCAAGACTGGTGGGATGGTCCAAGGCCGCCGAGCTGATCTTCACCGGCCGCACCCTCTCGGCCGCCGACAGCCTGGCGCTGGGCCTTGCCTCCGAGGTGGTCCCCGACAGCGAGCTCCTGGCCCGCGCCCGGGCCGTGGCCGCCGAGATCGCCGCCAACGCCCCGCTCGCCGTCCAGTCGGCCAAGCGGCTGATGCGCATGGGCATGGAAGAGACGTTCAATGACCACGTCCACCACGTCTATCTGCAGTTCCTGCAGCTGGTCCGCACCCAGGACTTCCGGGAAGGCATGACCTCGTTCCTCGAGAAGCGCCCGGCGGACTTCAAGGGGCGCTAGGCGCCCTCAGGCGACCAGGCGCTCGGGCTCACGGCCCGGCGCAAGGACGCGCGGCTCGGCCGGGCAGGCGTCGCCATAGCCGAAGTCGCAGCGCAGGTGCTGCGCCAGGTGCTGCAGCAGGAGCGCCATCTCCGGCTCGGCGTAGGCGACCGCGACCCGCGCCTGCGGATCGGGGGCGACATCCTCGCCGTATTCGGGATCGAGGTGCGCCTGGACCGCCGTGCGCGTGGAAACGCTCATGGCCGCGGCGAGGTCGGCCTCGTCCAGCGTCACGCCCCAATGGGACCAGATCCGGCGCACCCATGTCTCCGGTTCGCGCCGCACGTCCTCGTAGCGGACCACCATCACGCTGCCCGGGAAGACCCGCCGCAACAGGCCCCATCGGTTGAAGAAGCGGATGAACCACCACAGGTCGACGCCCTTTCGCGAAGGCGCCTTGGCCAGGTAGCCGTCCAGCGGGCCCAGTCGCTTGGCCTCTCGCCACTTGAAGAAATAGGAGAGCAGCGAATCGGGGATGTGGCGCACCAGCAGCACCACCGGCGGCAGGCGCACGAGGCCCACCGCGCCCAGCAGAGCGACCAGCCGCGAGGGCATGTGGTGCGAGCTGCCGATTCTCGGCGCCTGGGGGAAGCGGCGCGGGTGGCGGGCGTTGCCGATGTAGAGGTCGCTCTGCGGGCCGCTGGAACAGGCCGGGCGCGGCAACTCCAGGCGGTGGGCGATGGCCGTGCTCAGCATGAACCTCAGCCAGTGCGTGCCTGAGTTGTGGCCGCTGATCAGGAACCCGTCGACGCGGTCGGCGTAGTGCAGCAAGTGGAAGCGGGAGAGATCGTCCCGGACGTCGGCGACCAGCAGCGAAAGACCGAACCCGTCTGGCATCGCGACACAAGCCCCCTCGGACAGGGTCGATTTGAGTTGATTCTTATGCAGATATTATAACAATTTCATATATTCACATCTCTGAGTTGCAACGGAATCCGCGCCGGTTTGTCTGGGCTGAAACAGAAACCGCCTCAGTCGAACCCGCGCAGCTCGCCCCACACCTCGAACCCGTCACGGGACGCCTGCAGGCGATTGATCGGCGCCTCGACGTCGCGGTAGCCCAGCGCCATGCCGGCGAACAGCATGTGGTCGTCCGGCATGCCCAGGAAGCCCGCGACGGTCTTGGGGTAGCGCGCCCAGTATTCCTGCGGACAGGTGTCGAGCCCCCTCTCGACGGCCAGCAGCATCACGTTCTGCATGAACATGCCGAGATCGGCCCACTGCGGGGGGCCGAGCTTGCGGTCCAGGCAGAAGAACAGGCCGACTGGCGCGCCGAAGAACTCGGCGTTCTTGGCCAGCTGGCGCAGGCGCGCGGGCTTGTCCTCCCGCGGGATGCCGATCGTGGCGTAGAGGTCCTCGCCGTTCTGGAAGCGCCGGGTGCGGAAGGGCTCCCAGAGGTTGGGCGGATAGACCTCATACTCGGGCTCCTCCCCGAACGGATTGGCCGTCGCCAGCGCCTTGAATTCGGCGAGCGGCGCGCCGGCCAGCCCATAGACCCGCCAGGGTTGCAGATTTCCGCCCGACGGCGCCTGGGCCGCACGGACCAGGATGTCGGCCACCATCGCGCCGGGGACCGGATCGGGCCGGAAGGCGCGGATCGAGATCCGCCGGGCGATGGCTTCCGAGACATCCATGGCGAGGGCTCCAGCTTGACGCGCCCGCGCGGCGCAGATCAGCTATCCACCACGCCGCCCCGACAAGCCAAGAGGGGTCAAGGCAAGGACACCCGCTTGGCCAGAACACCGAGAGCTCCAAAGCGCCGCGGTCTGATCGGACGCCTGGTCCGATGGGCGATGGCCCTGGTCCTGGTCTTCGGCTTCGCGGGTCCGATCCTGGTGGTGGCGATCTACCGCTTCGTGCCGCCGCCGATGACCTGGCTGATGGTCCAGCGGATGTTCGAGGGCCACGGCTTCGACCGCCGCTGGGTTCCGCTGCGCCGCATCTCGCCCCAGCTGGTCCGCAGCGTCATCGGCGCCGAGGACTCCAAGTTCTGCGAGCACCACGGCTTCGACTTCAACGCCATCGAAAAGGCCATGGCCCACAACGAGGACCGCCCGGGCAAGATCCGCGGCGGCTCGACCATCAGCCAGCAGACCGCCAAGAACGTCTTCCTGTGGCCGCACCGCGACTGGGTCCGCAAGGGCCTGGAGACCTGGTTCACGGTGTTGATCGAGGGAATCTGGGGCAAGCCCAGGATCATGGAGGTCTATCTGAACTCCATCGAGTGGGGCCCGGGCGTCTATGGCGCCGAGGCCGCCGCCCAGGCCAATTTCCACACGGGCGCCGCCGGGCTCAGTCCCGCCCAGGCCGCCCGCCTGGCCGCGATCATCCCCAAGCCGCTGGCCTGGAAGGCCGCCAGGCCAAGCCCCTACATCCAGAAGCGCGGCGGCCACATCGCCGCCGCCGCCGGGACTGTCCGCCGCGACGGCCTGGCCGACTGCGTGCTCTAGGGGCCAAGCAAAAGCCCCGGCCGTTGCGGGCCGGGGCTCTCGAATTCGATCAACCCTGAGGCGGCGGAGCCGCCCCGGGGGGATTGCTATCAGGCGAAGGTTGCTTGACGGCGGCGGCTGCGGAGCGTGGCCCCGATCCCGCCGAAGCCCAGCAGCATCAGCGCCCAGGCGGCCGGCTCGGGCACGCCGTTGTCGCGGACCGGAATGGCGTCGCCGCCGTAGACGACCATGTTGATGCCGTTGCCGCTCGTGCCCGGCTGGCCGTTGGTGCTGAGCGCGCTGAAGTTGGTCGCCTCGGAGGTGTCACCGAAGAAGAAGCTCAGATGATAGAGGCTGCCGTTCACCGTCGCGAGTTGCTGGGTAATGGCGTCATAGGCCTGTACCGCGCCGTCATTGTAGCAGTTGGAACCGCCCACGCCGCAGTTAGCGGATACCACGCCGGCGAAGGTCGCGCCGAAGGTGTTCAGATAGGTCCAGTCGGTCGGCGTGTTGGGGCCGGATGACCCGCCCTCGAAATCGCCGTTGGCCACCAGATTGGTGGAGCCTCCGTCAAGCGTGACCACCACGTTATCCAGATGGATGAACGAGGGGTCTTCGCGGAAGGCGAAGCTAAGGTCGGTCGCCGTCGAGGTGGCGGTGAAGTCGAAGAAATACTGCGTGAGCGGGTGGGTGATCGCTTCGCCGTCAAAGTTGTGGATCACAGTCCCGATCGGTGGCGGGTTGTTGCTGGCTGCGAAGGCCTGGCCCGAAGCCAGGATCGCCGCCGCGGCGGCCGCACCCGTCAAAATCGCCTTGAAAGTCATGATCTGTACCCCTAGTGCCCCGCTTCAAACTCGCGGAAATTTCGACAAATGCGCCCGATACCCGAGCTTCCAAAATCGATTACCAATTCGTAACAGCGTTCCGTCAAGCGGTGTCGCTTGGTGAGCGAATCATTCCCCATCCCCCCTCTGGCGCGCGTGTTGCAGCGCCGTCCGCAGAGCCGTGACCGGGTGTCCGGTATCGGGACAGAGCGCCGAAGGGCGTTCAGATATTAGGGGTTCTGACTTGAAAACGACTATCGCCGCCGCCGCCCTTTCCGCGGCCCTGATCGCCGCCGGTTCGGCTTCCGCCAGCGAACTCCTCGCCAATGGCGATTTCGACGCCGGGAACACCGGCTTCTACAGCCAGTACGCCTACGCGCCGCTGGACGGCTCGGGGATGAACCTGTTTCCGGAAGCGACCTATGACGTCAGCCCCAACGCCCACCTCGACCACCCGGCGTTCGCGTCCTTCGCCGACCATACGCCCGGCGTCGACCGCGGCATGATGATGGTGATCAATGGCTCGCCGACCCCCGACGCGATCATCTGGGCGGAAGGCGACGTGGGCGGCGGAGCCCCGCTGATCGGCGCGGCCGACACCGACTACACCTTCTCCTTCTGGCTGGCCTCGGTCTATCCGGCGAGCCCGGCCAACCTGCAGCTGTGGATCAACGGCGCCAAGGTCGATGGCGAAACCTTCGCGGCCCAGGGCGGTGAGGCCAACCTCGGCCAGTGGCAGCAGTTCAGCTACTCCGGCGTGACCGGCGACAGCGGCCTGCAGTCGGTCTACCTGACCAACCTCAACCTCGAGCCCAACGGCAACGACTTCGCGCTGGACGACATGAGCCTGAGCGGCGTCGCCGTTCCGGAGCCGGCGACCTGGGCCCTGATGCTGCTGGGCTTCGGCGGCCTGGGCGCGATGCTCCGCGCCAACCGCCGCCGCGCGGGCCTCGCCGCCACCGCGTGAGCTGAAGTTTAGTACCGAGTCTCTCCAGGCTCACTAGCGTACCAGCGCCGTCGGGTCCCCGCCCGGCGGCGCTGGCTATTGCGCGCTCAGCGGCCTTCGCGCGCGAGCGTGCGCATCACGCCCAGGCAGATCATCGCCTGGCCGGCGAAATAGAGGCTCCAGACCGCGAACCCGGCCCAGGCGGCCCCGGCCAGCGGTCCGGCGCGGGCGAAGATCAGGAGGTCGGAGGCCAGGAACATCAGCGCGCCCGCCCCCACCAGCGTCCGCGGAAAGCGGCTCAGCCAGGCGCTGGCGGCCATGCACGACAGCCCCGCCGCATAGAGCGCCACGCCCGGCGCGCCGCTCCGGTCGCCGGGCAGCAGCCAGGCCGCCGCGATGGTCGCCGCGATCAGGGCCGCCGCGGCGAGCCACGCCGGCCAGCCCAGGCCCGCGCGCCGGTTGCGCTGATAGAGCACGATGGCGATCAGGTGGCCCACGAGGAACGCGGCCCCGCCCACGACGAACCCGGCCGCGCCCAGCAAAACATCGCCCGCCGCGCCCGCCGCCATGACCGCTATGATCAGCCAGCCGTCCAAGCTCTTCGCCGAGCCCGCTGCGTAGCGCGCCAGCAGGCTGCCGCCCGCGCCTTTCCAGGCCAGGCTCAACCCCGGCGATAGCTTGAACTGGTCGGCCGCCAGATAGCTCACGCCCGCGATGACCGCCGCCGCCAGGATCAGCCTGGCGGCCGTGTTGCTCCGATCCATGCGCTCGCCCCCCAAGGTCCCGGCGGCCAGGCTAGGGCGGCGGACCGGCGCGCGCCACGCCGCCGCGACAGACTCCGGTTGACGAAAGAACCTCTTGCCCTCAAACCCTCGCCCACCTGCAAAAACCAGCCCTGACGGAGGCTTTCATGCGCGTTGGCGTGCCCCGCGAGATCAAGCCCGACGAGTACCGTGTCGGCCTCACCCCCACCGCGGTGCGCGAATACGTCAGCCGTGGCCACGAGGTGGTCGTCGAGAAGACCGCTGGCGCGGGTGCGGGCTACCCGGACGAGGCCTACCTGAAGGCCGGAGCGAAGATCGTCGCCGACGCCGACACGGTGTTCGCCGGCGCCGAGCTGATCGTGAAGGTCAAGGAGCCGCAGCCCGTCGAATGGGCCCGCCTCACCGACCGGCACATCCTCTTCACCTACCTGCACCTGGCGCCGGATCCTGCCCAGGCCGACGGCCTCTTGGCCTCCGGCTGCGCGGCCATCGCCTATGAGACGGTGACCGACCCTCAGGGCGGGCTTCCGCTGCTCGCGCCCATGTCCGAGGTGGCCGGCCGCATCGCCGTCTTCTCCGCCGGCGAGACGCTCCTGAAGCACAACGGCGGCATGGGTCTGCTGCTCTCTGGCGTCCCCGGCGTGCCCCCGGCGCGGATCGTGGTGCTTGGCGGCGGCGTGGTCGGCATGAACGCCGCGCGCATGGCCGCGGGCCTGGGCGCCGAGGTGGTGATCGTCGAGCGCTCGATCCCGCGGATGCGCGAGCTCGACAACATGTTCCAGGGCCGGATTCTCACCCGCTACTCGACACAGGACGCTGTCGAGGAAGAGATCCTCAAGGCCGACGTGGTGATCGGCGCGGTGCTGACCGCCGGCGCCTCGGCCCCCAAGATGATCCGCAAGGCCGACCTGAAGAGGATGAAGCCGGGCTCGGTGCTGGTGGACGTCTCCATCGACCAGGGCGGCTGTTTCGAAACCTCCAGGCCCACCACCCACGCCGACCCGACCTACACCGTCGACGGCGTCGTTCACTACTGCGTGGCCAACATGCCGGGCGCCGCGCCCCGGACCTCGTCGGAAGCCCTGGTCCACGCCACCCTCTCCTTCGGCCTGGAGCTGGCCGACAAGGGCCTGGACGCGCTGAAGAAGAACAGGCACCTGGCCAAGGGCCTCAACGTGCTCAAGGGCCAGGTGACCCACCCGGCCGTCGCCGAAGCGCTCGGCAAGCCCTTCGTGGACGCCTACGGGGCCTGGAAGTAGCGGCCTATTTCGGCGGCGCGCTCCGCCGCCGGAACGGCTTGCGTTTCAGCTCCCTCTTCTCGCCCTTGGCCTTGGCCGCGATCTCCTTGAGCTTCACGGTCTGCAGGGCCGAGAGCGCCTGGCCGGGCGCGCCCTTTTCGGGGTCGCCGAAGGCGCGGCCGTAGGTCTTCAGGCGGTCGGTGACGGAACCCAGGAATTCGCCCTCCCATTCGGAAAGCTTGACGCCCGCGCGGTCGGCCTGGCGTTGGGCGCGTTTCAGCGCATTGAGCGCAGCGCGCTTGGCCGCGGCCTTGGGGTCGGGCGGCTTACGGTTGGACCCGAAGCCTCCCGGCTTCCGGCCCCCCTTCAGACCACCGGGCGTATCGGGTGGCTTTCGGTTCAAATCTCCCCGATCGCCGCGAGATAGAGGTCGAGGATGGCGTCTTCCTCCAGGCGCTTGGCGCGGTCCTGTTTGCGGATGCGCACGACCTTCCTGAGGATCTTCACGTCGAAGCCGTTGCCCTTGGCCTCGGCGAACACTTCCTTGATCTGCTCGGCCACCTCGGCCTTCTCGATCTCCAGCCGCTCGATGCGCTCGATGATGCTCTTGAGCTGCCCCTGGGCGGCCTGGTTCAGCACATCGGGGTGGGCGGAGGCGTCGTCGGCCATGGTCGATACTCTAATCTTGAAGGGATGGATCGCCGCGGACCCTATCGGCGGGGCCGGCCCCTGTCATGCTGGCCATGAACCTTGCCTGTGGATAAGCCGTTGAAGCGGAACGCCGCGGAGGGCTCAGCCATGTCCGAGAAGACTCCACCGACCCAGGCCGAGGCCGAGGCCGCCGTGCGCGTCCTGATCCAATGGGCCGGCGACGACCCTGACCGGGAGGGCCTGCTGGAAACCCCCGCCCGGGTGGCGCGGGCCTACAAGGAGCTGTTCGCCGGCTACGGGGTCGATCCGCGCGACTACCTGGCCAAGACCTTCCAGGAAGTGGCCGGCTACGACGAGCTGGTGATCCTGAAAGACATTCCGGTGGTCAGTTTCTGCGAGCACCACATGCTGCCGTTCATTGGTCGCGCGCACGTGGGCTACCTGCCGTCGAACCGGGTGGTCGGCATCTCCAAGCTGGCCCGCGTGGTGCGCGGCTTCGCGCGGCGCCTGCAGATCCAGGAAAAGCTCACCGCCGAGATCGCCGGCGCGATCTGCGACATCCTCAAGCCCAAGGGCGTGGGCGTGGTGATCGTCTCGGAACACAGCTGCATGACCATGCGCGGCGTCAACACGCCCGGAACCCGGCTCACCACCAGCCATCTGCTGGGCGAGGTCCGCGACGATCCCCGCACGCGCCAGGAGTTCTTCGACCTGGTCCGCGACAACGGCCACTAGAGCAGACCGTGGGCCTCCAGGGCCGGCCGGAGCGCCGCCGGATCGGTGAAGTGGTGGACCTGGAAGCCCAGCGTCCGGGCGGCTGCGATATTGGCGGCGCTGTCGTCCACGAAGAGCGCCTCGCCGGGCGCGAGGCCGAACCGCGCGCAGGTCAGCTGGAAGATCGCCGCGTCGGGCTTCATCACCCCCTCATGTCCCGAGATGATCCGCCCGTCGAGGCGCGCGAAGGCCGGACTCATGGCGAAGGTGGCCTCGACCGTCTCGTGGCTCATGTTGGAGAGCGCGTACTGGCGCACCCCCTTCGCCTGCAGCGCCTCGATGGCCGCCTCCGTCTCCAGTATCGGGCCGGAGAACATCTCGCCCCAGCGGTGTTTCCAGGCCCAGATGGCGGCCTCGTGCTCGGGAAAGCGCGCGCTCAGGGCCGCGCAGTTGTCGTCGAAGGTCACGCCGCAGTCGGTGGGCGCGTGCCAGGCCATGGTGCAGACGTCGGTAAGGAACCCGTCGCACTCCGCGGGATCAGCGAAAATCCGTGAACAGAGCGTGCGCGGGTCCCAGCGCACGATGACGTTGCCGACGTCCCAGATAACCGCGCGCGGCCCGGGCATCGGCTAGGGCGTCAGCCCTGCTTGGCTTTGAAGCGCGGGTTCGTCTTGTTGATGATGTAGACGACGCCCTTGCGGCGCACGAGCTTGCAGTCGCGGTGACGCGTCTTGAGCGACTTGAGCGAGCTTCTGACCTTCATGACCTAATCTCGGACGCGCGGACGTAGGCGTCCGGGGGTTTCGTAGGGAGCGCGCGGATATACGGAAACGGGCCGCCCAAGTCAATGTCGGGCTGGGCGGGTTCTCATTGAGCCCGGAGTCGACGCTCGATAGACTCTGCGCGATGCGCCGTCGCCATCTTTTGCTTGTGCTCTTCGCCCTGGCCGCCGCCTGCGCCAGCCCGGCCGTAAAGCCGCCGCCGCCGAAGCTAGGGCCGGTTGCGCCGCCCCCGACCGCCGCCCCGGCGCCAGCCCCAACGCCTGCCCCTGAAGCCCCGCCGGTCGGCCCCGTGACGCCGCCGGTGGTCTCAGGCGACATGATCTTCGACGCCTGGGCCGCGGAGTTCTATGGCCGGGCGCTGAAGGCCGGGATCGCGCGCGACCTGCTGGACCGGGAGATGGCCGGCCTGACGCCCGATCCGCGCGTGGCCAGCCGCGACAGCCGCCAGCCGGAATTCTCCCAGCCGATCTCGGTCTATATCAAGGGCGCGGTGACCGACGGCACGGCGGCGATCGGCGGGCGCAAGCGCGGCGAGGTGGCGCAATTGCCCGACATCGAGCAGCGCTTCGGCGTGCCCCGCGAGATCCTGATCGCCATCTGGGCGCGGGAAAGCGGCTTCGGCGCCATCCAGGGCAACTTCGACGTGATCCGCGCCATGGCGTCCCTGGCCGCGCAAGGCCGCCGGCGCGACTGGGCGGAGGGCGAGCTGATCTCGGCGCTCAGGATCATCGGCTCCGGCGAGGCGACGCGGGCCCAGCTCAAGGGCTCCTGGGCCGGGGCCATGGGCCAGACCCAGTTCACGCCCTCCTCCTACCTGGCCACCGCCGTGGACGGCGACGGGGACGGCAAGCGCGACATCTGGGGCTCGCCGGCCGACGCCCTGGCCTCGGCGGCGAGCCTGCTCTCCAAGGGCGGCTGGGTGCGGGGCCAGAGCTGGGCGCGGGAGGTCACCGTCCCGGCCGACTTCGATTTTTCCATGAGCGAGGGCCCGAAGCTGACGCCGGACGCCTGGGCGGCGCTCGGTGTCACCCGCGCCGACGGCCTGCCGTGGACCGACGCTGACAAGACCGCCGAGGCGCAGCTGCTCGCGCCGGCCGGGGCCATGGGACCGGTCTTCCTCCTGTTCCCGAACCACTTCGTGATCCGCAAGTACAACAACTCCGTGGCCTATGCGCTCGCCGTGGGCCTGCTGGCCGACCGGATCGCCGGCGAGGGGCCGCTGGTGAAGCCCTGGCCCGCCGAGGCGCCGCTGTCGCTTACCGACCGGATGACCGCGCAGCGGGCGCTCATCGCCCTGGGCTTCAGTCCGGGAACCCCGGACGGCGTGGTGGGCATGGGCACGCGCACGGCGCTCCGCGCCTGGCAAAAGTCGCGTGGCGTCACGGCCGACGGCTATCTGTCGCCCGCCATGGTCGAGAAGCTGAAGGCCGAGACCAGCGCGGCCCAAAGCGCACCCACGCCCGCACCCGCAGGGAGCTAGGTCCCGCCCTCGTCGCTCTTTTCCAGGGTGGCGATCGCGGTGTCCGCCCGCGTGGCCGGCTCCGCGTCGGCGTTGCGCAGGGGCCCGCTCAGGAAAGCGTAGGCCAGCATGGCCAGCATCAGGGCCATGTTGAGCAGGAACGGCGCGGACTGGTGCGTGCGGTAGAGCGCCATGAAGGCGGGCGCGAAGACCGCATTGATGCCGTTGACCGCCGCGATGGCGCCGGCCACCCGGGCCTGCTCGCGCCAGGTCACCGCCAGGGATGAGCCGGCCGTGAACCCCGGCCGGGCGAAGCCGAACCCCAGGCTCGCCAGGGCATAGCCGGCCACCACGGTCGAGTAGTCGTGCGCCACGGCCACGAGCAGGTTACCGGCCGCCGCGCAGGCCACGCCCCAACGCAGGAGCTGGCGCGGCGTCATCTCGAACATCCCGATCACGCCCCATTGGGCGAGCAGGCCCGCCACCGCGCCGAAGGCCATGGCGATGGCGATCGGGTGCTGGGCGGCGAGCGGCGAGACGCCGAGCTTGTCGATGATCAGGAAGCCCAGGGTTTGCTGCTGCGCTGTCTGGCAGGTGGCGACGATGAAACCGTAGATCAGGAAGGGGACCACCCGCGGATCGCGCCACATAGGCCCCGACGGCATGGTGGATCCGGTGTCTTCCGGCTCGCCCGCCGGCGGCGGAAGACGCACGCTCTCCGGCAGATAGCGCCAGACGGTGAAAAGCATGGCCGCGGCGATCAGGGCGAAGGTGAAAAGCGGCCCCGCCAGACCCACCACCGGGTAGATGAACAGCGGCGCGAGGAACGGACCGATCACCGTGCCGATGCCGAAGGCGCCGGCCAGCATGGCCATCGACTGGGTGCGCTGCTCGCGCGGGGTGTGGTCGGCCACATAGGCCTGGGTCGCCGGGTTTGAGGCCGAGCCGAAGAGGCCGAAGAGCGCACGGCTCAGGAGGAAAAGCACGAAGATGATCAGCGGCGTCGCCAGGTGCCGCAGGCCCGCGCTGACCACCGCCCCGCAGAGGATCATGGAGACCATGAAACCGGCGAGGCCGGCCATCATCAGGGGCTTGCGCCCGAACCGGTCCGACGCGCGGGCCCAGAACGGCGAGGCCACCGCCCACATGATCGCCGACAGCGAGAAGATCGCCACCACCATCTCGTCGGGAATGCCGATCGAACGGCCGATGGCCGGCAGGACGGAGATCAGGCCGGTGTTGCCCAGCGCCGTGGCGGCCGAGACGCCGATGATGATCGCCACGGCCCGCTTGGGCAGCGTGCTCTGAGCGGGGCCGGCCGGGGCGCTGTCCGAAACCATATTTCGCGGATTAGGCCGCGACGCCGCGCCGCGCAAACCTGAAGCCCCCGTCCACTCGAAATTAAGCAATAACAGCCAAGGTGCCCGGACCTGCGGGAGACCCCATGTTCCAGATAATCGGCATCGTCGTGCTGTTCGCCTGCGTGTTCGGCAGCTTCATCATGTCCGGCGGGAACATCGCGGTCGTGCTGGGCGCCTTGCCCTTCGAGATGCTGACGATCGCCGGCGCGGCCACCGCGGCCCTGCTGACCGCCAATTCGCTGCCCGTGCTCAAGAGTCTGGGCGCCGGCATGGGCAAGGTGTTCAAGGGCCCGAAGTGGAAGCCCAGCGACTACCGCGACCTGCTCAGCCTGCTGTTCCTGCTCACCAAGACCATGAAGTCCAAGGGCGTCATCGCCCTGGAAAGCCACATCGAGACGCCCAAGGAGAGCTCGATCTTCTCGCGCTTTCCGAGGATCATGAAGGACCACTTCGCCGTCGACTTCATCTGCGACACCCTGCGGATGATGACCATGAACCTGGAAGACCCGCACCAGGTCGAAGACGCGATGGAAAACCAGCTCGAGAAGCACCATCACGAGGCCCTGGAGGCGCCGCACGCGCTCACCCAGACCGCCGACGCCCTGCCCGCCCTGGGCATCGTCGCCGCCGTGCTGGGGGTCATCAAGACCATGGGCGCGATCACCGAACCGCCCGCCGTCCTTGGGGAGATGATCGGTTCGGCGCTGGTCGGCACCTTCCTGGGCGTGTTCCTGGCCTATGGCCTGGTCGGCCCGATGGCCGCGCGCATGGCCGCGGTGATCGAAGAAGAAGGCTCCTTCTACAAGATCATCCAGTCGGTGCTGGTGGCCCACCTGCACGGCAACGCCGCCCAGATCTCCGTCGAGATCGGCCGCGGAAACGTGCCCTCCGGCGCCCAGCCCAGCTTCCTGGAGCTGGAAGAGGCGTTGTCGGCGATCCCGGCCGAGGGCGCGCCCGCCGCCGCCTAAGGACCCGCCGCGCGGGCTTCTCGGCTCCGCACGATGGGCGAAAATGTGATCACGAAGCCGTGAAGTCCGGGGTTGTCCCGGCGGCGAAGTAGCGCATAGTCCTGTGCGCGCCGCCACGAGCGCACGCCACGTCGTAGCCGAGGATTCCCCATGAACACCGAACTCGTCCGCAAGCTGCTGGTCGCCGGCGCCGCCGTCACGGTCCTCTCGGTCGCCGCCTGCAACAAGCCCGCCGACAAGGCCGCTGACGCCGCGCCCGCCGCCACTTCCGCGGCTTCTTCCGCCGAGGCCGCCCAGGCCGCAGCGACCGCGGCCGCCGCCGCCGCCGCCGACTCCACCAAGGCCGACTCCGCAGCGACGCCCGCGGCCGCGCCCGCCGCCCCTGCCGCTCCGGCCGCCGAGCCCGCCAAGAAGTAGGTTTCGTTTCGCCTTGGGCGAACGGGAGGGCCGTCCCCAGTTGGCGGCCCTTTTTCGTGGCGCCTCCTTTTTGTGGCGGCCCTCTTTTGTGGCGGGACGGCTATCCTGTCGGCGATGCGCGACGAAGACCTAGAAAGCCCGCTCACCTGGAGCGATGACGGCCAGCCGCGCTCGCGGCGCTACGACGACGTCTATTTCTCCGCCGAGGATGGCCTGGCCGAGGCCCGCGCGGTGTTCCTGGACGGTTGCGGACTGCCGCAGGCATGGACCGGCCGCGACCGGTTCGTGGTGGGCGAGCTGGGGTTCGGAACCGGCCTCAACGTCGTGGCCCTGATCGAGCTCTGGGCGCACAGGCGGCCGCATGAGGCGCGGCTTCAGATCTTCTCCGTCGAGGCCCACCCGCTCAGCGCGAACGAGGCGCGCCGCGCGCTGGCCCATTGGCCTGAGTTCGCCGACCTCGCCGCGCGCCTGACCGACCGCTGGCCCGGCCGCGCGCGCGGGCCGCATCGGGTCGAGCTGCCCGAGCTCGGCGTCGTCCTCGATGTGTCGGTGGGCGAGGCGGCCGAAGCGCTCGCGGCCTGGTCCGGCCGCGCCGACGCCTGGTTCCTCGACGGCTTCGCGCCGGCCCGCAACCCGGCCATGTGGTGCGACGAGGTGCTGGCGCTGGTG